>JBJEFI010000175.1:3811-23040 GCA_051873875.1 Bacillaceae bacterium | reverse complement strand
TCAACAGGATCAACAGGGTCAACAGGGTCAACAGGATCAACAGGGTCAACAGGATCAACAGGGGAATGGTCTTGCCAATCTGTAGAAGAGATGAGTATAGATGAAAGAGTCAAACCTGGGGAAAAAGTTAAATTTATGCACAGATTAATAAAGAAATGAGTATAGATGTAAGCATTAAATTGTCCTCAATTATAAATAGCATCCGTTCCATGCCATAATCTCCTTACGTATAAGACGGAAAGGAGATTTTTTATGGCTAAAATAGATCAATCAATAGAGTGGAAAAATTGAGTGGACGCTTGTCGTTCCAGTGGTTTAAGTATCCGTAAGTGGTGTGAGGTCTATCAAGTGCACTGCTCCCAATTTTATTATTGGTGGAAAAAGTTCAATGGTGTAGAAAAGCAATTATATTGCTGATGGATGCCAGTTGTTCTTTCTAATAAGAAAGAGGAGCCCTCTTTCCTTCTGATCCATGTGGAGGACATGATGTTCGAGAGCAATCATCTATTTGAACCCATTCTGTTTCAACAGGTTATGAAGGCAATAAAAAAACAATGATTCATGAACCAACGATAGAACAAGTTTATTTGGCACAAGGGAAACCGATTTGCGTAAATCCATTGATGGATTTACGCAAATCGTGAATCTTGTTGAAAGAGCAAAAGAGAATGGATTGAGTTACTATCATTATCTTCGGTACTTGTTTGAGATCATGCCCAATATCGATCTATCGAGCAAAGAAAAGTCGAGCGCATTCTGCCATGGTTACAGGAGCTACCATACATATGTAGGGTGCCTAGCCCTAATAAATGAAAGAATAAAAGTAGACCTAAAAAATCAATTTTATGGCATCTTTAGTTTTATTTGTCGTTTACAAATAAAACTAAAGAAAGCTGCTTAAAAAAGAATTTGTTTTTTATGAATTCAGCTATTTGATTAGATTTTAGATGAATCGCATAAACTGTAAATCAATTTGAATTCTTTTGAATATAACTTATATAGAAGGGGGTTATGTTTGATGAGAAGAAAATCTATGCTTCGTCCAATAAAACTCATGGATTCAATTAATAGGGATGGACAACCAAAAATCGCTCAATCCAATCCTCAAATAGTAATATTTAGCGATAACAAAAAATATTTAGTGAAGTTCAAAAATAATCCACAAGGGGACCGAATGCTAATGAGAGAATTGGTTTGCACAACGCTGGCTACACACATCGGTCTTCCAACCGTTCCTTTTGAGATTGTAAATGTATCAGATGAATTCCTTCTCAAAAATGATCTGAAAAAATATAACTTTACATCCGGTAGTCAATTTGCGAGTTTGTATTTAGATAATTCCATGGGACTGTGGGTTAAAATAGAAAAAGAACAGATCGTTAATCGTAGCATATTAGCTGGCATTTTAATATTTGATTTTTGGCTAAGAAATATTGATCGTGATGAAAGTAATATATTGTTGAGTCCAATTGGGGATTCTAAATTTTTCATAAATATCATAGATCATGGGAATTGTTATCCAAATAAAAAAGAATTAGAGAAAATACTAGATGAACCCGAAAAGTTTGAACTCTCCAATGTGCATAAGTGGTGTTTGTCCATGTTGAATGATGAAAAAGAGCTTACCTTTTTCCTTCAAAAAGTCATGGGAATACAGGAAAGCTTTATTTCAGACTTAATTGATTCTACTCCGAAAGACTGGTCAATATCTAATAAGATAAAAAAGGAACTTTATACGGATATTTTAGAAGCTAAACAGGTGTTGGCTGATCTTGTGAAAATACTGAGTGGCTATATCAAAAATTCCAGTAATAACTCTAGCTGAATATGATCAAATAACAAATAGTTCCATTTATCTTCATACGGTTAACTAGAGGTTTTTATGCTACGTAAATTTTCTGATTATTGTTGTAATTTCGATTTATTTACCAAACAACAAATTCTTAGAAGGGGTATGTGCCCATTATAAACATCCTAATGTAATTCCGATTATTTTTTTTTACCATTTCTCTATCTTAAAACGCTGTTGATGAAATTCAGGTATAGTGATAAATTTGTAACCTTCTTGTATCAAATAATCAATTATTCGTGGTAAGGATTTAACGGTCACATCCCTAGGACCACTTCCATATGCATCTCCATCATGTAAAAGAATGATACTGTCAGATAGTATATATTTTTTAATTTGTTCTTTAATCAAAGATCGCTCATTAAAAGACCAGTCTAGACTATCAACATTCCATAATACAGATGTAAGTCCTAAATCCTGGATGAGCTGAAAAGACTTGCGGCCAATGTTTCCATATGGTGCTCGAAATAATGTCGGTTCCTCATTAAGAATTTTTTTTATTACTGCATTTGTTTTCAATATTTGATTAGATAATTCTGATGATGAGATATCAAAGATTGAAGGATGATTCCAAGTATGATTTCCTATTACATGTTTTTCTTTTTTTATACGTTTAATAATTTCAGGGTACTTGCTTACGGCTTCACCTACGACAAAAAATGTTGCTTTAACGTTATATCCATCTAAAATATCAAGAATTTGATTTGTATATAGAGAGGGGCCATCGTCAAACGTAAGTGAAACCAATTTTTGTTGACTTCTCGCCATTGGTAATACACCTCTTTCAATAAAATAGAATAAAGGTTGTCACTCCTTTTTCGATACTCCATATACTATATTAATTAAAGATTTTAAACGTACCTCAACTAATATAGTTTTTATGCCTTTTTTAAAAATGCATAGATAGAAAGGGAAGGAATTAATGGTATCTATTATTACGTGTACAAAAAGGGAAACATATATTGATAATGTGTTAGATAATTACAAAAAACAAGATTGGAAGGAAAAGGAATTAATCGTCATTATCAATAACGATTCCATGAATATTAAAAAATGGAAAGAAAAAGCACGATCCTTTAAAAATGTCTCTGTATATCAATTATCAGAATCTATTTCATTAGGCCACTGTCTGAATTTCGGAATTGAAAAAGCAAAGTATGATCACATAGCTAAATTTGATGATGATGATTACTATTCCTCTAAATATCTGACACAGGCCATGACTGCTTTAAAGGAAAAGAATGCATCTATTGTTGGAAAAATCACGTCGTATCTTTATTTTGAAGATCAAGAATTACTTGCAATTCATGTCCCTAATTATGAAAATAATTATTTACCAGAGGATATGAATTTAAAAGGGGCAACACTGGTATTTAAAAAGAGTGTTTACAACAAAGTGAAATTTTCAGATAGAAACTGTGATGAAGATGATATTTTCACTATGGATTGTCGTAAACATAAATTTAAGATCTATGTAACGGACAAACAAAATTTTGCCTATATACGAAGAGATAATCCAGAACATCATACTTGGAAACAGACAGTTGATGATTTATTAAATTATTGCACAGTTGTGAAGTCAACAAAAGATTATAAATCGATCGTTGATGGATAAATGTTCTTGAAAAGTAAACGACAGACAGACCTAAAGATGTCATAAAATTGATTTTTTATGCCTATTTTTATTCTTTCATTTAATAGGGCTAGGCCCATGAAGATGGATGGCAGCTCCTGTTGTCATGGGAGAAAGTGTTCGACTTTTTAGTTTAATGGTTGACCATAAAAACTAGATGACAATTGCCATCTAGTTTTTATCTGCAAGAATTATTAAAAATGTATATACATAAAGTGAAACTTCCCTCAGTGGGAGTTTCCATTCATCTCCCACTGAGGGGTAGTTGAACCAATCGGGCTTTTACTGACACTTATCTCCCACTTAAACTTTCCTGTTAAACTTTCCTGCTTTCGCTAAGTTTAGAAGTGGGAGTTTTAGTGTCAGTTAGGGCGGGATAGAGAGTATTATGTTTAAGTTTTAATATTCGAATATTCTCTTTCAAAATAATTTCTTCTGCTGATTAATGAAGAAGAAATCTCAATTGATAATGAATCAATTTTTTATGTATATAATTAGATGTTTGAAGATTCCTTATCTATTTTCACATGCATTGTAACATGATAAAATGATGGAAAAATAGATAATGGAAGGATTAAACATGATTGTTATTATATCACCAGCAAAAACATTTGAACAATTGAAGGTAAATGAAGAACTAGAAACGACACAACCACCATTTTTAGAGCAAACGAAAGAGTTAATTGAGCGATTGAAACTATTTTCAGTTGAAGAATTAGGGAAAGAGATGAAGATGTCGCCTACGTTAGCTCAAACAAACCATAAACGTTTCCAACATTTTTTTGACAATCCAACTCATCCAGCTATTCTTTCTTATCATGGAGCTATGTATAAAGGGATGGAAATAGAAACGTATACAAAAGAACAGTTAGAATATGTTGGAGAAGCAGTCCGTATTTTGTCTGGATTATATGGAATGGTTCGTCCTTTTGATTTAATAGAAGAATATCGATTAGAAATGGCAATGAAACTGGCTAACTCAAAAGGAAAAAATTTATATCAATTTTGGCGAGAAATACTTACTGAAAAGATAATTGAAGAAATCGAACATTCTATAGGGGAAAAAGTATTAATTGATTTATGTTCAACAGAGTATAGCAAAGCGTTAGATTTGAAAAAGATTGCAAAAAAATATCCTATCGTGATGATTACATTTAAAGAACGAAAAGGGGATACATATAAATTAATAGGAACCTATGCAAAACGAGCAAGAGGATTAATGATTCAATATTTAGCAAAAAATAAGGTAAATCAGTTAGAAGGAATAAAAGGATTTAATCTAGAAGGATATGTATTTAACGATGACTTATCAACTGAAAGTGAATTTGTATTTACAAGAGGTTAGTGTATAGTTAGAAAAAAAGACAACTAAAAGAAAAAATATGTTATTCTATTATAAGAAAATAAAACGCTTTCTAAAGGAGATTCAACATGATTAAACTAGAAAATAATGTACTTATAGCAGAAATTGCCCTTCATGGAGCAGAGTTAAAACGTTTATATAATAAGGAAACAAAAATTGAGCATATGTGGTGCGCAGATGCGGCGTATTGGGGCCGTACATCACCTGTACTATTTCCAATTGTCGGCAGATTAAAAGATCATGTGTATATGGCAAAAGGTGAACAATATACGTTATCTCAGCATGGATTTGCTAGGGATATGGAATTTACATTAGTTAAACAAGAAGTAGATTGTGCTACATTTGTAGTTCATTCAACAGAAGAAACATTAAAAAAATATCCATATGAATTCGAACTTCAAATTACATATAAATTAACAGGTCATACAATTGATGTTATTTGGGACGTGAAAAATATTGGAGCAGAAAAAATGTATTTCTCAATTGGGGGTCACCCTGCATTTAATGTACCAATGATTACTGGAACAAAAACAGAAGATTACAAATTGCGTTTACACTGTGGTGAGAACGTAAAAACATATACGGTTGATGGTGGTCTGATTAGCGAAGCAACTGACATTTTGGCTCCAACAGAAATAAGTGTAACGCCAGCATATTTTAAAAATGATGCGGTTGTTTATGGTAATGTCGAGGCTATTTCGATTGTTACAGATAAGCATGATCATATGGTACATGTAACATTTAAAGATTTTCCATATGTAGGGATTTGGTCTCCATATAACGAGGCTACTAATGAAATTGCGCCATTTATTTGTATTGAACCTTGGCATGGCATTGCAGATACAGTAACAAGTAATGGTGATTTCACACAGAAAATGGGTATTAACGTATTAGAGGAAAAAGAGACATTCCATACAGTTTATTCTATTTCTGTAAAGTAAACGAAAAAGTGAGGGGATTGAATGAATGAAGTAGATTTCTTGCGTCAACATATTCTGGATAGTCATAGATGGAAGATGGTAAATCAAATTCATAAAGGTTGGTCACCCGATCGAAAATATAAGATTGTAACAGAAGAAGGAGATAATCTCCTTCTTCGTGTTTCTGATAAGGGTTTTTATGAGAATAAAAAACTAGAGTTTGAAGCTTTAAGTCAGTTTGATCAATTAGGAATTCAAATGTCAAAGCCAATTGAATTTGGCATTACTGGTGAATATGTTTATATGATCTTAACTTGGATAGAAGGTATCGAACTTAGTGAAGTGTTGCCAACTCTTTCTTTAGAAGAACAGTATGAATTAGGAAAAGAAGCAGGAGTAATTTTGAAGAGGATTCATTCAATCCCTGCACCGATCAAGCAAGGAAATTGGGAAGGGATAATTAGAAGGAAGTGGAATAGGAATAAAAACAACTATTTAAGTTGTGGATATGCTTTAAAAGAGGAGCAATTTGTCATTTCCTATATTGAAAATCATCTCCATTTGTTACAAAATCGCCAACAAGTTTTGCAACATGGCGATTTTCATGTTGGGAACCTTATTTATATGCCAAATGGAAAAGTTGGTGTCATTGATTTTAATCGCTGGGATTATGGGGATCATGTAGAAGAGTTTAACAGAATGATGCAATTCAGTAGAAAAGTAAGCCCTATGTTTTCCAAAGGTCAATTAGATGGCTACTTTGATGGAGAAATTCCAGATGAATTTTTTGAGTTGCTTGCTTTGTATATGGCAATGGTAGTTATCGGTGCGATTCCATGGTCCATTCCTTTTGGTGAAAAGGATGTCCAAGAAATGATAAAGCGATGCGAGATGATTATTAATGATTATAACCAATTTCAATGTACGATTCCAAAATGGTATAATGAGGTAGAGAATAAATAGGAGGTGAAGAAATATGACAGCACAAATTGGACAATTAGCGCCAAATTTTACACTCCAAACGAGTGAAGGAAAGGAAGTAAGCCTTTCTCAATTCCGCAACAAAAATGTCGTCCTTTATTTTTATCCAAAAGATATGACGCCAGGATGCACAACAGAAGCTTGTGATTTCCGTGATAAACATGAGGATTTTTCAGCAGTAAATGCAGTAATCATCGGGATTAGTACAGACTCGGTAGCACGTCATGAAAAGTTTATTGAAAAATATAACTTACCATTTATATTATTGGCTGATGAGGAACATGTAGCAGCAGAGGCGTATGGTGTTTGGAAGCTAAAGAAAAATTTTGGCAAAGAATATATGGGAATTGAACGTTCGACCTTTATTATTAATACAGAAGGGGAGCTTGTAAAAGAGTGGCGCAAAGTAAAGGTAAAAGGTCACGTAGAAGAAGCATTGCAATACATAAAAGAAAATATAGCGAATTAAGCTGTTCTTAGTTGAACAGCTTTTTTATTATCTATGTATGACGATACATTTTATTCTTTTATAATTAAAGGTGAGTCTAGGCAAAAAGAAGTGACGGAATAGAAATGTTATCATTTTTTATGGAGAAGGTTTTAATGAAGGTGTAAATGGTTAGTAAACAAATGGGAAAAAAAGTAAACTAGAGGTGATTGGATGTATAAAGATAAAGTAGTTGTTATTACAGGAGCAGGGAATGGAATTGGCTTACAACTAGCAAAGATGTATGGAAGTGAACGAGCAACCCTTGTGTTAATTGATCGAGATATTGTTGCATTGAAAAATATAGCTGCACAATTAATGGGACAGAGCAATGATGTATATACATATGGAATTGATTTACAATCTGTAAAGGATATTGTTCGCACAATAGAAGATATAGAGGAAAAGCTAGGTACTATCCATATATTAATTAACAATGCTGGATTATCACGATGGTTTTCTCCTTATGACATAACGGAACAGCAGTGGGATGAAGTATTAGATAGTAACTTAAAGGGCACATTTTTTATGGCTCGTGAATGTGCAAAAGTGATGAAAAAACATGGGGGCGGACGAATTGTTAACATTGCTTCAACTAGGGCATTTATGTCAGAGCCAAACAGTGAAGCTTATGCTGCATCAAAAGGCGGAATTGTCGCCTTAACACATGCCTTAGCTATTTCTTTAGGAAGTGATAACATTACAGTAAATTGTATTAGTCCAGGTTGGATTGAAACGAAGGATTATGAACAGTTACGAGAAGTAGATCATCACCAACATCCATCACAACGAGTAGGTACACCAGCAGATATTGGTCGTGCTTGTTTCTTTTTAACGGATGCTAAAAATGATTTTATTACTGGCGAGAATATAACAATTGATGGTGGGATGACGAAGAAAATGATTTATATAGAGTAAAAAGCAATCTGAAATGGATTGCTTTTTTTAGTAGGCAACATGTAAGGAGATTTCTTTCATTTCTTGGAATATCCCATCTTCAAAGGTAAATCGAAGTACATAAGGCATTTTATCTTTAATGGAAAGGAAATAGTCATACGTACAGGTTGAATCGTAATAATTTACAATAGTAGATAATGCAGTACCGTGAGTAGCAATGATGACAGCTTGATTTGGATGTGTTTTTACTATTTTTTGTAGTGCAGCAATATTTCTTGCTTGAGTTTCAAATAAGGATTCACCTTGTTCAAGCTTATAATGGAAATCAGCCCATTGAGTAGAAGAAAAGGATTGAAAATCGTCTACCCATGTACCAACACGTCGTTCAGCAAAGTCATTTTTGATTGTAATTGGTAGTTTTTTTTGTTTGGCAAAAGGTTTTACAGTATCAATGGATCGAATACAAGGGCTTGAAAAAATAGCATCAATAGCTTGGTTAGAGAGGATGTTTGTTAATTGTTTTGCGGCTTTTTCTCCTTCTGTTGTAAGTGGTCGCGTTAAGTCATCTTTAATAGAAAGATCCGATTGTGCATGGCGGACGAAATAAATAGTTGTTTTCATATTTTCCTCCAAAAAATATTTTACTTATATCATACTACATTATCGAAATATTTCGTATAATTCTTGTTATAATAGAAGGCATATAAAGGAGGGATAGAGATGAAAAAAGTATTGGTTTTTGGTGGAACGCGATTTTTTGGAAAGCGGCTAGTGATGAAATTAATTGAAAAAGGGTATGAAGTGACAATTGCCACACGTGGCAAGAGTAAGGATGAATTTGGGGATGCTGTAAATCGAATTGTATTAGATCGAGCTATTAAAGACGAGAGCTTTGACGCATTAAAAAAGGAAACATGGGATATTGTGTATGATAATATTTGCTATTCTTCTAACGAAATGATGATTGCAATGAAAACATTAAAGGGAAGAGTAAAAAAGTATGTACTTACATCTACTTTATCGGTTTATGAAGAAGGCAATTCACCAATCGTAGAAAGGAACTTTAATCCATTAGATGTGGAAATAAAAAAGGGAGGAAGAACGGATTTTTCATATAAAGAAGGAAAGCAAATGGCTGAAGCAGTTTTGTTTCAACAAAATCTTTTTCCAGCTGTAGCTGTTCGATTTCCAATTGTATTAGGGGAAGATGATTATACAAGAAGGTTACATTGGCATATTGAACGGACGAAAAACAATGCTGCTATTTATTTTCCAAATAAAGAGGCAAAAATGAGTTTTATTACATCAGAAGAGGCGGCAGATGTTCTGTTGTTTATAGGAGAAAATGACATTGTTGGGCCTGTAAATGCAACGTCAACTGATGCCATTGGAATGAATGAATTAATAAACTTAATTGAAAAAGTGACAAATAAAAAAGCGAATGTCGTGATGGACATACAAGATGAAACCGATCATTCTCCATTTGGGGTAGAGGATGATTGGTATATGAGTAATGCTTTATTACAATCAAAGGGTTTTTGTTTTTCAAAATTAGAACAATGGTTACCACAATTAGTGAAAAATTTAGCTAACTAGGGGGATAACAAGATGAATGAAAGCTATTTTGTTGGATGGGGAACGTTGGCACTTATTAATGCTGGTATTGCCCAAGGGAAAAATCGATCGGGCTTAAATTGGTTTTTGTTGTCATTGTTACTAGGCCCAATAGCTACATTTTGTTTAGTTATTTCAGAAAAAAGATAAGGGTTGGGTTTGTGAGTTAGAAAAGAGGGGAATTTGATGGGGAATAGTCGATGGATTGGCCATGTATTTGCATTTATTACGATTTTTATTTGGGGTACTACCTATATTTCAACAAAAGTGTTATTTGATGCATTCACACCAGAAGAAATTATTATGTATCGGTTTGCAATTGCCTTTATTATATTGCTTGTCTTATATCCAAAAGGATTAAAGCCGTTGCCGTTTAAACAAGAGTTTTTATTTTTCTTATTAGGATTATTTGGTGTAACTTTTTATTTCTTATTAGAAAATTGGGCACTTAAATTTACATATGCATCAAATGTGAGTTTGTATGCAGCAGCAATTCCGTTATTTACAGCAATTATTGCCCACTTTACAACCAAGGATGAGAAGTTCACGCTAAATTTCTTATTAGGGTTTATTATGGCCATGATTGGAATTTTCCTTATTATTTATAACGGAAAAGTGATGGAATTAAATTTATTAGGAGATGCATTGGCGTTGCTCGCAGCTGTTGTATTTGCTGTATACAATGTATTGATTCGCAAACTAGATACGTCTTATAATAATTTATTCGTTGTAAGAAGAACCTTCTTTTATGGAATTGTTACGATGATTCCGTTTATGTTTACGACGAACACAGGATTTTTTAAAATGGAAAATATTAATACAGGTGTTATTTTAAATTTATTATTTTTAGCAATATTAGCTTCTTTATTATGTTATGTGATGTGGAATCATGCAATTGCCGTAATTGGTTCGATTAAAACGTCTAATTATATTTACTTTATGCCTCTTGTGACCATTGTCACATCGATTATCTTTTTAGATGAAAAGGTAAGCTTCTTAATGCTACTTGGTGGCTTTTTAATTATTTTTGGTGTTTATATGAATGAAAGCAAGCGAGTTCAAGTATTAATGAAAAAAAGAGTTGACAGTTATAAAAAAATTTCTTAACATATTAATCAACTAAATAAGCGACAAAGAAGAGGAATAGTACGTATATATCTTTTTACAGAGAGGAAATGGATGGTGTGAATTTCCAAAAGCGTATACCGAACCAGCCTTGGAGTCTCTGTACCGAAAAAGTAGTAGGCTACAGCGGGTTTTCCCGATATCGATAAAGAGTGATATTGTAAAAGTGTTTTTTACATGTTAAGTAGAGTGGTAACGCCTTGGATGGTCTCTAGAGATAATCCAAGGCGTTTTTTATCCCGTCTTAACTGACACTAAAATGCTCACTTTAATACTTTGTTAAGTCTAAAAAAGTTTAAGTGAGTGATAAGTGTCAGTAAGGACCCGATTCGTTCAACTAACCATCAGTGGGAATAAAAAAACTCCCACTGATGGAAGGTTCACTTTATTTTTACAATATAAGTAGGGTGGTAACGCCAAGAATGGTCCCTTGTGAGTATTCTTGGCGTTTTTTTGTTGCAAAAAAAGGAGAGAGAATAATGAGTAAAAAGAAATTTGTAGAAGCAATTACAGCAATGGATACAGACTTTGCACAATGGTATACAGATGTTGTAAAGAAGGCAGAATTAGTTGATTATTCAAGTGTAAAAGGATGCATGATTATTCGTCCTTATGGGTACGCGATTTGGGAAAATATTCAAAAAGAATTAGACCGTCGTTTTAAAGAAACAGGTCATGAGAATGTTTATATGCCAATGTTCATTCCAGAATCATTATTACAAAAAGAAGCAGATCACGTAGATGGCTTCGCACCAGAAGTGGCGTGGGTAACACATGGTGGACATGATAAATTACAAGAGCGTTTAGCAGTACGTCCAACATCAGAAACATTATTTTGTGAACATTTCGCTAAAACAGTAGAAAGTCACAATGATTTACCAAAATTATATAACCAATGGTGTTCAGTAGTACGTTGGGAAAAAACGACTCGTCCATTCTTACGTACAACAGAATTTTTATGGCAAGAAGGACATACAGCTCATGCCACAGCCGAAGATGCGCAAGCAGAAACAATTCAAATGCTAAATATATACGCGGATTTCTTAGAAAGTTACTTAGCAATTCCAGTTGTTAAAGGACAAAAAACTGAAAAAGAAAAATTTGCAGGTGCAGAGGCAACATATACAATTGAAAGTTTAATGCATGATGGAAAAGCGCTACAAAGCGGTACATCTCATAACTTTGGCGATGGCTTTGCAAAAGCATTTAATATTCAATATAGCGATAAAAACCAAAAACGCCAATACGTACATCAAACATCATGGGGGATGACAACACGTGTAATCGGAGCAATGATCATGGTTCACGGTGACGATAGTGGTCTTGTTGTACCTCCAAAGGTTGCACCAACACAAGTAATCGTTGTTCCAATCGCTCAACATAAAGAAGGTGTTATTGAAAAAGCGACAGAAATCAAAAATATGATTAGCAATGTGGCACGTGTAAAAATTGATACATCAAACAAAATGCCAGGTTGGAAGTTTAACGAGTATGAAATGAAAGGTGTGCCAGTTCGTGTTGAAATTGGTCCAAAAGACATTGAGAATGGTCAAGTCGTATTAGTTCGTCGTGACACTCGTGAAAAAGAAGTTGTTGCCTTTGAAAACATCAATACACGTATTGCAGAATTACTAGAAGAAATTCACAATAGCTTATTCCAAAAGGCATTAAATAATCGCCAAGAAAAAACATATGTAGCACACAACATGGAGCAATTAAAAGAAATTGCAGATAACAAACCAGGATTCATTAAAGCAATGTGGTGTAAAAACCAAGATTGCGAAGAAAAAATTAAAGAAGAAGCAGGATTAACATCAAGATGTATGCCATTTGAACAAGAAGAAATTACAGATACATGTGTATGCTGTGGTGAAAAAGCAGAAACAATGGTTTATTGGGGTAAAGCATACTAAGAGGTAGGAAGTAATTGCTATTTTCTTAATTCAGATTGGCTATTCTTTAGTCTAGTTTGTTAATAGAATTGCAATAATCTGTGAAAATAATTAGATATAAATAAAGGTAGTTGAAGTAGAGAAGCTTTTCTGTAAATTTCAACTACCTTTTCATTTATTTTAACCGATTCTCAAGTAGCCCTTCACTGAATGTATTTTCACCTACAATAAATTCATCCATATAATAGGATAAATACTTCCCATATAGGCTGTCAGTATAAAGTAAAAGTTCATCAACATAGTAAATTCCAGTAGGTAAATCATCCAATAAAACCGTACAAATAGCGCTATATATACCACATGCAACTTGAAAATACGTTGCACTTATTCCATAGTATATGAATAGGTAAGACTTTGATGTTATCGTCATCTTTTCCCCTCATTCACACCGTACATGCGACTTTCACCGCATACGGCGTTCCATCAAGATGGACCTATTTTCTTATCTTTTACAATGTAATGAATGATAGCTTTTTTGTTATACAAAACTAATAATTATTGTAAAAATAAGTTTTATTGTCTTTCTTGACTAGTGGCTATCCCTCTTCCTACGTTTCAATAGGTGTCAACGGTACTATGCCACCACTCTCACTGGTATAAAGTAAAGTTATCAACATACATTGTTTCCTTTACACCATTTCTTCGGATGTAGTTCCTCCATGTTACCAGCTTTCCACGTTCCAATAACCCTATCTGTTCATATATACCCTTAGGTTCCTCCTATAAGCCTGCGTGCGTGATTGTGCCTGTAACACAATAAGGATTTTCATAATAGAGATTTTTACTCATCCTCGCAACACCCCATTTATTTATGGGATAAGCATTTCTACTTATTAATCCTTTAGACCTGTACAATCGGAGGTTCGTCTAGCTGCATTGTTTCAGCCATTCTAACCGTAGGTATTTTATAGACTCCCGGCCTATCATGTACTCGACCATCTCTGGTTCGCATTTCCTTAGCTTAATTTATTAGGGTACACTCTCAGCCGACTTCACCGAGCTTTGTACAAGTGATTTCCTACAAAATCATTTGCACATCGGAGTATTAGAGGGATGTTTCGGGGCGTTACTCCTTCATTCCATCACTTAGGTTATCAGTTCTAATCACTTCATGATTAGGCAGCACTTTTCATGCTGCAACGTGTCGCACCTCTATAAACCTTTTCATTATTAGAAACGTTGTACATATAGATTTCTTTATTTTCATAAACCAACAATACACCTACTAAATCTTCACCCATTAAATCATATTTACTAGGGTCTAATAATTCCATTGGACGATTCCATAAGACTTCTAAATTATCGATGTTATCTTTTATTAAATTTGTAGTGTGTTCATTTACTCTATAGATAAAACCTGATTCAAATTTATATAAATTACCCAAAGAGATGACTTCTTCATGAGGAACTAAATAGCCATAAAAGTTTTTGTCCCCAAGAGATACTTTAAATTCTTGTTCATAGACTTCGTTATACATTAAAAACTGAATATTATTTTTAACAAATAAAGGAAAGCTATCTATCGTTTCATCAAGAAAACATTCCGGTGACCATGTCGCATAGATGGTGTCTGTATTAGAAAGAGATTCATCTTTAAAGAAAGAAGTATCATGTTCAACAATATAACAAGCCTTAGGTATTTCATTCCCTTTTTTTATTAATTCGATTGCCATCCATTGAACGACACCTGGGTTCATGCCACTACCAATGATTGCAGTGGTATTTTGAAAGTAAGGTTTTTCATCTTCAAATATTTCATTTCGTGCAGATGTGCCAACCCCCCAATAATCTGGGTCTTCGTCTACCATCCTATTTTCTAGTGCAGAGTTTATATAAATGATACCCAATTCATTACAACAACCTAGCATTTCAACAGTATCTGCCCAAGATACATCTATAACCAGACTTATTTTAAAATTTATTAAATCTTCTTTAAATCGTTCTGTATCTTGTAGGTCATACTCATATAAGGCTATTTGTTCCTTTAAATGAGGGAAATTTCCTTCAAAATAAGAAAACTCTTTTTGTTTGTTATCAATTAGATGAATTTGACAATCTATTAGAAATTTATAAATTGGGCTATTAGGATCTACTATTGATTTATTTAGTAAGGAAAGTACACCTTTAGCCAGCCCTCCACTACTTCCTAATATGCATATTGCTTCTTTATACATTTCATCACCCTTTTGTACAATAATTAATAGTAAAAAAAGTTTTTACCAAAGATTGTATATTGTTGATTGATTTGAAATACATGCAGGGAAAGCATACGTATTTTAATTAAAATAAATATAATTTCCTGTGTCCTATTATTAATTCATATAGTATGCATAAAAAGTCGAAATTGTTAAAAATATAGTTTAGATAAGTGAAAAGTAGGCATATCCAAAGAAAATTAGGAGGAAAAGAAGAAGTGAGCTTAACATATTTGATGGATGCTAGTTGAATTAAGAAGAAATTATCGATGCGTATGTATGCGAGAGTGGAAATATATTAAAATAAATACTTAGATAAATAAGGGGGAAATTAGAGTGATTAAAAGTTATCCTACGTTATCAAATGAAGAAAAACAATTAGTGCTACAATTTATAAAAAAAGAAGGGCAAGAAGAAATAACAGTAGCAAAACTAGAAGAAAAATATTTAACATCTACATTTGAATATGGAACTGGGATTTTATTTTGTTTTTTTGAAGGACATATAGTTGGAAAAGGAGAGCTTATTTTAAAGGAAGCAAGCGTAACAGGAGCATGTTATTTAACAGCATGTCTAGCAGAGTCTTTAGAAGTATTTCAGGAACTGTTAGCTTCAGCAGTTGAATTAACAAAGCGTTGTGGGGGTAAAAAATTATACATAGGAACAAAAAATGAGCGTATATTAGCATGGCTTGAGCTGATTGGAACAAAGGGAAACTATCAATCTCTCATTATGACTTTACCTCATGATGAATTAAAGTATGAACCATTGAAGGTAGAACAGGTATGTGATGAAAATAAAGATCTTTTTCAACAAACATATAATGCCATTTTTAGTGAAATCCCAAATGGGGGGACGATTTCAGACGAGGAAATGGAAGATGTAGAAAATCATTATTTTGTTTGTCATCAAGGAAATTATGTCGGAGTACTTATTACATCATTGGAAGAAAAGGTTGGTTTCTTTGATATTGGATTATGCAAAGCATACCGAGGAATGGGATTAGGAAATCGATTAGTTGATACAGCTATTTCTTTGTTAAAAGAGAGAGGAGCAGAACGTATCTCCCTTGTAGTTATTTCGAAAAATAACCATGCTTATCAGTTGTATAAGCGAAGAGGGTTTGTTGTGGAATCAACAATTAATGAATGGTTTGAAATAGAATAAGAGAAAAAGGTCGGGAATTTGATAACCGACCTTTTTGTTTCGTTTCAATTAGTACTAAGTTCTTTCGTAATAAATAGTTTCCGTGTCTGTAAAAAATTATTGAGATTTCATTTTATATAAAGCTAGTAGAATAAACAATTAATAGCTGTGCTATTACATATGTAATCCATACCCAAAGAGCAGAGTGGACGAAGTTTTTCTTTTGTATTTCAGAAATGGCAATGAGAGAATCCGAGATTACAAAAATAAATGCCCCAATTACAGGAAGAATAAATGAACCATTTGAGTAGTAAGCAACTGTTCCTGCCACGATGCCCATCGTTCCAATGATTAGTGCATAGCTTAATGTAGCAATATTAAAGCTAAGAGGTCGTTCAGGTGAGTAGGCAATTTTGCGCCAAATAAAAGATAAAAGAATAAATCCAATTGCTAAACTAGAAAAAATAACGAAGTAAGAAGCGTTATTGTGTTGTAATAATCGGAAATAAGCGGCAATATAAAAGACATGTGCAAATGCAAAAAAGAGCATGCCACCATATAGTCGTTCTTTTAATGGAAGTAACCTTGCCATAATAACATCGCCAATTGCTGAACAAAACATTCCCATGAAAATAAGCAAAGGATAATAAGAAATGGTTGACGGTACATTTAAAAAGGCATAGAAAGCCACTGCTACCATGCTCCAACTAAAACCCATTCGAACGATTAAATGTAATTCTCCATTTCGCTCTCCCTTTTCCTTACACTTTTTTATAATCCATATGCAATCAATAAGAACAACGATAAATTGAATGCAAGCAATCCAAATCAGAAATGATTTCATATTTAGCTCCTTTCTAATCTAAAAAACGTTTTTTAAATTCGGGAGTAGGGATCATACACGTTTCTCTTTTTCCAAACCATTTGTAGCGGTTTCTAGCAATAATTGTATACATAAAATCACGAATAGTTGTCGGTACAAATCGAAAGATAAAAAGAGACGGATACCACCCGTTTAAATATTTACAAACATGCAATGCAGCAAGTGATTTTGTATAAGCTTTGTCATGATCAATGAAAACAAAGCTATCTATTTTATCCTCAAGATGGTATGTTTGTAATAATTTTTTTCCATGCTCACTTTGTAAGGAACAAAAATGAAAAGTAGATAAAGAATCCCTTTTTAGAATAAATTGTACACTATGATGACATAAATTACATTCTCCATCAAACAAAATAATTCGCATCAGTCACCTCCTGCCCTTATTATACCACCCTTTTTTTTGAAAGAATATTCAATTTTTTTGTAGATTAGGAAGAACAAGATATAGTAATATGAATAAAAATAGGGGGGATAAAGTGGAAGAAATTATTTTAAGTGGTGAACATGTTTTGTTGCGCCCGATGACAGAAGAAGATGTACAAGGATTGTTTGAAGCAAGTAAGGAGGAAAGTATTTGGGCGTATATGCCGATGTCTGTTCGCTCAATTGATGATGTGAACAAGATGGTAAAGGATGCACTAAAGAAAAAAGAGGCAGGAACAGAGTATCCATTTGTCATTATTCATAAAGAGAGTAATAAGATTGTGGGAAGCACCCGCTTTTTAGATATTTCGGTTCTAAATCGAAATCTTGAAATTGGATGGACCTGGTACAATCCCTCTGTTTGGAGAACAGCTGTTAATACAGAATGTAAATATTTGTTATTAACATATTGTTTTGAAACGTTAAAATGTATTCGTGTTCAATTGAAGACAGATGAACGAAATATTCGTTCACAAGTAGCGATTCAACGAATTGGAGCGAGAAAGGAAGGGACGTTGCGAAATCATCGCATTTTAGCAAATGGTTTTTATCGAAATACAGTGATGTTTAGTATTATTGATTCCGAATGGAAGGATGCAAAGGATCGATTAGAAAAAATGATGGAGGGAAAACAAGAATGATACCAGTTAAATTAAAGCGAGGCGATGAAATACGTGTTATTGCTCCATCGCGTAGTATGGGGATATTAAGTGAGGACACGATTCAAATTGCTTGCAATCGATTAGAAGAAAACGGCTTTCGTATTTCTTTTTCGAAGCATTGTAAGGAAATAGATGAGTTTTATTCTTCTAGTGTTGAAGCTAGAGTGGCAGATTTACATGAAGCATTTTTAGATACGAACGTAAAAGGAATTTTAACCGTTATCGGTGGATTTAATTCAAATCAATTACTACGACACCTTGATTATGAATTGATTCGAAATAACCCTAAAATTATTTGTGGTTACTCGGATATTACGGCGTTGGCAAATGCAATTTATACGAAGACAGGACTTGTTACTTATTCTGGCCCTCATTTTTCTACCTTTGGAATGAAGCATGGATTTGAGTATACACAAACTTATTTTGATAATTGTTTGTTACAACAACAGCCTTTTGATGTAGCTATCTCAACTCAATGGAGTGACGATGTTTGGTATATAAATCAGGAGGAACGTGAGTATATTCCAAATGATGGATATACTATTCTAAATGAAGGAAAAGCAACAGGTACCATTATTGGTGGTAACTTATGTACGTTAAACTTGCTACAAGGAACATCCTATATGCCATCTTTAGAAAATAGTATTCTTTTTCTAGAGGATGATGATTTAGTAGGTGATTTGTTTCCAATCGAGTTTGACCGAAACTTGCAATCTCTTATTCACACAGATGGTTTTGAAGGAGTAAAAGGAATTGTCATTGGGCGTTGCCAAAAAGTGTGTGAAATAACAAAAACAAAGTTAGAAAAAATTATTCATACAAAAAAAGAGTTAAGATATATTCCTGTTATATACGGTGCCGATTTTGGTCATACATCACCAATGATTACTTTCCCAATTGGAGGAACAGCAGAAATTACTGCGGAAAATGGTGTTGTAGCTATTAAAATTGTAGAACATTAAACTTTAGGAGGGATTCTAATAAAGCAGATGTACAAAGTAATAAAGGTACATTACTCTAATTATCTAAATCCTATTACTTTAGAATAAGGACAAAAAGTATTGTTAGGAAGAGTTGATGATGGTCCAGAAGGCTGGGT
>JBJEFI010000175.1:0-3711 GCA_051873875.1 Bacillaceae bacterium | reverse complement strand
TATGTAAGTTTCCTAATGTTAGGCAAGAAATAGATAGGAGGATTAAATAATGAACAAAATATACAAATGCATCGTATTTGACTTAGATGGAACAATGTTAAATACAGAAAGAATGAATTTAATCCCTTTGCAACGGTTAATAAAGGAAGAGCTAGGAATGGATGTTGCCTATGAGGATTTATTGAAGTATATGGCATATCCAGGTAAGAAGACGTTAGAATTGCTAGGATTTGAACAAATTGAAAAGAGTTATGAAAAATGGGTTACATATGTGAATGAGTTTGAAGAAGTAGCCACATTGTATGACGGTTTTGACACGGTAATTGAAACGTTAGATAAAAACGGGATTGTTTGTGGTATTTCTAGTTCAAAAACAAAAAAACAATATGAATTAGATTTCTTCCCGACGGGTCTACAAAAATATATGAAGAGTGTTATCTTAGCGGAAGATACGGAAAAACATAAACCAAATCCAGATCCATTATTGAAGGCATTAGAAATATTAAATATTTCGCCAAAGGATGCACTTTATGTAGGGGATACAATTGCAGACTATAAAGCTTCAAAGGCAGCGGGAATGGATTTTGCATTAGCAACATGGGGAGCATCCGATTTAACAGGAATAGAAGAGGATTATCGTTTAGAAGAGCCAATGGATCTTTTAAAAATAGTAAATTTTCATAAGTAGGGGAGTTTATGAAGCTATATGTGAAACAAATGAGTATGGAAGAAGCAAGACAAATTGCAACATGGACCTATGAAAAACCGTATACTATGTATAGTATGGATGAGGCATGTATACCTGAACTTCTTCAAGGGGATTATTTTGCAGTAACAAATAGTGAAAATAAATTAATCGGTTATTATTGTTTTGGCGAATCTGCTCAAGTACCAGCAGGAAGACGGACCGGTGCCTATGTTGCTAACAATGTTGTAGATGTTGGTTTGGGGATAAATCCAGAGTTATGTGGACGAGGACTAGGTTTTGAATTTTTAAATAAGGGACTTCAATTTGCAAGAAATGAGTTAGATGCAACGAAATTTCGATTAACTGTCGCTGCATTTAATCAGCGTGGCATAAATGTGTATGAGCGAGTAGGATTTAAAAAAGTTTATTCTTTTCAGCGAATTTCGGAAATGGAAGCGATAGATTTTTTTGTGATGGTGTTAGAGTAAATACATATATTTTTTAAGGGTGACTCAACTAGTTTGAGTCATCCTTTTCATTATCCTTGCAGATGGAATCTACATAGTTCGTAATAACAGCTAAAATAAGAGGTTTATTGACCCGTTTGGAATCTAATAGTGCATGAAGTGCTAAGCCATCAATAATGGCATATAGCTTTTCAGTTTCAATCTCTTTATCAATTGTACTTTTTAACAGACCAAATTGCTGCAAGTAATCTAATAGATTTTGGATTACGAAGTAAATGTCATCATGCTGTGGAGTGTATAATTCTTTTTTTTGCTTAAAGTAAATAGTAAATGCTAACCATACGTCCATTTCAGCTAACGTATCTTCATTTGTTGGAATAAGCTCTTGAAGTATTTTCATTACTTTCTCTTTCGGAGAGAAATCTTGTGTTACAATCATTTTAATCCGATTTTGGGCTTTTTCTTTTACAAGTTCCATTGCATAGATGAGTAATTCATCTTGTGTAGGAAAATAATGACGAACAGCACCTAACGAGAGGTTTGCTTCTTTTGCAATATTTCTAACGGTTGCTCCTTCCATTCCCATCTTAAAAATGACTCTCCAAGTTGCTTTTGCTATTTGTTGTTTTCGAATATCGTGATCAACTATTTTAGGTATGTGTTTAGTGTATCAAATAATGAAAGGGGAATCGATTTAAATAATACAGTTGTATTAAAAAGGGGGATATATGGTTACATGGATGATTATCGCTTGTGAGATTGCTTTTTGGGTAGTTATAATTTGGGGATTAGTGATGCGGTATGTGTATAAAAAAGAAAGGCTAGGATTCTTCTTTTTAGGATTAACACCTATTATTGATCTTATCTTACTTATTGTTACGGGAATTGATTTGTGTCGTGGAACGATAGCAACAACAGCTCATGGAATAGCAGCAATTTATATTGGGGTATCAATTGCATTTGGAAAAGGGATGATTCAATGGGCAGACGAACGATTTCAATATTATATAGCAAAGACAGGACCAAAGCCAAATCAAAAATATGGAATAGAATATGCAATTCATTATTTTAAAGGTTGGTTAAAGCATGTATTAGCGTATATAATTGGTGCTATTCTTTTAATAGGAATTATGTACATTATTAATGATATGAAAAAAACAGAAGCTCTATTTAATACACTACGTATTTGGACGCTCGTTGTAGGAATTGATTTTGTTATTTCTATTTCTTATTTTATTTGGCGAAAGGAAAAACGAAGTGAAAAAATGAGTTCATAAACGAAGGATGGTTTAATAAAACGAAACTATCTATTAGTAGGAGTTAAATAAACATTAAAAACAATCCCTAAACGATATCGCTTAGGGATTTTCTTTTTATTCTTTAATTTGGCAACAATGCATGTCTGGATTATCAACTAGTTGTAGTTTGATAGGTAATAATTCAATTTCCATTTCTTTGAAGTAGGAAATACAATCGTTTAATACATCGTGAGCACAGTCTGTACTAATTTCATAATAATGATGCACAGGTGCTGGTAATGTTACATTTTTATAATTTAGTTCTTCTAATATAGTTGGAAGATTTTTATTTGAAGAAAAGGCATTTGCAACACAAGCCATTTGAAAGAAACCGTACATTTCAATAGGCATGTCAAGTGTTCCCCAATTTTCTCTAAAGTAATCTAGGAAGTGAACATCTTCAGGTATTGGTCGAGAAATACGACTTAATACATCGTTTACAAGTGCTTCCACTTTTTCTAAATAACCTTGTTTGTCTACTTCTTGCCAATAAGCAACAGCGAATTCGTTAACAAGCTGCTCTTCATCAGCTGGATGAATTACTAAACCACTTAATTCAACTAATAAATGTCCAACCTCATGTATTATATTGTACCAATGAAAGTACAAGTCATATTTTTCCTTTGTTTGTTCTTCTCCAAAAAAGAATTGATAGTTTTGTTGATGGTCTGTACTCCCCGTTTCATATCTGCCTGATGCAATAACGCAATACATATTTTAATCCCCCTAATGATATATCTATATATTTATATATATGGATATTTAGATTATAAGGGAATTTTAAAAGTCATATTTGTCTGAATTGTTACAGCTTTTTAAATTAACTGTGTGCAAAGTGGGAATCTGTCTATTATTTTCAGCGCTACCGTTTAATTGGATAATGGAAAGACGGTTAATGGTAGCATTTATAGGTTTAATGTTGTGGTGACAATAAGTAAGTGTATTTGTATATTGTTCTTCTGTTAAGTGATTTGCAATTGTACAATGTGGAATCCAATTTTTAGGAAGATATAATGAGTTGGAATCACAATGATAATGTGAAAATGTTTGATGATAGTCTTGATGAAAGTTTAGTAATTGTAAGGATGGTTTTGGAGCTAGAAAAAGAACAGATGATTTCAAAAAGGTACCAAGCGTACTTAGACAAGCAGGGATTTCAAATCTATTTTTACTATATAGTTCTAATTCAGCAAAATATGCTTCTAAATCTAGAGTAGGGTAAGCTGCCAATGTAAGATGAGGACGATAATTTTCCTTG
>JBJEFI010000174.1:0-4238 GCA_051873875.1 Bacillaceae bacterium | reverse complement strand
CATCGACCTCACGCTTATCAGGCGTGCGCTCTAACCAGCTGAGCTATAGGCCCTTATGTATTTTTATTTCCTTCGTCTTCCAAAACGACTTCGTTATAATAACATTTCTATTATACTTAGTCAATACTTTTTTTAGTTTTTTATTTGTTCTTTTCTTTTAGATATAAAAGCTTTTCAAGGAACGTTTATTACTATACTACTAAACCAAAAGAAAAACAAGTATTTTTTTCTCATTATGAAAATTTGTTCTTTTCTCTCGTTCCCTATCATATATTTCAACTGAATCTTTACGAAAGGACGCGATGATCTTGATTCCAATTCAATTAAAACCTTATATAGCTACACAGCATTATGATCAATATTCCCCTATTGACCATGCTGTTTGGCGTTATATTATGCATCAAAACATTCATTTTCTTCAAGATGTTGCACATCCAGCTTATGTAGAAGGAATGAAAGCCTACGGAATTAACATTGAGTACATTCCAAATGTAACAGAAATGAATACATGTTTGCAAAAAGCTGGTTTTGGCGCTGCGACCATTGATGGTTTAATCCCTGGCGTTGCTTTTTTTGATTTCCAAGGGAATGGCATTTTACCTATTGCAACAGCTATTCGACGAGTTGAAAATATTGAATATACACCAGCACCGGATATTGTTCATGAAGCAGCTGGACATGCACCTATTTTATTTGATGAAAAATATGCAACCTATATTAAATTAATTGGTTCCATTGGCGCAAAGGCATTTGCTACAAAGGAGGAACATGCATTATTTGACGCTGTTAGGGAACTAACAATCGTTGCGGAAAACACAGCATCTACTAAGGAAGAGATAGCAGAAGCAGAAGCTCTCGTTCAAACTCGCCAAGCAGCAATTAACGGTTTATCAGAAGCAGAACAAATTTCCCGCTTATTCTGGTGGACTGTTGAATATGGCTTAATTGGCGATACAATAAATCCTAAAATATACGGTGCTGGTCTACTCTCGTCTGTTGGAGAAAGTAGACATTGTTTAACCTCCCACGTAAAAAAAATTCCCTACTCAATTGATGCTTGCATTCAAACAGCCTTTGACGTAACAAAAATGCAACCACAACTCTTTGTTTGCAAATCCTTTGATGAATTAATTGAATCCATTGAACAATTTGCTCATTCCATGGCATTTTATACTGGTGGTACAAGTGGATTAGAAAAAGCATTGCAATCACAAAATTTCGCTACCTTTCAATTTAGTTCTGGTCTTCAAGTAAGTGGTATTGTTTCAGAACTATTAAAAAATGAAGAAGGAGAAGCTATTTTTATTCGAACAAAAGGGCCTACTAGTTTAGCAATAAATAATAAACAGCTTTCTAATCATGGAAAAGACGTTCACCACCATGGTTTTTCAGCACCACTTGGTCCTTTAAAGGGTCATTTTGATCTTGAAAATGCAACAGATTCTAAACTTGAACAAGCAGGTATTCGGATAAATAATAAAATAACCCTTTTATTTGCAAGTGGGATAAAATTAACGGGTACAGTTGCCGCCATTTTACGAAACGAGGAACAAGTTGCCTTACTTTCTTTTGATTCATGTACAATTACCTATAAAGATACCCTATTATTTGATCCTACTTGGGGAAGATTTGATTATCCTGTTGGGAAAACAATCATCTCTGTCTACCCTGGTGTAGCAGACTATGCATCTTTCTTTGAACAATCAAATCCGCCACTTCTTCAGTCTCCTCCACCACGTGTACAAACGGAATTAGACAGCTTATACTTAGACATTCGAACAATTCGAGAAACAAATCAAGTACATGAAAACATCGAAAAAATTCATTCTATATGCAAAAAGTTAAACGTATATACAGAAGAATGGCTTCTTCGTCTTGAAATTATCGAACTGTTGCATATGCATCAGTTAGAACCAGACTTAAAAGAAGCTCTTCTTCATACACTTACAACCCTAAGTACTAATCCTTCCTATAAAAATGTCATTACGAATGGCTTAAATCTTGTCTTAAATGAAAGGACAGATGCTTAATTGGAACGATTAACAAATGAACAAGTACAAACAACTCTAGCTACGTTACCAAAGTGGAAAATAAAAGATGCAAAATGGATTGAACGAAAATATATTTTCCATACTTTTTTAGACAGTATTGCTTTTACAAATGAAATTGCTACTCTTTCAGAAACAAATCATCATCACCCTTTCATCTCTATTCAATATAAAGTTGTTTCCCTTTCTTATACATCCTGGCATGCAAGAGGGTTAACTCAATTAGATTTTGATTTAGCTCAAAAATGCGATACCATTTATACAACTTATCACACATAAAAAATGGAGTTGACTTTTGTCAACTCCATTAACATGTAACTTCTTCTATTATGAAACATATCCCATTGCCATCTCATAAATCGCAATAACTGCTGTAATAATAATAAAGACTAATAAGATATATTCTGGCTTCGTAAATGGTTTTTCGTTATATTCCTTCTTTACAAATAAATAAATCGGAATACCACACATGTATAAAATCGCTACAATAAGTAAATTACTCATTCCAGCTGCAAAAACAATCCAAATAGAATAAACAACTGCCAGCAATCCAATAATAAGATGCATCGTCCAATTTGTATCTTTTTTAAAAGCCGAATCCTTTATAAGCAACTTCACTTGATAAAGAGCTGAGAATAAATATGGAAATAAAATAGACGTAGTTGCAATTGTATATAATACTTGGTACGTACTTTCCGAGAAAAGAACAATCAGGAAGAACGTTTGTGTTAAAAAAGCTACCGTCCATAATGAACCACTAGGACTTCCTACTTCATTACTTTTGCTAAGTATTTTTGGAAATAAACGATCTTTTGACGCATTAAAAGGAACTTCAACAACTAATAATGTCCAACCAATTAATGTTCCAAATAAACTAATGCATAAACCGAAGTTAATAATTCCTGCTCCAACTTTTCCAATGACACTTTCTAATACGTATGCCATAGATGGGGTTGCTAAACCTGCCAATTCTTCACGTGGCATAACACCTAATGATAAAACAGAAATAAACACATAAATAATCATTGTCCCAAGCAATCCAACGACGGTTGCTCGTCCAACATCCTTCGCACGTTTTGCCCTTGCAGAAAGAACGACTGCACCTTCTACACCAATAAAGACCCATAATGTAACAAGCATCGTGTCTTTTACTTGTTTTCCTACAACGGACCAAGAAAATGTATCGCCACCCCAGAAATCTAACGTAAATGTATCAAACTTAAAAGCAAAAGCGATAAATACTAAGAAAATGCCAATTGGCAATAATTTCGCTATCGTTGCAATTACATTTAAAATGGCGGCTTCCTTTACACCTTTTAATACTAAAAAGTGAAGTGCCCACATAATAACCGTCATTCCAATAAAAGAAAAAAGAGGCTTTTCAAATACCGGAATAAAATAAGATAAAGCATTAAATAACAGAACAAAGGTTGCAATATTTCCAAGTATACCTGAAATCCAATAGCCAAAAGCACTATTAAACCCTAAATATTCTCCAAAACCATCTCTTGCATAACTATATACTCCTGATACTAGATGTGGTTTTTTATTCGCTAAATTTTGAAATACTAATGCAAGTGAAATCATTCCAATTGCTGTAATAATCCATCCAATTATAACAGCACCAGAATTAGCACCATTTGCCATGTCACTAGGTAGACTAAACACCCCACCCCCGACCATTGTACCTATTACAACTGCTACGAGTGGTAAAAATCCTAACTTTTGATTTGTCACAGATGACTTCCTACTTTCTATTAATTATGTCACAATAATAGCTTACTTTCTGCTTTCTTTCAAACAAAATATATATGGTCTTCTTTAAATAGGAAAAGGAATGTAGAATGTCAATCTTTCCAACTATGTATTAATACACGAAAAAAGACGGAATCATAAGGATTTCGTCTTTTCCATCTGAATCTATTACTTATAAAATTCGCTTTAGAAACTCTTTTGCTCGTTCGTTCTTTGGATTTGTAAAAAATTCATCTGGTTGTTCATCCTCTAAAATATAACCACCATCCATAAACACAACACGATCTCCAACTTCTCTAGCAAACCCCATTTCATGGGTAACAACAACCATCGTCATTCCTTCCTTTGCTAGTGTCTTCATCGTATCTAATACCTCTCCTACTGTTTCTGGATCAAGGGCGGAAGTTGGCTCGTCAAACAACATGACTTTCGGTT
>JBJEFI010000173.1:0-23110 GCA_051873875.1 Bacillaceae bacterium | reverse complement strand
AATCGACATCGTGAATCCAACTCCACAAACAGTTGATTCATTAATGCGTTTAGATTTACCATCTGGTGTAGATATCGAAATTAAATTATAATATAACATCGTCATAACAGGAGGTGTGATTCATGGTAAAAGGAATCTTAGGTAAAAAAATCGGTATGACTCAAATTTTCGCTGAAAATGGTGAGTTAATTCCAGTAACTGTTATCGAAGCTACTCCAAACGTAGTTTTACAAAAGAAAACAGTTGAAACTGATGGCTACAATGCAATCCAATTAGGTTTTGGTGAGAAACGCGAAAAACTTTCTAACAAACCTGCAAAAGGACATGCTGCTAAAGCTAACACAGCACCTAAGCGCTTCGTTCGTGAGATTCGTAACGCTGATGCTGCTGAGGTTGGTCAAGAAATTACAGTTTCTACTTTCGCTGAAGGTGAAATCGTAGATGTAACGGGTACTTCTAAAGGGAAAGGTTTCCAAGGTGCTATCAAGCGTCATAACCAATCTCGTGGTCCTATGGCTCACGGTTCTCGTTATCACCGTCGTCCAGGTTCAATGGGCGCAGTAGCTGCTAACCGCGTATTCAAAGGCAAAAAACTTGCTGGTCGTATGGGTGGAGAACAAGTTACTGTTCAAAATTTAACAATTGTAAAAGTTGATGTAGAACGCAACCTATTATTAGTAAAAGGAAATGTTCCTGGTGCTAAAAAATCTTGCGTAACTATCCGTAGTGCGGTTAAATCAAACTAATAGCAACCCAGTAAGAAAGGAGGAAATCCAATGCCAACAGTTAAAATGTTTAACCAAACAGGAGCTGAATTAGGTACAGTAGAACTTAACGCTTCTGTGTTCGGTATTGAACCAAATCAAGCAGTACTATTTGACGCTGTAATCATGCAACGTGCATCTTTACGTCAAGGTACACATAAAGTAAAAACTCGTTCGGAAGTACGTGGTGGAGGACGCAAACCTTGGAAACAAAAAGGTACAGGTCGCGCTCGTCAAGGATCTATCCGCTCTCCACAATGGCGTGGTGGTGGTATCGTATTCGGTCCAACTCCAAGATCATACTCTTATAAATTACCAAAGAAAGTTCGTCGCTTAGCAATCCGCTCTGCATTATCTTCTAAAGTATTAGAACAAAACTTAATCGTATTAGACGATTTACAAGTTGCTTCTAAAACAAAAGAAATGGTAGCAGTATTAAAAGGTTTAGCTATCGAAAAGAAAGCTCTTATCGTTACTGGTGATGTAAACGAAGCGGTTGAATTAGCTGCACGTAACATTCCTGGAGTAACAGTTGTAACTGCAAACGGAGTAAACGTACTAGACGTTTTAGGACATGACAAATTAGTTATGACTAAATCTGCAGTTGAAAAAGTAGAGGAGGTGCTTGCATAATGAGAGATCATCGTGATGTAATTAAGCGCCCCGTTATTACTGAGCGTTCAATGGAGTTAATGGCTGAGAAAAAATACACATTTGATGTAGATACTAAAGCTAATAAAACAGAAGTTAAAGACGCTATCGAAGCTATTTTTGATGTAAAAGTAGAAAAAGTAAACATTATGAACTATAAGCCTAAAGCAAAACGCGTAGGCCGTTATACTGGATTAACTAACCGTCGCAGAAAAGCTATTGTAAAGTTAACTGCTGACAGCAAAGAAATCCAAATTTTCGAAGGTGTTTAATCTAACCGAAAAGGAGGGAAACCGAGATGGCAATCAAAAAGTATAAACCAATTACTAACGGACGTCGTAACATGACTGTTTCAACGTTCTCAGAAATTACTACTGACAAACCTGAAAAATCGTTATTAGCACCATTAAGCAAAAATGCTGGTCGTAATAACCAAGGTAAAATCACAGTTCGTCACCATGGTGGTGGACACAAACGTCAATATCGTATCATCGACTTCAAACGTAACAAAGATGGTATTCCAGGACGCGTTGCTACAATCGAGTACGATCCAAACCGTTCAGCGAATATCGCTTTAATCAACTATGTTGATGGTGAAAAACGTTACATCTTAGCTCCAAAAGGCTTAGAAGTAGGTCAAGAAATCATGTCAGGCCCAGAGGCTGATATCAAAGTAGGTAACGCATTACCACTTGCTAACATCCCTGTAGGTTCTGTTATTCATAACATCGAATTAAAACCTGGTAAAGGTGGACAATTAGTTCGTTCAGCAGGTACTTCTGCACAAGTATTAGGTCGTCAAGATGACAAATACGTTATCGTACGCTTAAACTCTGGTGAAGTACGTTTAATCTTATCAACTTGCCGTGCAACAATTGGTCAAGTAGGTAACGAACATCATGAATTAATTAACATTGGTAAAGCAGGTCGTACTCGTTGGTTAGGCAAACGCCCAACTGTTCGTGGATCTGTAATGAACCCTAACGATCACCCACACGGTGGTGGTGAAGGTAAAGCACCTATCGGTCGTAAGTCTCCAATGTCTCCATGGGGCAAACCAACTCTTGGATTCAAGACTCGCGATAAGAAGAAGGGTTCTAGCAAGTTAATCATTCGTCGTCGTAAAAAATAACGCGGTTGAACTACGGTTCGCATCGTGAACCGTAGCGCAATCACGAAGGGAGGTACTGTAATGGGACGCAGTCTTAAAAAAGGACCATTTTGTGATGATCACTTAATGAAAAAGGTTGAAAAGTTAAACGAAACTGAAGGTAAACAAGTTATTAAAACTTGGTCTCGCCGTTCAACAATTTTCCCTCAGTTTATCGGACATACAATCGCTGTGTACGATGGACGTAAACACGTACCAGTATACGTGACTGAAGATATGGTAGGACATAAGTTAGGTGAATTCGCACCAACACGTATGTACAAAGGTCACGATGCTGACGATAAGAAAACAAAACGTCGATAATAAATGAGAGGAGGCACAAACATGCAACAAGCTAAAGCTGTAGCAAAAACTGTCCGTATCGCTCCTCGTAAGGTTCGTTTAGTAGTCGACCTAATCCGAGGTAAGCAAGTAGGCGAAGCGATCGCAATTCTTCGTCACACACCAAAAGCTGCTTCTCTAGTAGTTGAGAAGTTACTGAAATCTGCAATTGCTAATGCAGAACACAATTACGAAATGGATATCAACAACTTAGTAGTAAAACAAATCTTCGTTGATGAAGGTCCAACAATGAAACGTTTCCGTCCTCGTGCTCAAGGACGTGCAAGCCAAATTAACAAACGCACAAGCCACATCACTGTAGTGGTAGAAGAAAACTAAGAAGGAGGGTTTAACGGTGGGTCAAAAAGTACATCCAGTCGGTCTGCGTGTCGGGATTATCCGTGATTGGGAATCTAGATGGTACGCTGAAAAAGATTACGCTACTTTATTACACGAAGATATCAAAATTCGTGAATATATTACTGCTCGCCTTGCAGATGCTTCTGTTTCAAAAGTTGAAATCGAGCGTGCTGCAAACCGTGTAAACATCACAATTCACACAGCTAAACCAGGTATGGTTATTGGTAAAGGTGGATCTGAAGTTGAAGCGCTACGCAAAGCTTTAAATAACTTAACAGGCAAGCGAGTTCATATCAACATTTTAGAAATCAAAAGAGCAGATCTTGATGCTAAATTAGTAGCAGAAAATATCGCTCGTCAAATCGAGAATCGTGTTTCATTCCGTCGTGCTCAGAAGCAAGTAATTCAACGTACTATGCGTGCTGGTGCACAAGGTATCAAAACTCAAGTATCTGGTCGTCTTGGTGGCGCAGATATCGCTCGTGCTGAATCATATAGCGAAGGTACTGTTCCTCTTCATACTTTACGTGCAGACATCGATTATGCAACGGCAGAAGCTGATACAACTTATGGTAAAATCGGCGTAAAAGTATGGATTTACCGTGGAGAAGTCCTTCCTACTAAGAAGAAAGCTGAGGAAGGAGGAAAATAATATGTTATTGCCAAAACGCGTAAAATATCGTAGAGAACATCGTGGTAAAATGAGAGGCCGTGCTAAAGGTGGAACTGAAGTACATTTCGGTGAATTCGGTTTACAATCTACAGAAGCTTCTTGGATTACAAACCGTCAAATCGAGGCAGCTCGTCGTGCGATGACTCGTTACATGAAACGTGGTGGTAAAGTTTGGATTAAAATTTTCCCTTCAAAACCTTATACTGCAAAACCATTAGAAGTTCGAATGGGTTCAGGTAAAGGTGCTCCTGAGGGTTGGGTAGCTGTTGTTAAACCTGGTAAAGTTATGTTTGAAATCGCAGGTGTATCTGAAGAGGTAGCTCGCGAAGCTTTACGTTTAGCAGCACACAAATTACCAGTTAAATGTAAATTCGTAAAACGCGAAGAAAATGGTGGTGAATCTAATGAAAACTAATGAAATTCGTGAACTTACCACTGTAGAGATCGAACAAAAAGTTAAGTCATTAAAAGAAGAATTATTTAATCTTCGTTTCCAACTTGCAACTGGTCAACTTGAAAACACTGCACGTATCCGTGAAGTGCGTAAAGCTATCGCTCGTATGAAGACAGTTGTACGTGAAAGAGAAATCGGAATTAATCGATAATCATTTGAGAGGAGGCTTACGCTGTGAGTGAACGTAATCAACGCAAAGTTCTAACAGGTCGTGTTGTTTCTGATAAGATGGATAAAACAATCACTGTTTTAGTAGAAACTTACAAAAAACACACATTATACGGCAAGCGTGTTAAGTACTCTAAAAAGTACAAAGCTCATGATGAGTTAAATACAGCTAAAATCGGTGATGTAGTACGCATCATGGAAACTCGTCCATTATCTGCTACTAAACGTTTCCGTTTAGTTGAGGTAGTAGAAGAGGCTGTAATCATCTAATTGAAGTTCGGAAAATTGTTTCCGAAAGGAGGTAACATAGCATGATTCAATCAGAATCTCGTTTAAAAGTTGCTGATAACTCTGGTGCTCGTGAATTACTATGCATTAAAGTATTAGGCGGATCAGGTCGTAAAACAGCTAACATTGGTGACGTTATTGTTTGTTCAGTAAAACAAGCAACACCAGGTGGCGTTGTTAAAAAAGGTGATGTTGTTAAGGCTGTAATCGTTCGTACAAAGAGCGGTGCTCGCCGTAACGATGGATCTTACATCCGTTTCGATGAAAATGCTGCGGTAATCATTAAAGATGATAAGAGTCCACGTGGTACTCGTATCTTCGGCCCAGTAGCACGTGAATTACGTGATGGTAACTATATGAAGATCGTTTCATTAGCTCCAGAAGTTCTATAATAAACTAAAGCCTTGTTTAAGGAGGTGCCAAGTAAAATGCATGTAAAAAAGGGTGACAAAGTTCAAGTTATTACAGGTAAAGATAAAGGTAAACAAGGTACTGTATTAGTAGCTTTACCGAAACAAAACCGTGTAATCGTTGAAGGAATCAACTTCATTAAGAAGCACTCTAAACCATCGCAAATGAATCCACAAGGTGGGATCATCACTAAAGAAGCACCAATTCATGTTTCTAATGTTATGCCATTAGATCCAAAAAGCGGTCAACCAACTCGTGTTGGTTTTAAATTAGTGGATGGTAAAAAAGTTCGCTTTGCTAAAAAATCTGGTGAATTATTAGATAAATAATAAAGATTGAAAGGAGGTCGCAAAAATGAACCGCCTAAAGGATAAATATCTTAAAGAAATTACTCCTGCTTTAATGAGCAAATTTAATTATAAATCAGTAATGCAAGTTCCAAAGCTTGAAAAAATCGTTATTAACATGGGTGTTGGAGAAGCAGTAAGCAACTCTAAAGCTCTTGATAGCGCAGTTGAAGAATTAGCATTAATTACTGGTCAAAAACCAGTAGTAACTCGTGCGAAGAAATCAATCGCTGGTTTCCGCCTACGTGAAGGTATGCCAATCGGGGCAAAAGTAACTTTACGTGGTGAGCGCATGTACGAATTTATGGATAAATTAATCGCAGTTTCTTTACCACGCGTACGTGACTTCCGTGGTATTTCTAAAAAGGCTTTTGACGGCCGTGGAAACTACACATTAGGTGTAAAAGAACAATTAATTTTCCCTGAAATCGATTATGATAAAGTACAAAAAACTCGTGGTATGGACATCGTTATCGTAACAACTGCAAACACTGATGAAGAAGCTCGTGAATTATTAACTTCATTCGGTATGCCATTTCAAAAATAATGATGCCCATCGCTAAATTAGAGGAGGCGAGAACGTGGCTAAGAAATCAATGATTGCGAAGCAAAAACGCGAGCCTAAATTTAAAGTACAAGGCTACACACGTTGTGAACGTTGTGGACGTCCACATTCAGTACTTAAAAAGTTCAAGCTTTGCCGTATTTGCTTCCGTGAACTTGCGTATAAAGGTCAAATTCCTGGTGTGAAAAAAGCTAGTTGGTAATACCCCAAGAATGGGAAGGAGGTAAAAACTATGGTTATGACAGATCCGATTGCAGATATGCTTACTCGCATTCGTAATGCAAACATGGTACGTCACGAAAAATTAGAAGTTCCAGCTTCTAAAGTGAAAAAAGAGATCGCTGAGATCTTAAAACGTGAAGGTTTTATTCGCGATGTAGAATATATCGAAGATAACAAACAAGGTATCATCCGTATGTTCTTAAAATACAGTTCAAATAATGAACGTGTAATCACAGGATTAAAACGTATTTCTAAACCAGGTTTACGTGTATATGCGAAGGCTGATGAAATGCCTCGCGTATTAAATGGTTTAGGTATTGCTATTGTTTCTACATCTAAAGGTGTAGTAACTGACAAAGAAGCTCGTCAAATGCAAGTTGGCGGCGAAGTATTAGCATACGTTTGGTAATAACTGATATAACGAACGGAGGTGCAAAAGAATGTCTCGTGTAGGTAAAAAGATTTTAGAAATTCCTGCAGGCGTTACTGTTACAATTGATGGTGCAACTGTAACAGTAAAAGGCCCAAAAGGTGAATTAACTCGTGAATTCCACCAAGATATGATCATCAAAGTGGAGGAGAACGTATTAACTGTAGAACGTCCAACTGATGAGAAAGCTCATCGTGCGTTACATGGTACAACGCGCAGTCTTTTAGGAAATATGGTTGAAGGTGTTACTAATGGTTATGCTCGTGGACTAGAATTAGTCGGTGTAGGTTACCGTGCTCAAAAACAAGGTAACAAATTAGTATTAGCTGTAGGTTACTCTCATCCAGTAGAATTTGAAGCAGAACAAGGTATCGAAATCGAAGTTCCTGCTCAAACAAAGATTGTAGTTAAAGGTATCGACAAAGAACGTGTAGGTGCTTTAGCAGCAAAAATTCGTGACGTACGTCCACCAGAGCCATATAAAGGTAAAGGTATCCGTTACGAAGGCGAGAATGTTCGTCGTAAAGAAGGTAAAACTGCTAAGTAATAAACGTATAGCTTAGTGAAAGGAGTGACATATAATGATCAACAAACCTGATAAGAATGCAGTTCGTAAAAAAAGACATGGTCGAGTTCGTGCGAAATTATCCGGAACGGCTACTCGTCCACGTTTAAATGTCTTCCGTTCTAATCAGCACATTTATGCACAAGTTATTGATGATGTAAATGCTGTAACATTAGCAAGCGCATCAACATTAGATAAAGAACTTACTTTTGAAAGCACTAGTAACGTTGAAGCAGCAACTAAAGTTGGTGAATTAGTAGCGAAACGTGCTCAAGAAAAAGGTGTTAAAGAAGTAATTTTTGACCGTGGCGGTTATTTATATCATGGTCGCGTGAAAGCTTTAGCTGAAGCTGCACGTGAGGCTGGTTTAGAATTTTAATAGAAGGAGGGAAAACTGATGAGTCGCATTGACGCTTCTAAATTAGAGCTTGAAGAGCGCGTAGTTACGATTAACCGCGTTGCTAAAGTTGTAAAAGGTGGTCGTCGTTTCCGCTTCGCTGCATTAGTTGTAGTTGGTGACAAAAACGGTCACGTAGGATTCGGTACTGGTAAAGCACAAGAAGTACCAGATGCAATCCGCAAAGCAATCGAAGATGCTAAGAAAAACTTAATTTCAGTACCAGTAGTTGGTACTACAATTCCTCATGAAATCACTGGAACTTTCGGAGCTGGTAATGTATTCTTAAAACCTGCTTCTGAAGGTACAGGAGTTATCGCTGGTGGTCCAGTTCGTGCGGTATTAGAATTAGCAGGTGTACACGATATCCTATCTAAATCTTTAGGATCAAATACACCAGTGAACATGGTTCGCGCTACAATCGAAGGTTTAAAACAACTTAAGCGTGCTGAAGAAGTAGCTAAGTTACGTGGCAAATCTGTAGAAGAGCTATTAGGATAAGGGGGGAATAGACATGACAAAGAAATTAGAAATCACCCTTGTACGTAGTGTAATCGGATGTAAGCCGGATCAACGTGCTACAGTTGAAGCACTAGGATTAAAGAAAGTAAATCAAACTGTCGTTAAAGATGAAAATGTTGCTATCCTTGGGATGATCAACAAGGTTTCTCACCTTGTATCTGTTAAGGAAGCTTAAATAGTTATCTTTCATTAAGGAGGTGCCAAGATGAAACTTCATGAATTAAAAGCTGCTGAAGGTTCTCGTAAAGTGCGTAACCGCGTTGGTCGTGGTATCGGTTCTGGTAACGGGAAAACAGCTGGTAAAGGTCATAAAGGTCAAAATGCACGTTCTGGTGGAGGCGTACGTTTAGGTTTCGAGGGTGGTCAAACACCTTTATTCCGTCGCCTACCAAAACGTGGTTTTACAAATATCAACCGTAAAGAATTCGCAATCGTTAACTTAGATAAGTTAGCTGGTTTTGAAGCAGGTACAATTGTTACTCCTGAATTATTATTAGAAACAGGTGTAATTAGTAAGTTAAACGCTGGCGTGAAGATTCTTGGTAATGGCAAGTTAGACGTAGCACTAACTGTTAAAGCTAACAAGTTCTCTTCTACTGCTAAAGAAGCAATTGAAGCTGCTGGCGGTTCTACTGAGGTGATTTAATGTTCCAAACAATCTCCAACTTAATGCGCGTTGCTGATATAAGAAAGAAAATAGGATTCACCTTATTAATGTTAGTTGTTTTCAGAATAGGGACTTTCATCCCTGTTCCTGGAGTAAATACAGATGCATTAGTAGCCCAAGATGCGATGAGTGTTTTTGGTGTTCTAAATGTATTTGGTGGAGGAGCGTTAAGTAAGTTTTCGATCCTTGCAATGGGGATTATGCCTTACATTACAGCTTCTATCATCATTCAATTGTTACAAATGGACGTAGTGCCAAAATTCTCTGAATGGGCGAAACAAGGTGAAGTTGGTCGTCGTAAATTAGCTCAGTTTACCCGTTATTTAACGATCATCTTAGGTTTAGTGCAAGCAATCTTCATGTCAATCGGTTTTAACCGTTCAACAGGTGGAATGTTGATCACTGACTCGAGTTGGTCAACGTATGCAACTATTGCTATCGTTTTAACTGCCGGAACTGCATTTTTAATGTGGTTAGGTGAACAAATCACTGCGAATGGTATCGGAAATGGTATCTCAATGATTATCTTTGCTGGTATCGTAGCAGGATTACCGACTACTGCTAAACAAATTTATGCACAACAATTTTCAGGAGAAGATACACAAACGTTTATCGCTGTCCTAACAATTGGCTTAATTATTTTAGCTGTGATCGCTCTAATTGTGGGTGTTATCTTCATCCAACAAGCAATTAGAAAAATACCTATTCAATATGCGAAACAAAATGGCTCAGCGTATGGTTCTCAAACTACACACTTACCATTAAAGCTAAATAGCGCAGGGGTTATCCCAGTTATCTTCGCTGTTTCGTTTATTGTTACACCACCAACAATTGCATCATTCTTTAAACAAAATGATGTAACAAATTGGATTACTCGTGTATTCGATTACAATCACCCGATTGGAATGACGTTATACATCGCATTAATTATTGCTTTCACTTATTTCTATGCATTTGTTCAGATGAATCCAGAACAAATGGCAGAGAATCTGAAAAAGCAAGGTGGTTATGTTCCGGGAATTCGCCCAGGGAAAAGTACGGAACAATATTTTACTAAGATTTTGTATCGTTTAACGTTCGTTGGTGCAATCTTCTTAGCTGCTATCGCAATACTACCTGTACTATTTATTAAGTTTGCAAATCTTCCAGCTTCTGCACAAATTGGTGGAACAAGCTTATTAATCGTCGTTGGTGTTGCTTTAGAAACAATGAAGCAACTAGAAAGTCAACTTGTTAAACGTCATTATAAAGGTTTTATAAAGTAAAATGAGAAAGGGAAGAGGTTTCTTCCCTTACACTCATGTTAATAAAGTTGAGGGGGTAAGGAAATGAACTTAATATTAATGGGACTGCCAGGTGCTGGTAAAGGCACGCAAGCAGAGAAAATTGTTGAAAAGTACGGTATCCCTCATATTTCTACAGGTGACATGTTTCGTGCGGCAATAAAAGAAGGAACTGACTTAGGATTAAAAGCTAAATCTTATATGGATGAAGGACAACTAGTTCCAGACGAAGTAACGATCGGTATCGTTCGTGAACGTTTAGCGAAAGATGACTGCCGTAAAGGTTTCTTATTAGATGGATTCCCACGTACAGTCGCTCAAGCTGAGGCACTAGAAAAACTATTATCTGAATTAAATCGCAACCTTAATTATGTTATCAACATTGATGTTGATAAAGATTTATTAATGAAGCGATTAACAGGTCGTCGCATCTGTAAAGAATGTGGCGCAACATACCACTTAATTTTTAACCCACCTGCTGTTGAAGGCAAGTGTGATAAATGTGGTGGCGAATTATATCAACGTTCTGACGATAATGAAGCAACTGTTTCAAATCGTTTAGAAGTCAATATAAAACAAACAAAACCATTATTAGATTTTTATAGTGAACGTGGTTACGTAAAAACGATTAATGGGCAACAAGATATTAATGTAGTATTCGCAGATATTGATGCGCTTATCGGAGGATTAGCATAATGATCATTTGCAAAACACCGAGAGAAATCGAAATCATGCGTGAAGCTGGAAGGATCGTTGCATTAACGCATCAAGAACTTAAGAAACATATTGTTCCTGGAATTACAACACTAGAATTGGATGCTATTGCCGAAAAAGTCATTCGTTCACATAGTGCAATTCCATCATTTAAAGGGTACAATGGTTTTTCAGGAAGCATTTGTGCTTCTGTTAACGATCAGCTTGTGCATGGTATTCCAGGGAAGCGCGTCTTAAAAGATGGAGATATTATCAGTATCGATATTGGTGCGAAGTATAATGGTTATCATGGTGACTCTGCATGGACTTATGCAGTAGGCACAATTTCAGACAACACTCAGAAGCTGCTTGATGTAACAGAAAAATCATTATACATTGGGTTAGAAGAAGCAAAACCAGGCGAACGTCTTTCAAATATATCCCATGCAATTCAGACTTACGTTGAAGCACATAACTTCTCGATTGTTAGGGAATATGTTGGACATGGTGTTGGTCAAGAATTACATGAAGACCCACAAATTCCACATTATGGACCACCTAACAAAGGACCACGTTTACGACCTGGCATGGTTTTAGCCGTAGAACCGATGGTAAACGCGGGAAGTCGTTATGTTAAAACATTAGCTGATAATTGGACTGTCGTAACAGTCGATGGAAAAATGTGTGCTCATTTTGAACACACTGTTGCAATTACGGAAACTGGTTACGAAATTTTAACAAAATTATAAGATACCTTTTTTTGTTAGGTATAAATCTCCACTATTCCATGTAAGATGGTAGATAGTTGGATTCAATTACTAACTTGAAGAAAGGGGAGCATCAAGATGGCAAAAGATGATGTTATCGAAATTGAAGGTACTGTTATTGAGACGTTGCCAAATGCAATGTTTAAGGTAGAACTTGAAAACAAGCATGTTGTGTTAGCACATGTTTCTGGTAAAATTCGTATGAACTTCATCCGTATTTTACCTGGAGACCGAGTAACGGTTGAATTATCTCCGTATGATTTAACTCGCGGTCGTATCACGTACCGTTTTAAATAATATTTGGCTCCGTATCAAATAAGGAGGTAAGTGAAAATGAAAGTTAGACCATCTGTAAAACCAATCTGCGAAAAATGTAAAGTTATTCGCCGTCGTGGTAAAGTAATGGTAATCTGTGAAAACCCAAAACACAAACAAAAACAAGGCTAATAATTGCTAAAAATTGAGGAGGTGCACAAGTAATGGCTCGTATTGCTGGTGTAGATATTCCACGCGACAAACGCGTAGTTGTTTCATTAACATACGTATATGGTATCGGTCGTTCAACTTCAGAAAAAGTTTTAGCTGAAGCGAACGTTAATCCGGATACTCGTGTACGCGAATTATCAGAAGATGAATTAGGAAGAATTCGTGAAATCATTGATCGTTTAAAAGTTGAAGGTGACTTACGTCGTGAGGTTTCTTTAAATATCAAACGTTTAATGGAAATTGGTTGCTACCGTGGCCTTCGTCACCGTCGTAGTTTACCAGTTCGTGGTCAAAATACGAAGAACAATGCTCGTACTCGTAAAGGTCCACGCCGTACTGTAGCGAATAAGAAGAAGTAATAATTAGAAAAGGAGGGCATTAGCATGGCACGTAAAGTAAATAATCGTAAACGTCGTGTTAAAAAGAACATTGAGTTAGGTGTAGCACATATCCGTTCTACATTTAACAATACAATTGTAACAATTACAGATGTTCATGGTAACGCAATCTCTTGGTCTTCTGCAGGTGCATTAGGATTCAGAGGTTCTCGTAAATCTACTCCATTTGCTGCTCAAATGGCTGCTGAAACAGCTGCAAAAGTATCAATGGAGCATGGTATGAAATCTTTAGAGGTAACGGTAAAAGGTCCTGGTGCTGGTCGTGAAGCAGCTATTCGTGCGCTTCAAGCTGCAGGATTAGAAGTTACAGCAATCAGAGATGTAACTCCAGTTCCTCACAACGGATGCCGTCCACCAAAACGTCGCCGCGTATAATTAGACTGTATAGATTTTGTTTATTTGTCTATAATGGGTTATGATAAACAAATATTAACAGATGTCGTTTGTTGTTGTGCACAATCGGGAACTGCCTATTTTGGACTACCGATTAGCCGTCGCTATTCGGGGTTTCGACGTTTTGAAGGAGGGTTTGTAAATGATTGAAATTGAAAAGCCAAAGATCGAAACGGTAGAAATTAATGAAGATGCCAAGTTTGGTAAATTCGTTATTGAACCGCTTGAGCGTGGATATGGTACTACTTTGGGTAATTCCTTACGTCGTATCTTATTATCCTCACTGCCAGGTGCTGCTGTAACTTCCATTCAAATCGATGGAGTTTTACATGAATTCTCAACAGTAGAAGGTGTAGTAGAAGATGTTTCTTCTATTATTCTAAACGTTAAGAAATTAGCGTTAAAAATCTACTCTGATGAAGAAAAAACATTAGAAATCGATGTAACACGTGAAGGTGTTGTAACTGCTGCAGATATCACACATGATTCGGATGTAGAAATTCTAAATCCAGATCTTCATATCGCAACGTTAGCTGCAGGCGCTACATTCCGTATTCGTATGACTGCAAGACGCGGTCGTGGTTATATGCCAGCGGATGCGAATAAGCGTGAAGACCAACCAATTGGGGTAATTCCAATTGATTCAATTTACACACCAGTATCTCGTGTGACATATCAAGTAGAAAATACTCGTGTTGGTCAAATGACGAACTACGATAAATTAACGCTTGATGTTTGGACGGATGGAAGCATTGGCCCTAAAGAAGCAATTGCATTAGGTGCAAAAATCTTAACTGAGCATTTAAACATTTTTGTTGGCTTAACAGATGAAGCACAAAATGCAGAGATCATGGTTGAAAAAGAAGAAGATCAAAAAGAAAAAGTTCTTGAGATGACGATCGAAGAATTAGATCTTTCTGTTCGTTCTTACAACTGCTTAAAACGTGCTGGAATCAACACTGTTCAGGAGTTAGCAAATAAAACTGAAGAAGATATGATGAAAGTTCGTAACCTTGGTCGCAAATCTCTTGAAGAGGTTAAAAACAAGTTAGAAGAGCTTGGATTAGGCCTACGTAAAGAAGATTAATCATTATAGTAAATATAATGTTTTGAGATATAAGTTGAAAAATATTTCAACGAAGGAGGGAATTCTAGATGGCATACAGAAAATTAGGACGTACAAGCGCGCAACGTAAAGCAATGTTACGTGACTTAGCTACTGATTTAATCATCAACGAACGCATTACAACTACTGAAACTCGTGCAAAAGAGTTACGTTCAGTTGTAGAAAAAATGATCACTCTTGGTAAACGTGGCGATCTTCATGCTCGTCGTCAAGCAGCAGCTTACATTCGTCATGAAGTAGCAAACGCTGAAACAAACCAAGATGCAATCCAAAAATTATTTGCTGATATCGCTCCTCGTTATGCTGAGCGTCAAGGTGGATACACTCGTATCGCTAAAATTGGACCTCGTCGTGGAGATGCAGCTCCAATGGTAATCATTGAGTTAGTATAATAATTGATATATTAGGGCATGAACGTGTATATGGCATTGCTATATACACGATGCCCTTTTTATATAGGAAACATAGGAAGTGCTTTCATATTTAAAGGGGGCAACAGGTTTGAGAGAGGAAAAGCTTCGCGTCGAGAAGGTGTGTTTCCAATACTCTCAGCAAGCAAAACGTATACTCAATGAGATTTCATTTTCGATCCATTCTGGGGAATGGATTGCAATTCTAGGACCAAATGGTTCAGGAAAATCAACGATGGCAAAAATATTAAATGGTTTATTACTACCAGATAGTGGTTCCATTCTTATTAATGGTACACTTCCAATAAATGAAGAAAATATTTGGGAAGTAAGAAAACAAATTGGAATGGTATTTCAAAATCCAGATAATCAATTTGTTGGTACAACCGTTCAAGATGACATTGCCTTTGGATTAGAGAATTTGGGAATAGAACGCGAAGAAATGAAGTGTAGAGTAGAAGAATCCTTGAAGGTTGTTGGAATGGAGTCGTTTAAAGACATAGAGCCACATGCATTATCGGGTGGTCAAAAACAAAGAGTAGCAATTGCTGCTGTTCTTGCTATGCAACCATCTATTTTAGTATTAGATGAAGCAACATCTATGTTAGACCCATTAGGAAGAAAAGACATTACTGAAATGATTCAATTGTTAGTGAAAGAAAAGCAATTAACCGTTCTTTCTATTACTCATGATTTAGAAGAAGCGATATTAGCAGATCGCATTCTTGTTTTTAATGATGGGCAATGTATCATGGATGATAAGCCAGCTCAAATCTTTCAACAAGGTGAAAGATTAATGCAGATTGGATTAGATGTACCCTTTGCAACGAAGCTTTCAATGGAATTAAAAGAAAAAGGAATTCCTTTAGAGCAAAACCAAATTGATATTCAAGGATTGGTGAGAGAGCTTTGGAAATTACATTTAATGAAGTAGAACATCGATATGGAATACATACACCTTTTGAGCGCTTAGCCATTTATGATCTAAATTTAGACATAAAGCCAGGTGCTTTTTCTGTTATTGTGGGACATACAGGTTCTGGTAAATCTACTGTTATTCAGCATTTAAATGGGTTATTAAAACCAACAAGCGGCTCTGTAACAATTGGGGATTATACAATTACATCTGAAACAAAAAATAAACAATTAAAGCCGCTGCGAAAAGATGTAGGGGTTGTTTTTCAATTTCCAGAGTATCAATTATTCGAAGAGACTGTGGAGAAAGATATTTGCTTTGGTCCAATGAATTTTGGAGTATCAGTAGAAGAAGCAAAGAAAATTGCGAAGGAAGTAATTGTTCAGGTAGGATTGTCAGAAGAATTTTTAACACGTTCTCCGTTTGAATTAAGCGGCGGGCAAATGCGGCGGGTGGCTATTGCTGGCATTTTAGCGATGCGTCCAAAAGTATTAGTGTTAGATGAACCGACAGCAGGACTAGATCCAAGTGGTCAACGTGAGCTAATGGAAATGTTTTATCATATTCATAAAACAGAAAACATAGCTGTTGTTTTAGTTACACATCAAATGGAAGATGCGGCGAAATATGGAGAACAAATCATTGTGATGAATAAAGGCGCAATTGCCATGAGTGGAACACCAGCATCTATTTTTTCACAAGAAGAGAAATTAAGAGAGATGGGAATTGATATCCCGATTACTGTTAGGATGCAACGAGCATTTGAACAGCAATTTCAAGCCTCATTTTCTACATTGGCATTAAATATAGAAACAGTGGCAGAAGAAATTGCACGTTGCCTAAAAAGGGGTGAAACGTAATGCTCCAAAATATTGCAATTGGAAGATATATTCCAGCTCAGTCATATATCCATGCAATGGACGCTAGATCAAAGTTGGTCTTTGTTTTTGCATTTATTATTTCTATTTTTTTGGCAAATAATGTATGGACATATACAGCGTTAACGGTATTTGTAATAGGAATCTTATTTTTGTCAAAAATTTCAATGAGGTATATTTTATCAAGTTTCAAGCCAATTCTTTGGATTTTGTTATTTACGTTCGTACTGCAAATTTTTACAAATAAAACAGGAAATTTGCTTGTTAAGTTTCTTTGGTTTGAAATTTACGATGGTGGAATTATACAGGCTATTTTTATGTCCATTCGTTTCTTTCTATTAATTGGAGTCACAACGTTGTTAACATTAACGACGACACCAATTGAAATTACAGATGGGATTGAACGCTTATTTCATCCATTGAAAAAATTAAAGATACCTGTTCATGAAGTAGCGTTAATGTTATCTATTTCTCTGCGTTTTATTCCAACATTAATAGAAGAAACAGATAAAATTGCGAAAGCACAAATGGCAAGAGGTGTTGATTTTTCAACAGGACCATTAAAGGAAAGAATAAAATCTATTGTTGCGTTGCTAGTTCCTTTATTCGTGAATTCATTTAAACGAGCAGAGGATTTGGCGGTAGCAATGGAGTCGAGAGGTTATCGTGGAGGAGTTGGTCGCACGAAATATCGTCAATCAAAGTGGGGATATAAAGATACGTTAGCCCTCTTCACACTAGGGGCAATAATAGGCCTATTATTACTGTTACGAAATTGGTGAGATAAAGATGAATCGATTAAAATGTACAATTGCTTATGATGGAACGAATTTTTCTGGTTATCAAGTTCAGCAAAAAGGGCGTACCGTTCAACAAGAAGTAGAAAAAGCATTAAAAAAATTGCATAAAGGACAGGAAATTCGTGTTCATGCCTCTGGACGTACTGATGCAGGAGTTCATGCAAAAGGGCAAGTCATACATTTTGATAGTCCATTGACAATTCCACCAGGTGGATGGGAAAGAGGATTAAACACTATGTTACCGGATGATATTATTGTTATTCAGGTAGAAAGTGTAGCCAATGATTTTCATTCACGTTATGATGTGACGAAAAAGGAGTATCGTTACTTTTTCTATACGTCAAAGCGAAGAGACATCTTCCAACGTCATTATGCCTATCACTTTCCGTATCCTCTTGATGAAGAAAAGATAAGAAAGGCGGCAGCGAAGTTATGTGGCACACATGATTTCACTTCGTTTTGTTCAGCTAAGTCAGCGGTAGAAAATAAAGTGCGAACAATTTATAGTATTGAATTAGATCGTCAAGGTGACGAGTATGTATTCAGATTTGTTGGAAATGGATTTTTATATAATATGGTTCGGATACTTGTTAGAACGCTATTAGACGTTGGACAAGGACGTCTACAACCAGATGATATGGAAATCATTTTGCAAAAGAAAAGTCGAGAATTGACGACGAAAACAGCACCTGCTCATGGTTTATATTTATGGCAAGTAGATTATGAGGAAATGTGATAGAAATAAAATGGATTTTTTCTTTATCCTTTTAAATTGCTCGTTATTTTTTGATGAAAAAGTCCATTTTATATAGGGGTTTTCCACGGTATAAAACAACTAATCCTGGTGTAACATTTGCTTGACTTTCTTACTTGAATTTTATACAATTGAGTACGGTATTGTTTCAACACCACGATTAGCCCCGAAAATTAGTCGTGTTAAAATAAACAATGAATGATAGTAAAAATTATTTTTGAATTAATTTAGGAGGGAAATACACATGATGCGTACAACATATATGGCAAAAGCTAGCGAAGTTGATCGTAAATGGTTCGTAATCGATGCTGAAGGTCAAACTTTAGGTCGTCTTGCAACAGAGGTTGCGTCTGTATTACGTGGGAAACATAAACCAACGTTTACTCCACACGTTGATACTGGTGATAATGTAATCATTATCAATGCAGAGAAAGTTCATTTAACAGGTAACAAATTAAACGATAAAATCTACTACCGTCACAGCTTACATCCAGGTGGTTTAAAACAACGTACAGCATTAGAAATGCGTACAAACTACTCTACACAAATGTTAGAGTTAGCAATTAAAGGAATGCTTCCAAAAGGTCGTCTTGGACGTCAAATGGCTAAGAAGTTACATGTATATGCAGGTAGCGAGCATCCACATCAAGCACAAAAACCAGAAGTTATGGAACTTCGCGGTTAATTTAAAAGGAGGTAATTACTTTGGCACAAGTACAATACAATGGCACTGGTCGTCGTAAGAGTTCAGTTGCACGCGTTCGTTTAGTACCAGGTGAAGGTCGCATCGTTATCAACGGTCGTGAATTCGCTGACTTTGTTCAATATGCAGCTTTACGTGAAGTTGTAAAACAACCATTAGTTTTAACAGAAACTTTAGGTAGCTACGATGTTCTTGTAAATGTACATGGTGGTGGTTTCACTGGTCAAGCTGGTGCAATCCGTCATGGTATCTCAAGAGCTTTATTACAAGCTGATCCAGAATTCCGCACAACTTTAAAGCGTGCTGGATTATTAACTCGTGATGCACGTATGAAAGAGCGTAAAAAATACGGTCTTAAAGGTGCACGTCGCGCTCCTCAGTTCTCAAAACGTTAATATTTTTATTACGTTTCAAACCCTTCGGTTATCCGAGGGGTTTTTTTCTATTTTCTCCCATGAATTATCGACCTTTCTTTGTTTTAAACTACTGTAAGACGGGAGGTTATTTCATGTGCCAAGTAATTACGACATTTAAAGAGAGAAAACGTCAAAAGCAACTGCATTATGAAAAAACATTACTTCGAGAACTTTCCATGGATGAGTTACATACGGAAGTAAACATTTTTATAAAAAATAACAATAAACCGAATGAAGAACCAATTGGAATACTTTTAGATTATTGTTATGAGGTTGTGATTGAAGCCTATTTAACAGGTGCAAAATATAGTCGCTTTGGTTATTTGGGAGAATCATTACAAGATGTGCAGATTCGTTCGATGCAAGAAGAATTGCAGCTTATTAATACGTTATATCAATTTCTATATTTTAGTGGGGGATTAGAGGATGAAGAAGAATCACTTACTATTTATCGTAATTGCAAAACATTAATTCAATTTTGGTGGCGCTATGGGTTTGAAAAAGGGAAAAGACGTTATTTATTGCGTCTTAGCTAACATAATGGAGGGAAAAAAATGGCGAAACTAATTCGCTTTATTATTATTTGTTGTGTTTGTTTCTTTTCTTATGATGTAGCTTATGCCCAACCTTTTGGCCTACCTTTATCAGGAAAAATAATTGTAATTGACCCTGGACATGGTGGTATAGATGGAGGGGCGACGAGAGGGAACATAACAGAGAAAGATATTACCTTAATCATTTCAAAAATGTTGAGGGATTATTTACAACCTCAAGGGGCAATTGTTATTTTAACTCGTGAAGGGGATTATGATTTAGCGGAAAAAAGCGGAAAGCAGCGAGTTGCACGACGGAAATCGGTTGATTTAAGTAGACGAGTAGGACTTGTTAATCAATATAAACCAAACTTGTTTATTAGCATTCATTTAAATGCCATTACACAAACATCTTCTCGTGGTGCTCAAACTTTTTATTACGATTCTTTACCGGCAAATAAAAAATTCGCGGTCGCCATTCAAAAAGAATTGATTGGCTGTTTACAAAATACAAATCGATTAGCACGGACAATTAACCATGTCTATTTGCTAAAAAATATAAAAGTTACAGGAGCATTAGTAGAAGTGGGATTTGTTTCAAATCCATCAGAACGTGCTTTATTGGGTCAAACAGAGTATCAACGAAAAATAGCGGTATCGATTTATCGTGGTGTGTTACGGTATTTATCGAAACCAAGTAAATAAAATGAAAAAGGACAATGGATGCATTGTTCTTTTTATGTGTATAAGTTATTTTCAACGCAGGATAACACGAATAAGCAATTTTTTTGTAGAAAGCTCCAATAGTGTTTTTAATGCATGTTAATATTAGTAGACATCGCTTTCGTGTTATACTAATTGTATATGCTACCAAAGGGGGAAAGAACATGAAGTTAGAAGAAATTCGATCACTATTAGAAGAGGTAACGGATCCTTTTTTACATAAGACATTAAAAGAAACAAATGGCATTGTTGATCTTTCAGTAAATGAAGAGAAGGGACATGTCAGTGTAAAAGTGGCTATGATGAAGACTGGAACAGCGGAACAACTACAATTACAATCAACAATTGTAAAAGTATTAAAAGAATATGGTGCCAAAACAGTTGGTTTACGATTTGTTGAGTTTTCTGCTGATGAGAAGCCAGAAGTTGCTGAACAACAAGGTGAAACAAATTTATTAAGTCCAAATGTAAAAACGACCTTTTTAGCGATTGCTAGTGGAAAGGGTGGAGTTGGGAAATCTACTGTCTCAGCTAACATTGCCGTTAACTTAGCTCGTGCTGGCAAACGTGTTGGGATTATTGATGCGGATATTTATGGTTTCAGCATTCCAGATATGATGGGGATTACAAAACGTCCAGTTGTAAGAGGAGAGAAAATTATTCCGGTACAACGTTTTGGCGTACAAGTTATTTCAATGGGCTTCTTTGTAGAAGATAATACACCTGTTATTTGGCGTGGACCAATGCTTGGGAAAATGTTAAATCATTTCTTTACAGAAGTAGAGTGGGGAAATTTGGATTATCTTATTTTAGACCTACCACCTGGTACAGGGGATGTGGCATTAGATGTACATAGCATGTTACCAACGTGTCAAGAAATTATCGTTACAACACCACATCCAACAGCTGCATTTGTAGCGGCTCGTGCCGGGGCAATGGCGCTTCGAACAGAGCATCAAATTGTTGGTGTTATTGAAAACATGTCTTACTTCCAAAGTAAAGTAACAGGTGAAAAAGAGTATGTATTTGGAAGCGGCGGCGGTGAAAAGCTTGCTAGTGAATTACAAACAGCACTGTTAGGACAAATTCCATTAGAGCAACCATACATGGATGAAGATGATTTTGCACCATCCATTTATAGTGAGGATCATCCAACAGGACAAATTTATAAAGAAATTGTTAATAAGGTGATAGACAAACTAGGGAAATAAGGGAGATTACAATGAAAACACGTAATTGGATTCGGTTTTTTTTGTCCACGTTGCTTATTGGGGGAATTAGTGGTTTAATTTTTGGGTTAGTTATTAAGTGGGGTGAGTTTGCCGTTCATTTAAGTAGTACAAATATAAAAGGAATGGCAACGATATTATTATGGTTTATAGGTACTGGATTAATGTTTAGTGCAGTTAGCCAAATGGCTTTCTTTGCTTATTTAACAATTCATCAATTTGGTTTAGGGATGTTTAGAAGTGTGAAGCTTTGGAATAGCGTCCAAATATTATTAATGCTTTTTGTTATAGGGGATATTTTAATTTTTAGAACAATTTCTGGGAAAGAAAATGGTTCATTTTTCTTTGATTTATCATGGATATTGTTGACGATTTTCATTGGCGTTGTCGTTGCGACAAAGAAAAGTCGAGAAACGAAAAAGGAAGCTTTTATTCCAGCGCTCTTTTTCATGGTATTTGTGACGATTATCGAAATGCTTCCTGTTATTTCAGTAGGAGACCAAAGTTGGCTGCTGTTGTCGTTATTAATACTACTTGTTTGTAATGCATATCAGATGTTAATTTTACATCGAATTACAACAAATAAAGCAAGCTCTACGTTAAAGAGTGCATAATAAAAGGAGGGAAATTCCCTCCTTTTTAATTTACTACTTTTGATTTTGCTTTTGTGTTGGAGATTAATTCACTGATGGATGCTTGTGTATATCCTTTTTCTTTTATTATCTTTAAGATGGAAGGTAGTGCTTTTTTTGTTTGCAAAGAATAGTCACTTGCATGTAAGGAAATAACATCACCGTTCTCTATGTTACTTGTTGTATTTTCTGTAATTTTTGCGGCATTGATATTTTGTGTATCCATTGATTGAATACTCCAATGAACAATTGTATATTGCTCAGCTGTTACAGCTTTTATTACTGTTTTATCATAATAGCCTTGGGGAGGTCGTACAAATTGAATAGACTTTACTCCTAATTTTTTTAAAATCGTTGTTGCTTTTGTTAAATCTTCTTTTATTTCTTCAGATGTTTTTCCTTCATAAGACTGTGAAGTATAGCCCATTGTACCAATCTCATGACCGTTTTTTAAGATTTTTGCTACTAAGTTAGGGTTTTCTTCTGCCCAACGTCCATTTAAAAAGAAGGTTGCATTATGGATTTTTTCTTTTTCTAATATGTGAAGGATAGATGCGAGGATACTTGTTCCCTTTTCTACTTCAAAAGTTAGAGCAATTTGCTTATGTGTATTAGACCCCTTATAAAAAATTGCATTTTCCAATCCTACTTTAAATGTGTGTTTAAATGAAAAGCTATAAATAAATAATATCCAAGCGGTTACGAAAGCTAACGTAATAATAAGACTCCATTTTTTTACTTCTTTTATATTAGAAGAATAAAAGTACACCATTTCCCCTCCTTGTCCAATCTTTTTAATTATATATATGATTACAAGATAAAAAGTAGTCGCCTTTAAGTAGTTCTTTTTCTAATAAAAAGTAAATTTTTTTATTAAAACAACTTGCATTCTATATATGAAGATGTTATATTAATATCCGTTGCCGCGAAACATATCGTAAAGCAACGAAAAAGAAATAAAAATTATCATTGACACAAGAGAATGAAAATGATA
>JBJEFI010000172.1:17912-23237 GCA_051873875.1 Bacillaceae bacterium | reverse complement strand
TAAATCTAGAGTAGGGTAAGCTGCCAATGTAAGATGAGGACGATAATTTTCCTTGTTTTTTGTATAATGAGAGAATCCTAATGTTTCCAATTCACTGTATATGTCAAGGAGATGATGTTCGGTTTTTTCATCGAATAAAGCAATTAATCCGTACATGAGTTATTCACTCCTAAAAGTAAGTTTTATATTTGTAGTATGTAATAATAATGGCAACAATTGTATATAGGATTGCAACAAGGAAGGAGTGAGATTTATAAAACTTAAACTTTTTATCCACTTTTTCTAAATGTATACTTCCTCCAGCCAAACTTTCCGCCATATCTTCCGCCATACCTATAAAGGAATTTCCCCAATTACCTGCTATCGCAATTATTCCAACTGTAACAATGATACCAGAAAGTAGATAAAATTCAGATGCCTCTTTTCCTGTTACATGCGTACCTAAAAAGGGAAAGAACGCTAATAAAAAAATAGTAAAAAGTACCGGTATTCTTCTAATCATAAACCAAATTGTTTTTTCTAACATTTACATTCCCCATTCGTTTTTTATGGTATGATGATAAATAAAAATTTAAATTTTCAAAAATTATATCATAAAAGATGGACAAGGAGGATAAAAAATGAATCCGATATTAATTGATTTTCCGACACAATTTGAAACAGAAAGGCTTATTATTCGAATGCCACAACCAGGGGATGGCAAAGTAGTGTATGATGGAATTGTAGCATCATTTAATGAACTAAAGCCTTGGATGCCATTTGCACAAGAAATACCTGTGTTAGAGCAAACAGAAATGAATATTCGTCAAGCTCATGCAAACTTTTTAAAGCGAGAAGATTTACGTTTATTAGTGTTTTTAAAAGAAACTGGAGAGTTTGTTGCATCTAGTGGATTACATCGAATTGATTGGGATGTTCGTCGCTTTGAAATTGGCTATTGGATTCATAGCGATTATAGGAAAAAAGGGTATATGACTGAAGCGGTAGCAGGAATTGTAAAATTTGCATTGGATGAGTTACAAGCAAGAAGAATTGAAATTCGTTGTGATGTTGAAAATGCAAACAGTCGTGCAATCCCAGAGCGATTAGGTTTTGAATTAGATGGTATATTGAAGCAAGATTCCATGTCAGCAGATGGAACCCGCCTGACAGATACATGCATCTATTCAATTATTAAATAGGAGGCAATATATGCAAGTTCAATCATACTTAAACTATATTGGTGTAAAAGAAATAGAAGATAAAAAACAAATGCTTTATGACATTCATAAACATCATTTATTAAAAGTTCCATTTGAAAACCTAGATATTATGAATGGTGTTAAATTAAGCATGAATACAAAGGATCTTTTTGATAAGCTTGTAGGAAGTAATCGAGGTGGTATTTGTTTTGAAACAAATACGTTGTTGCATTGGGTATTAACGGAGTTAGGTTATGATGTTTCCTTTCTTTCTGCAAGTCTTTGGAATGAAGAGAAGGAGGCTTATAATCCAGATTGCTCTCATCTTGCATTACTTGTTCAACTAGATAAAAATTATTTAGTCGATGTAGGAGTTGGGGGTGGATTTTTATATCCATTGGTTATTGAAGGTGGATTTACATATAAGGATGCAAATGGGACTTATGAAGTAAAACAAGTAGATGAACAAAATTATCTTGTAATGAAGCAGGAAGAGGGAGTATGGATGAAGCTGTTTACTTTTTCAACAGAACCTCGTAAATTGGAAGAATTTCATCCTCAATGCCATTATTATGAAACAAGTCCAGACACCTTTTTTACCCAAAAACGATTGATAAGTCGAATAACTGAAAATGGGAGAGTAACATTAAAGGAAGAAAAATTGAAGGTAACGACACTGGAAGAAGTAAAGGAATTTCCTATTACTTCTGAAGAGGAATGGAAACAAGGATTACAAGAATACTTTCAAATATCTTATTAAGAATGTGAAGGAACATTTTTCGATAAATGTTCCTTGATTTATGTATACTGTGGATAGAATATTAGAAAAATGCTGGAGACGATTAAAATGAAATATAAAAATATAATCAAAGCAACATTTATAAAAAGACCAAATCGATTTATTGCCCATTGTGAAGTAAATGGACAAGTGGAAGTTGTTCATGTAAAAAATACAGGAAAATGTAAGGAATTATTAATTGAAGGCGTAACTGTTTATTTAGAAGAAAGTGATAATCCAAATCGAAAAACGAAGTATTCCCTTATTGCTGTTGAAAAAGGAAATCGTCTTATTAATATGGATTCACAAGTACCAAATAAAGTTGCTTATGAGGCGCTAGTAAATAAGAAAATTCACCTTCCTTATGGAGAGGAAATAAAAGAAATTAAAATGGAAAAAACATATAAAAAATCACGATTTGATGTATACATAGAAACGGAAACGAAGAAGATTTTTATGGAAGTAAAAGGAGTAACGTTAGAAGAGGATAATGTTGTTCTTTTTCCAGATGCAAAAACGGAACGTGGTGTAAAGCATGTATATGAGTTATGTGAGGCACAGGCGGAGGGGTATGAATGTTACCTTTTATTTGTTATTCAAATGAAAGGAGTAACTTATTTTATGCCAAACCGAAAAATGCATCCTGAGTTTGCTGATGCTTTAATATACGCCAAAGAAAAAGGAGTACAAATTCTTGCTTATGATTGTATGGTTATGCCGGATGAACTTGAAATAAGAAATGAAGTGGAAGTAAGACTATAAAAGCAGATTCCTTGTATAATGAATCAATTAAAGATAATCTTATCTTACTAAACAATTAACGAGGTTGATATAGATGAAAATAATCATTGAAAAAGATGCGCTAAATTGGTTTAAAGAAGAAATGGATGTCAAAAGTGGTGAGGCTGTTCGTTTTTTCATTCGTTATGGTGGTTGCAGTACGGTTCAAAAAGGATTCTCCTTAGGTTTATCGAAAGAAGAATTTAAAGAAGACTCTATTTCAACAGTAGAAGATGGCATAACATTTTTCATTGCACAAGAAGATGAATGGTACTTTAAAGAGCATGACTTACGTGTTGATTTAGATCCTAAATTAGAAGAAATTCAATTTCACTATCAAAAAGACTAAGAATTCTCTTGGTCTTTTTATTATTTTACGATAAAATTATTGTGAATAATAAAGAAAGAGGATTGGAAAATGATTGAAATTATTGGAATGACAGTAGAAGATGCAATTGCTATTGAAAAATGTGGTGGAGATCGAATTGAACTTGTAAGCGCATTAACAGAAGGTGGTGTAACACCAAGTTATGGACTTATTGAAGCAGTTGTTAATGCAGTAAACATTCCTGTTAATGTAATGATTCGTCATCATGCAAAAAGCTTTGTTTATACAGATCAAGATATAAAGATTATGAAAAAAGACATTGAAATTGTAAAACAACTAGGTGCAAACGGAATTGTTCTTGGTATGCTTGATGGAAATAACCACATTCATGAAGAACATTTACAAGAGTTGCTTGAAGCAGCAGAAGGATTAGAAGTGACATTCCATAAAGCAATTGAAGAAACAGATGTTGTGGAGTCAATGAAGGTATTAAGTAAGTATAAAGGGATTACGAACGTACTAACAGCTGGTGGATTAGGCAATATTTTAGATAATATTGATAAAATAAATGAAATGAGTGTACATAGTGGTCATATTCGTCTTTTATTAGGCGGTGGTTTAACGTTTGATAATATTGATCAAATAAAACAACTTACAAATAATACCGATTTCCATTTTGGGACAGCCGTTCGTGTAGACAACAATCCATTTGGTGAAATTGACGAAGAGAAATTAACAGCATTAGTAAAACGATTAGCATAAGGAAAAGAGCCTAGAAGATTTCTAGGTTCTTTTTTATTGTATAAAAAATGTAAAAATGAGAGGACAGGTATATGTGTAGGTAATTTTCATAAAAATTAGAATATATCGACTTCACTTGAAGATTATATTATGATTGTTTAGTAGATGAAATGGGGTGAGGTGTTATGAATAGTTGGCAATCGTTAAGAGAAATGGATCGGTCTGTCTGGATTCGATTTGCTGGAGAAACATTAAATGGAATAACATTCATGATGTTGATGCCATTTTTTGCTTTGTATTTAAAAGATAGTGTTGATTCAATGGTACAAGTAGGACTTGTTATTGCCGTTGGACCGGTTATGGCAACATTAGGTTCATTAGTAGGTGGGCGAATTTCCGATATATTTGGACGGAAACCAATTATGGTTGTATCGATGCTTGGAAATGGAATTACCCTTTTAGGGTTTGTTTTTTTTGATGGTTTTATCGCCTATTTATTCTTATCTGCCATGAATGGAATATGGAATTCCTTATTTCATCCTGCTGCTTCTGCCATGGTTGCAGATGTGACAGCGGAAGAAAAGCGAACAGAAGCTTATGGGTTATTAAGAATGGGACATAACATTGGCGCGGCCATTGGACCATTAATTGGGGCATCTGTTATTGTTTTCTCAAAAGAAACAATCTTCTTAGTAAGTGCAAGTTCTCACTTTTTTTACTGTTTACTGCTTTTATTTATGATAAAGGAGACCTTGCCAAAAAATATTCAAAAACCTAAGCAAGAGGAAGAAAAACAATCAATTCTTCGAGTTATTATCAACGATAAGCTATTACTATTTTTTATTGTAACAGGCATTATTATTTCAATGGGATTTACACAAGCAGAAGGGATGTTACCTGTACATATTGATAATGAAATGAATCATATTTTTGGTAATAATAGTCCCTATGCATACATGCTAGCGCTGAATGGTGCATTAGTTGTGTTTTGTCAATTTCAAATTTCAAGATGGGCAGCAGATAAACCAATTGGCAGGACGATGTTATATGGTGCCATCTTTTTTGGAATCGGATTATTAAGTATCGGTTGGCTACCTGTTTATTTTGGTGCAGCAAATAGTGAACGATGGATAATCCTAGTTGCTATGTTAATTGGAATGACTGTTTTGACGATTGGAGAGATGGTTATGTCACCTGTTCAAATGACATTCGTTGCCAATATCGCACCAGAGCATCTTCGTGGTACGTATATGGGGGCAGCTGGCTTACAGTGGATTGTTGGAGGAGCGCTTGGTCCTTTATTAGGTGGATATTTATTGGAATTAAAGCAAGGTGGATTGCTCTTTTCTATCTTAGGAATTGGCTGTATGATTGCAGGTGTTGTTTATTTATCGATTGATCGTTTACATGAAAAATATGTGAAAGAAATACAAAATATGGAGATGTAAAAGAACTCGACAATTGTCGAGTTTTCTTTATGCTAACTGTTTTTAAATGAAGAACCGATGCAGTTAATT
>JBJEFI010000172.1:13887-17812 GCA_051873875.1 Bacillaceae bacterium | reverse complement strand
ATAGGGGGAGAAAAATGAAAAGAGCAATAAAAAATATTATATTTATTATTTTAATTATTTTAGGCTTATTTTCTATGTATCATACTATGAATAGTGCTAATGAAGAATTAACAGTTAATATGGAAGATAATGCTACAACAAATATGGCACCACCTGATATGAATGAAGGTAATCCACCACCTAATATGAATGATGAGATGACAAATAAAAATAATAATATGCCAAATAATGGTGCAGCACCAGAAAAAGGAAAGATGATTAATATAGCTAATCAAAAGTCCTTGACAACTGAATATTATATTTACTTTGGTATAGAAAGTTTAATTACAAGTATCCTATTGATTTATTTACTTATGTCAATATTTAATAAAAAAGGATTTAAAGAAACATTTATTAATAGTGATAAAGTAATTATTTATCTTTTAAGTATGGTCCTTCTTACATCGATTCTTACCTTTGGAGATGTTTATATTACTAATAATTACTTTTTAAATAATGAAGAAGATAAATATGCAAGGTTAACACCGGTAGGAGAAGACGAAGTCGAAAAAGAAAGTGTTGATGTGGATACATCTAATGTAGTTGATGATACTAATATTAATCTAGATGATTATGATAAAGATATTACTATTGCATCAGCAGGTACTTATACTTTAACAGGCAGTTTAAAACATGCTTTATTTATTAATGTTGATGAAGGAAATGTTACTCTAATATTAGATAATGTAACAATAGCTAATACATCAACCGCAGCTATAGCAGCTTTAAAAGGTGATTCTGTTACTATATCTTCTAAAGAAGGTACAACTAATACTTTGTCTGATGGTGGTAAAACGGACTATGATGGCGTTATTTATGGTGAAATACCTTTAATCTTTGATGGCGAAGGAACAATTATTGTCAATGGCAATCAAACAGAAGGGGAAGGTATTGCTACTTCGGATCAAGATATTACTATTAATGGTGGTACGATTAAAATAACTAGTCCAGATGATGGTATTAATGCTGGTGGCGATAATGGTGGTACAATAACTATTAATGATGGTACTATCTATGTGGATGCTGGTGGTGATGGTATTGACTCTAATGATAAGATTACTATTAATGGAGGTACATTATTTGTAATGGGTAGTGATGTTGGAGGAGATAGCGGTATTGATTCTGAGAATGGTTATACTATTAATGGTGGTACTGTTGTAGCAGTTGGTTCAGATATGTTAGAAAAACCTCAAACATCATCTAAACAAAAAACGTTAACATTTACTTTAGATAGTACTATATCAGCCAATACTTTAGTTACTCTATTAGATGAAGGTAATGATGTTATTGCCTCGTTTAAATCTACCAAAGCATTTAAAACAATTATTATAAGTAGTGATAAGCTTACTAAAGGAACATATACTTTATATTCTGGTGGTAGTACAACTGGTACTTTAAAATATGGTATTTATTATAATGGTACTTATACTAAAGGTAGTCAATTAAGTGTAAGTAATGTGAAAGAATTTAGTGTATCTAATATTATAAATTCTTATGGTAAGTAAAAAGAGTAGAATTAATTCTATGTCAGACTGTAGACAAACTCGGAGAAATTCGGGTTTGCCTACAGTCTTTTTTATTTATGATAAAGGAGACCTTTCCAAAGGATCTTCAAAAACTAAAGTAAGAGGAAGAAAAGCAATCCATTATTGGAATTGTTATGAATGATAAGCTATTATTATTTTTTATTGTGACAGGGATTGTTATTTCAATGAGATTTACACAAGCAGAAGGAATGTTGTCAGTTCATATTGATAATGAAATGAATCATATTTTTTGTGTTAATAGTCCTTATGCTTACATGCTAGTGTTGAATGGTGCGTTAGTTGTTTTTTGCCAATTTCAAATTTCAAGATGGGCAGCAAATGAACCAATTGGCAGGACGATGTTATATGGAGCTATCTTTTTGGGTATAGGGTTATTAAGTATTGGCTGGTTGCCGATTTATTTCGGAGTGGTAACGAGTGATAAATGGATTATTATAATTGCATTATTGATTGGAATGACTGTTTTGACGACTGGAGAGATGGTTATGTCACCCGTTCAAATGGAATTCGTTGCCAATATCGCACTAGAGTATCTTCGTGGTACGTATATGGGGCAGCAGGCTTACATTGGATTGTTGGAGGAGCGCTTGGTCCTTTATTAGGTGGTTATTTATTGGAATTAAAACAAGGTGGTTTGCTCTTTTCTATCGTAGGAATTGGCTGTATCATTGCAGGTGTTGTTTATTTATCTATTGACTGCCTACACCAAAATATGTAAAAAATGCAACAGATAGAAATGTAAAAGAACTCGACAATTGTCGAGTTTTCTTTATGCTAACCGTTTTTAAATTAGGATACCATATAGTTAGAATGAAAAATGGAGGGATAAAATGAAAAAACAAGATTTTAATCATCATACTCGAATAGACCCAGCTTATCATTATGTAGGTACCTTTTTTGTTTTTGTTACGTTAATTGGTAGTATTACAAATGTTATTTTTACAATTAAAAATGAAGGAGAGATATTAGGAGCGCTAGTTCTCTTTACAGCTTCCATATGTATCGTTTTAATTTTTGGCTTGTTTCGTCTATATAGCATGAAAGTGCAAGATCGTGTTATTCGAATGGAAGAAAACTTTCGATATTATCGACTAACGGGAAATGTATTACCAACTTCTTTGACGATAAAACAAGTTGTCGCATTACGTTTTGCTAGTGATGAAGAGATTGTCAGTTTAGTAGAAACAGCTGTAAAAGAACAATTAATGCCAGTAGACATTAAGAAACAAGTAAATCAATGGCGTGAAGATACTCATCGTGTATAGTGGGGGGACATATGAAAGATATCATTATTGAAGTGAAACATGTAGTGAAAACATATAAAACAACACGAGCGGTAGATGATTTAAGTTTTGAGGTATATGATGGAGAAATATTCGGCTTATTAGGTCCAAACGGGGCTGGAAAGACAACAACAATTGAAATGTTAGTCGGTTTACGAAAACCAGATGAAGGAACAGCTACCTTAGCTGGTTATGATGTTATCAAACAAATAGATTATGTAAAGGATGTTATTGGTGTTCAATTACAGTCTACATCTTTATTTGAATTATTAACGATTAGAGAAATACTTGAAATGTATGCTAGCTTTTATTTTGAGCATGTTGATATTGATAATTTAATAAAAGAGATGTTATTAGAAGAAAAAAAGAAAGATAGAGTAAAGAATTTATCGGGGGGACAAAAGCAGCGATTAGCAATCGCCTTAGCCCTTGTTCATGATCCGAAAATTATTTTTTTAGATGAACCAACGACAGGGTTAGATCCACAAGCACGACGCACCTTATGGGATATTATCATTTCGTTAAAACAACGAGGGAAAACAATTGTTTTAACAACTCATTATATGGATGAGGCCCATGTGCTATGTGATCGAATTGGTATTGTTGATCGTGGAAAATTAATAGCTCTTGATACACCAAATGCATTAGTAAAAATGTTAAGTTCCAATAATGCCATTACTTTTAGACAAAATGAAGGAGATTATTCTATCTTTTTATCCCTTCCTACTGCCCAAAAATATTCGGTTACAGATAATCAAATAACCTTGTATACAAATTGTTTACAAGAGACCTTAGTGGAATTGATTACGCTTGCGAATGAGGAAAACATTGTTTTACATGATTTGCAAACGCGGACAGCGACACTTGAAGATGTGTTTATTCAATTTACGGGAAGGAGTTTAAGAGAAGAATGAGAGGATATTGGCAATTAACATTGGCTCAGCTTCGTATCTTTGCTCGTAATCGTCAAGTATTACTTTGGACAATGCTGTTTCCGATTATTTTAATGGTTACAATGGGGACATTTGTAGGGAATGATAATAATATTCGTATTTC
>JBJEFI010000172.1:12319-13787 GCA_051873875.1 Bacillaceae bacterium | reverse complement strand
CAATCTCAGCTAGGAATGACCGTTGTGAACGGTGTAATTGATGGGATTAGTAAAACCATTGCCAAATATGAAGCAGTAGTAGTAACGAATCCAAAAGGAATAGAAGGTATCCAACTTCGGTATATTGACTTTTTAGTACCAGGAATTGTGGCAATGATGATCATGAGTAACAATATGAATGGAGTAGCAGGGCAAATTGCAGCTTGGCGAGAACGTGGCATTTTAAGAAGAATGCAAAGTACACGGTTAAAGGCATCTACATTTATTGCGGCTCAAATTACAGCACGCTTAGTATTGAATGGTGTGCAAGCGTTACTTGTTTTACTTTGTGCAAAACTTGTTTTTGACATTACTGTACAAGGTTCCTGGTTTACGTTAATTTTATTTGTTATCCTTGGTACATTGGCATTTATGTCACTAGGATTTATCATTGCCAGTATTGCCAAGACACCAGAAAGTGCAGGACCAATTGCGGGGTTACTTACTTTCCCAATGATGTTTTTAGGCGGAGTATTTTTTCCGATTCAAAATATGCCAGCCTTTCTTCAACCTATTGTAAAAATATTGCCGATTTCACATTTATCGACTGCATTGCGTGAAACAATGAATGTAGGTGTATCAATAACAGCTCTTTGGCCCCAATTATTGATTTTAGTAGGTTGGTTAGTTTTTGGTTTTACTGTAGCAAGCAAAACATTTAAATGGGATTATTAAGATAAAAATGCTTGGAAACATAATCCAAGCATTTTTTGTCGAACGAAATTTTCAGAACTATCTTTCTTTTTCTTTTCTACTGTTATAGAATACTATTAGAGTAGAAAGAGAGGGTGTGAGTAAGTGGCGGCGGTTTTTTTCTATTTTTTAGAATTAAGTATTGTAGCATCAATCATTATTGTAGCAATTATATTGTTACGTCTGCTTTTTCGGAATCGAATATCGGCTCATTTTCATTATGTATTATGGGGGCTTTTGCTTATAAAATTATGTATTCCGATTGAAATAAGTAGCCCTTTATCTGTATTTCAATTTGTTAATAAGCAAGAAGCAACAAATATAACGATGAATCAACTAACAACAAATCCTCAACAGCAAGAAACGGCATTAATCCCAAATTCTAATGTAGAAAATAAAGCAGAAATAAATAAACCAACTTCTACTGAACAAGTAATACTCCCAGATGAAAAGCAGTCTATTTTTACAGGGATGAATATACTTGTTACTATTTGGTTAGCTGTGATTGTCTTATTGCTTTGTTTTGTTAGTGCAACAATTATATCTACGAAACAAAAATTAAAAAAGACGATGTATCATCCATTAGTAAATGAGCTAACAATGGAATGTATGAACGAGTTAATGATGAGAAGAAAGGTGAGTGTTATTTGTTCGCCCTATTATCGTACACCTTTCGTTTTTGGAATATTCAAACCGGTTGTGGTAATTCCTTATCATTTAATGGAGACATTAAATG
>JBJEFI010000172.1:0-12219 GCA_051873875.1 Bacillaceae bacterium | reverse complement strand
TTTAGCAAAAACCATGTGAAGGGACGGATTTCTCAAATTATGAGTGGTAAAATATATAAAAAAAGCACACTAGTCATTGGAATTGTAATTGCACTTCTCTTAGCAATTGGCTTACTAACGACTAATAAACAATCAGCTTCGAAGGATTTTATGGATTATGTACCGCATCCAAAATCAACCGTGTTATTGCATCAACAAAAAATAAAAAATGGAACGTTATATGTATATAAAGATGAAACTGGCTTGCGTCAGATGTTTATATCGAATGATTTGAAAGTTAATAATAACAGTGCAAATGTAGAACTTAAACCAAAAGAAGGAATTAGTTGGGGCATGCTAGATAATCAAAAAGTGTCAATTGTTTCGTTGGCAGGTATGGTAACAAATGAAGATATCCAATCCGTAGTTGTAAAGCAAGGGGCAGAGGAGAAACAAGCAACAATTGTTGAAACGCAAGAAGGGCGCATGTGGTCTACATATTTTGAAGATACGTTAGAGCCATTTAAAACAGAAGCTCGATCTAGTGATGGAAGATTGATATGGGAAAATCCTGTAGATAAATTATCGGAAAAAGTAGTAAGGGTATTATCGTTAACAAAAGAAGAGCGAGATATTTATGACATTTTCTCAAAGGATTTAAATGAAAAACATTTAGCGAAGCTAGAGCCAATTAGTATTGCTAAATTATATGTACAATCCCAATTAGATAAACGCTATGATGTGGTATATGCTTTGTATACAGACCGAGAGGAATACGTACAATGGTCAAAAGAAGAGGATGAGAAAATGCCAGCACAAGATCGGGGTACACAAGAGCAAATCTTACAAAAGTTTGCAAATATTGAAAAAGGGAAATTTATTCAAACAGATGACATTTCTGGTTATATTGAATATTTTCGCCCAAGCATGGGAGATTCATTAGAACAAGTAATGGCTGGATTTAACATGATTAAAGATGAAGATGGAATATGGAATGTAGCGTTTATGCCAATACAATAAGTAGAAAGGAGAGAGGGAAATGGAGAAAGAAGTGCCACGAATTCATGAATCGGAATTAAAAGTATTAGCAATTATTTGGAGGCATGGGGAGCGAAGTGCGGGTGATATTGCCACCGAATTAATGAACAAAATCGGTTGGAAACGGAATACCACATATACGATTATTACAAAGTTAATTGATAAAGGAATTATTGAAAGAATAGAGCCGGGGTATATTTGCAGGGCATTGTATTCACAAGATGAAGTCATTGTTTCAGAAACAAAATCATTGTTAGGAAAAATTTATGATGGTTCATTAAGTATGCTTGTAACAGCGTTTATGAAGAAAAATGAATTAAGCAAACAAGATATTCAAGAGTTAAGGCAACTTTTAGATGAAAAAGAAGAGGGTAATAGGTAACCTTTTTTTAAAAAGTGGGTATACTAAAACAATGTGGAGAGATAATGGGAGCAGTGTCAAAAGCTTTATTCGTCACTGCCCCTATTTCTTTTTGGTTTTCATGATATAATAATTCACAGATTAACGGATAAAGTGAAACTTTCATTAGTAGGAGTTTTCTTCAACTCCTAATGATGATTAGGTAGAACGAGATAAAAGTAAATATGTGAAATGAGTGTGACAGCATTGAAACAAAAAGTAATTGTGATTATTGGTCCGACATCTGTCGGTAAAACAAAATCGAGTATTGAGATTGCCAAAAGATACAATGGTGAAATTATTAGTGGCGATTCCATGCAGATTTATAAACGAATGGATATAGGAACGGCAAAAATTACGGAAGCTGAAATGGAAGGTATACCTCATCATTTAATTGATATAAAAGAACCAACTGAAACATTTTCGGTAGCCGATTTTCAGCGCATGGTACGAGAGAAGATTGATGAAATTTCTAGTCGTGGGAAAATGCCGATTATTGCCGGCGGGACAGGTTTATACATATTAGCAGCCTTATATGATTATCATTTTTCAGAGCAAAAGGGAGATGAGGCATTACGGGAGAGGTTAGAACATTTCGCATCTATTCATGGTACAGAAGCATTGCATCATCTTTTAGAAGAAAAAGATCCACTAGCAGCAGAGCGAATTCATCATAAAAATGTTCGTAGAGTTGCAAGAGCGTTAGAATACATAGAGACAACGGGCGAATTGTTTTCTAATCAACAAGAACAAACGGAAAATACACCTCTATATGATATAGCCATGATTGGTTTAAATATGGATCGAGATAAATTGTATGAACGAATAAATTTACGTGTCGATTTAATGATGGAGGCAGGTTTGCTTCAAGAGGTAAAACAGTTATATAATGAAGGTGTTGTCGATTGTCAATCTGTTCAAGGGATTGGGTATAAAGAATTATATGAATATATTGATGGGAAAGTATCGTTAGAAGATGCAGTCAATAACATTAAGCAAAATACAAGACGGTATGCAAAGCGTCAATTGACCTGGTTCCGAAATAAAATGGACGTTCAATGGTTCGATGTCACAGAAGGTGTAAATATTGAAGAAATTTTTCAATATATAGAAGGAAAATTAAGGATATAGATAGAATATTATTCTAGGAAGAGAGAGAGGGAGGAAGTCAAATGAAATCACCAGTTAATATTCAAGATCAAGTATTGAATCAACTACGTAAGGAAAATGTATTTGTTACTGTATTTCTATTAAATGGATTTCAATTAAAGGGATTAGTAAAAGCGTTTGATAATTTCACTGTTTTGCTTGAAACAGAAGGAAAACAGCAGTTGATTTATAAACATGCTATTTCGACGTTTGTTCCACAGCGCAATATGAACGTGGAATTAGAATAGAAAATGGTAAAAGGTGTAAAGGATTTCCTTTACACCTTTTTTATTTTTTCCTTTTTTGCATAATCAACATACCGTTTTAATGTTAACTTTGCTTTTAAACCGCATTTATTTAAGATAGAATCCTCTGTTTCCCCTTGTTTAATGAGATTTAAAATATACGTATTTCGGAAATGTTGTGCTGAAATTCCTTTTCTTAATCCAGCTCGCTGTACTTCCATTCGAATCATTTTTTGGGTAGCAATCTCTGTAAATGCTTTTGGACTTTCTGTTTCATAGACCCAGCGGTATGTCCCACGATTAAAATCAAAGGCTACAAATAGGGGATCTGTAGAATGATAGCTGGGACGAACGGGTTCTGGAATGGTTTGGATATAGTGATACAAGACTTGTTTATCTTCTTCCTTTAATTTAATAATGCGGCTTCGTCCACTTACAGGAGGAATAGTGAGTTCATTTTTGTGAAAATTTATCTGATTCATTTGTAAGGATAGTAATTCTTGTAATGTTATGCCATAATCCATTAATAAAATAAAAATAGATTTGTTTCGACCAGCGAGCATTGGTCGAACTTTCAATTGTTTCTCGCTTAATCCATCATAACTATCAACAATATACATAAGAGCTTTATACTCTGCTTCTGTTAAAAAATCCTCTTCTTCAAGATGACGTTGTGGTTGCTTAATTAATGCAGTTGAATTCATTGGAATTGACGTGATATGTCCAGAGTTCTTTAAGAACTCCATAAACTTATACAATGCGACATACATGCGATGGATTGTTTTTTCAGAATAAGCTCTTTTCGTCTGTAATTCAAAAAAATAATCCATATAGTCTTGTTCTACAAAGTTGTGCCATATACTTAACGTAAGAGGAATTTCTTTTTTCTCTACCCATTGTAAAAAATCATCGAGATCGTATAAATATCGTTTAATTGTACTCTTTTTTCGTCCTTTATTTGTTAAGGAGGAAACATAATCAGCAATTGCATTTTTTAAAGCTGGATCCGACAACGTTTCAATTCTCTTCATAAATATATCACCTCTTTTAATAGGGATTTAGGATATATATGTTAATATTTCCTAATATTATAACATATTAAGAAGAAACATAGATGGGATGTTATATGGAAAGGGAATAAAATATTTGCATTTGTTTGTAGTAAGGAGTGGGGAACTTGGATAAAACCATTCGAATGAAGAATAATGGTCAAATTAATATTGTTATTAATCAAAAAACAATGGTTGAAAAGCCAAAGGAAGTAGTAGAGCGGCAAGTACAAGAGTTAGCGTCAAAGCATGATATTTTAAAATATATCGAGGATGAAATGTCAAAGTTAGTTGGCATGGAACAAATCAAAAAAATTATTAAAGAAGTATATGCTTGGATTTATATTAATCAAAAAAGGGAACAAATGGGGTTAAAGTCAGGAAAACAAGTACTACATATGTTGTTTAAGGGCAATCCAGGTACAGGAAAGACGACGGTTGCTAGGTTAATTGGGAAGCTATTGGCTCATATGAAAATTTTATCAAAAGGACATTTAATAGAAGCGGAGCGAGCGGATTTAGTTGGAGAATATATTGGACATACAGCGCAAAAAACGAGAGAGTTGTTAAAGAAGGCGATGGGAGGCATTTTATTTATTGATGAAGCGTATTCATTAGGGCGGGGAGGAGAACGAGATTTTGGTAAGGAGGCAATTGATACGATTGTAAAACATATGGAGGATAAACAAAATGATTTTGTTTTAATATTAGCAGGATATTCAAAAGAGATGGATCATTTCTTAACGTTAAACTCTGGTTTGCAATCTCGTTTTCCTGTTATTATTGAATTTCCTGATTACGGTGTAAGTGAATTGATGGAAATAGCAGATTGCCTTTGTAAGGAGAAAGAGTATGTGTTAGCAAGGGAAGCTCAAGAGAAATTAGAGGAACATTTAAGAGATATAAAAGAGAATAGCAACCCAAAATTATTTAGCAATGGACGCTATGTACGAAATATCATTGAAAAGGCCATAAGGGCACAAGCGATGCGGTTATTAATTTATGAGAAATATGCCAAAGATGATTTACTCATATTACAAGCAATAGATTTAAAATTCGAAGAAGCTCACGAATAAGAAAAATTGAAAACAGTCCACTCGATAAAGGAATGGACTGTTTTTCTTACATATGCTCTTGTAGTGATTTTCGTGGTAAATGCCAATTTTGATGGACAGATAGTAAACGAAGAACGAGGATGATAATAAATAAGAAATAATGTGATAAAGTGCTAGAAAAAATTCCAAGCCCGATTAGTGAACTAGCTAAAATCGTCCATAATGCATATACTTCTTCACGGAAAACAAGTGGTTTTCGTTGTGCTAATACATCACGAATAATCCCACCGCCAATACCTGTTAATACCCCAGCTACAATCATTGCGCTAATTGGCAGCTGGAGTTGTTTTGCATAAAGGGTTCCTTGGATGGCGAATGCAGCTAAACCAATTGCATCTAATTGTATTTCCCATTTTTTCCAAACATGAACTAAATGATTTGTAAAGAAGAAAATAAGGGTAATAGAAATAATTGCAATAGCAAAGAAGAAACCTTGATCCCAAAAAGCAATAGCTGGATAGCCAATAAGTGTATTACGAACTGCCCCGCCACCAAAGGCTGTTACTAATCCTAAAATGTAAACACCAAATAAATCGTATTCTTCTTCCATTGCGACAATTGCCCCACTTAAAGCAAAGGCGATTGTACCGATAATACTGAAAAGATCCCAAGTCATGTTTTTTCTCCTAAATAAAGTAAAGTTTCCAATGGCGAGATTTTTTCTCTGCCGAATGGTAAGTTGAACCAATCAAGTTGTTTACTGGCATTGCGTTTTCATTTTTATATTATGAAATTGTACGTGTTCGTGTCAGTAAGAACAAGATGAAAGTACTCTCTTATTATAAAGGCAAAAAGCCTTGTTGAAAATAATCATCTTTACTTATATTGATTGGCGTGTACTAGCAATAACGCCTTTCTTTTGGTAAGATAAGTACAGTCTATCAACTTATGAAAGAAGGATTCATTTGATAAAAAGCGAAAAAGAAAAAGCGATATTAGTTGGTTGCCAGCTTTCAACAGATTCGGATGAACGTTACCAACATTCTTTAGAGGAACTTGCCTCGTTAACGAAGACGGCAAATGGGGAAGTGGTACTTGTTACGACACAAAAACGCCCTCGTGTTCATCCAGCTACATATATTGGAAAAGGAAAGTTAGAAGAACTTGTTACAGCGGCTGAAGAACTAGAGCCAGATGTTATTATCTTTAATAGTGAATTGTCACCAAGTCAAATTCGTAACCTTTCCACTCATTTAGAAGCAAAAATTATTGACAGAACCCAATTAATTTTAGATATTTTTGCCCAACGTGCGAAAACACGAGAAGGGAAAATGCAAGTAGAACTTGCTCAGTTACAATATTTATTGCCACGTTTAGTTGGTCAAGGAACACAGCTATCTCGTTTAGGTGGCGGAATCGGAACACGTGGACCTGGTGAAACGAAATTAGAAACAGATCGTCGTCATATTCGTGGGCGAGTAGATGAAATAAAGCGACAATTAAAAGGTGTTGTTGAACATCGTGAGCGTTATCGTCAACGTCGTAAACAAAATCAAACGTTCCAAATTTCATTAGTCGGTTACACAAATGCAGGGAAATCTACAATTTTTAATCGTTTAACAGAAGCGGATACGTTTGAACAAGATTTATTATTTGCTACGCTAGACCCAACGACGAGAAGACTAACATTACCAAGTGGATATAGTGTATTAGCAACTGACACAGTAGGATTCATTCAAGATTTGCCAACTTCTCTTGTTGCTGCATTCCGTTCCACTTTAGAAGAGGCAGCCCAAGCAGACTTAATTGTTCAAGTTGTTGATTGCAGTGATGAAAATTATCAAACCCATGAAGAAACGGTTATGAAATTGTTAGAAGAGCTTCATGTTGGAGATGTTCCACAGTTAACGGTATATAACAAAGTGGATAAAAAACATGAAAACTTTGTTCCATCACCAAATAGAGATTATATTGAAATAACAGCTTTACAAAAAGAAGGCATTGATAAGGTAAAAGAAAAGATAGAAAAAGTACTAAAAGACATAATGAGTGCTTATCATGCCATGATTCCACCAAGCGAAGGAAAGTTAATGGCTCAGTTGAAAAAGGAAAGTATTTTAACAGAGATGGCTTTCAATGAAGAAACTGGCTATTATGATTGCAAAGGCTATATGTTTAAACAATCAGCACTTGGTGGCTTACTAGCAAGATACGAAGGGAAAAAGGAGCAATAGATAATGTTTAATGGTTTAAAGCATGGTGCAATGATTGCGCCAATTGTAAGTAAAGTAGAAGAAAAAATTCGACAAAAGCATATCCAGATTGATGCGAGAATTGAGAGTAATCAATTTCGTGTGTTAAAAAGTTTTCAAAAATATCGTGTAAGTGAATCTCATTTTTATCCAACAACTGGTTATGGGTATGATGATGAAGGTCGTGATAATTTAGAGCGTATTTATGCAGATGTATTTGGAGCGGAAGCTGGCTTAGTACGCCATATTATTATTTCAGGAACTCACGCTATTTCAACTGCATTATTTGGTGTGCTTCGTCCTGGGGATGATTTACTATATATAACAGGTAAACCATATGATACGTTAGAAGAAATTGTAGGAATTCGTGGAGATGGTATCGGTTCATTAAAAGAATATCAAATTGGTTATAATCATGTTCCTTTAAAAGAAGATGGTATGGTTGATTTTGATGCTGTAAAAGAAGCGATAACAGAGCGTACGAAGGTAATTGGAATTCAACGTTCAAAAGGGTATGCTACTCGTCCTTCTTTTACAATTGCGCAAATTAAAGAAATGATTGATTTTGTTAAATCAGTAAAAGAAGATGTGATTGTTTTTGTTGATAATTGCTATGGTGAATTCGTTGAAGAATTAGAGCCTTGTCACGTTGGGGCAGACTTAATGGCTGGTTCTTTAATTAAAAACCCAGGTGGTGGAATTGCCAAGATGGGTGGCTATATCGTCGGAAAACAAAAATATGTAGACATGTGTGCGTATCGTTTAACGTGTCCTGGAATTGGAGCGGAAGCAGGCGCTTCTTTATATACAAATCAGGATATGTATCAAGGCTTTTTCTTAGCGCCTCATGTTGTTGGTCAAGCATTAAAAGGTGCTGTTTTTACAGCAGCATTTCTTGAAGAATTAGGAATGAATACATCACCAAGATGGGATGTAGAACGTACAGATTTAATTCAATCTGTTATTTTTGAAGATGCAGATAAGATGATTACCTTCTGCCAAGCGATTCAATTTGCATCACCAGTTAATTCTCATTTCACACCACATCCGAACTATATGCCTGGATATAGTGACGACGTTATTATGGCAGCTGGAACATTTATTCAAGGAGCAAGTATTGAATTATCAGCAGATGGTCCAATTCGCCCGCCATATGTAGCCTATGTACAAGGTGGATTAACGTATGCCCATGTAAAAATTGCAGTTTGCACAGCAGTAGATGCATTAATTGAAAAAAAATTAATTTCATTATAAGCAAAGAAGAGGTGAAATCCTCTTCTTTTTGTATATTTAGATAGTGATTTAGCTGAAGAAAAGCGATTAAATTAATGATGTTATATTTTCTAACATATCGATGTTATATTTTCTGACATCTGTTGACAGAAATGAAAATAGTCAATATAATGAGATTATTAAAAATAAATGAATAAGGAGCTAAGATAAATAGTGAGTGATCAAGTGAGAAGATCTACCCCATTATTCCCAATTGGAATTGTTATCTCCTTAACAGAATTAACAGCACGTCAAATTCGTTATTATGAAGAACATGACTTGATTCTTCCAACAAGAAGTGAAGGGAATCGCCGATTGTATTCATTCAACGATGTTGATAAATTACTAGAGATAAAGAAATTGATTGAACAAGGTTTAAATTTAGCAGGGATAAAGCAAGTGTTAAATTTAAAAGGTGATGTACAAGAGGATGGTATATTACATGTTCCAAATGAAACGAAAACAGCTAAATCTTTATCAGAACAAGAGTTAAGGGATTTATTAAAACGAGAGCTTTATTATTCTGGTAAGAAACAAATGACGTCGCTTCGACAAGGGGATATGTCGAGGTTCTTTAAAAAATAGGTTTTTCGATTAAAAACACATAAATTAACTAGGAAGAATATTAAGAGGGGGAACAGTACAATGGCACGTAATTATACGAAAGAAGATATTTTTAAATTAGCAGAGGAGCAAAATGTAAAATACATTCGTCTACAATTTACAGACCTTTTTGGCGTAATTAAAAACGTAGAAATTCCAGTAAGTCAGTTAGAAAAAGCATTAGACAATAAAATGATGTTTGATGGTTCTTCAATTGAAGGATTTGTACGAATTGAAGAGTCTGATATGTATCTATATCCTGATTTAAGTACTTGGGTAATTTTCCCTTGGAGCTCTGAAAAAGGAAAAGTAGCTCGTTTAATTTGTGATATTTACAATGCAGATGGTACACCATTTGAAGGGGATCCTCGTAATAATTTAAAACGTTTATTAAAAGAAGCAGAGGCATTAGGGTTTACACGATTTAATATTGGACCAGAGCCAGAATTCTTTTTATTTAAAGTGAATGAAAAGGGTGAACCTACTTTAGAATTAAATGATAAAGGTGGTTACTTCGACTTAGCACCGACAGATACAGGGGAAAACTGTCGTCGTGATATCGTACTTGAGTTAGAAGAAATGGGCTTTGAAATTGAAGCATCTCACCATGAGGTTGCTCCAGGTCAACATGAAATTGACTTTAAATATGCCAATGCATTACAAGCATGTGATGATATCCAAACGTTCAAGTTAGTTGTAAAAACAATTGCTCGTAAACATGGTTTACATGCAACATTTATGGCGAAACCGATGTTCGGTATCAATGGATCAGGTATGCACTGTAACTTATCTTTATTCCGTGATAATGAAAATGCCTTCTATGATGAAAATGGACATTTACAATTAAGTGAAACGGCGATGCATTTCATGGCTGGTATTTTAAAACATGCACCAAACTTTACAGCAGTAACAAATCCAACAGTAAATTCTTATAAACGTTTAGTTCCTGGTTATGAAGCACCTTGTTATGTTGCTTGGTCAGCCCGTAACCGTAGTCCATTAATTCGTATTCCAGCTTCTCGTGGTTTAAGTACACGTGTTGAAGTACGAAGTGTAGACCCAACTGCAAACCCATATTTAGCAATGGCTGTGTTATTAGCGGCAGGTTTAGATGGTGTAAAAAATAAATTAACACCACCAAAAGCAGTAGATCGCAACATTTATGTAATGGATAAAGAAGAACGCTTAGCACATGGTATTATTGATTTACCAGCTTCTTTAATTGAAGCAATCGGTAAATTAAAAGAAGATGAAATTATTTGTAAGGCATTAGGTGAGCACTTATTAAATCGTTTTATTGAAGCAAAAGAAATTGAATGGGATGCATTTCGTACAACAGTTCATGATTGGGAACGTGAACAATATATGGAAATGTATTAAAAAGAAGAACGAGGCTATCTATAAAGATGGCCTTGTTTTTCTTATGGATATAAAAAAGCTCGAATTCTCGAGCTTTTTATTAATGAATATTACGGAAAACGCCAACGACTTTACCAAGAATAGATACTTCTTGTAAAATAATTGGTTCTAAATGATCGTTCTCTGGTTGTAAACGGAAGTGATTTTTTTCTTTATAAAAGCGTTTTACAGTTGCTTCGTTGTCAGTTGTCATTGCAACAACAATATCACCATTTGTTGCTGTTGATTGTTGGCGCACAATAACATAATCCCCGTCCAATATTCCAGCATTAATCATGCTTTCTCCAGATATCTCTAAAATAAACATATCTTTTGCATCTGTTGAGAAAGAATTAGGAATAGGGAAGAATTCTTCTACATTTTCTACTGCTGTAATTGGCAACCCAGCTGTTACTTTCCCAATAAGTGGAACGTGAATGGCTTGTTGTTTTGCAACATTTTCGTACTCTTTTTCAAGTGGGTCTAAAATTTCGATAGCTCGAGGCTTTGTTGGATCACGTCGGATGTATCCTTTCTTTTCTAAGCGCGCAAGATGTCCGTGGACAGTGGAGCTAGATGCTAATCCAACTTTTTCCCCGATTTCACGAATGGAAGGTGGATAGCCTTTTTCTAACACGCATGTTTTAATGTATTCTAAGATTGCAATTTGCTTATTTGATAAAGTTTCCATTTTGTCACCACCTAGTGCATTTTTATTATTAATAGTATATCATGGCTATAACTTTTTGTACAAACATAAGTTCGAATATGGTATCTTTTACTTACAGATGAAAAGAATAGGAAGGTTTTAAAATGAAAGCAATTATTTATGCTCGTGTTAGTACAACAAAGGAGACGCAAGAAACCTCATTAGCAAGGCAAGAAGAAGAATTGTTAGTATTAGCAGAGAAAAATGGATTAGACGTTGTTGAAGTTATTCGTGAACAAGCGAGTGGATACGATATTGAACGAGATGGCATTTTACGATTATTAGACTTAATAAAAGAAGAAAATGTTCAAGTGTTGCTTATTCAAGATGAGACGAGACTTGGGAGAGGGAATGCAAAGATTGCACTATTGCATTGTTTACGAAAAGAAAATGTAAGTATATATACTCATAGTCACCATGGAGAAATGGTTGTTTCGGAAGGGGACTCCATGGTTCTTGAAATTATTGCACTTGTTGAGGAATATCAACGAAAAATTCATAACATGAAAATTAAACGAGGAATGAGAAGAGCAGTAGAAAATGGATTTAGACCAGAAAAAAATTTATCGAATCGACAGGCTAGTCCAGGGCGAGAGGCGAAAGAATTACCAATAGAGGAAATTATTCGTCTTCGTCATAATAAATTAACCTTTGAGGAGATTGCTGCTACCTTGCGTGGATTTGGATATGACGTTTCAAAAGCAACTGTTCATCGTCGCTACCAGCAGTATATGAAAGAAGGCAAGGAATAACAGTTGCATACATATATCTTCTAGTGTATGATGTATCGTACAAACCGAAGAAAAGGAGTAGAACAATGGTTACACAATCACAAATAAATCGTATTAATGAGTTAGCTAAAAAGGCAAAAACATCAAGTTTAACAGTGAAAGAAAAAGAAGAGCAAAAAAAATTACGTCAATTGTACATTAAAGCGTTTCGTCAAAATACGTTAAATCAATTAAAATCAATTAAAGTAGTTGATGAAGCTGGAAATGATGTTACACCAGAAAAATTAAAAATCTTAAAAGCAACAAACTAAGGCTATCGCAATGGTAGTCTTTTTTTAT
>JBJEFI010000171.1:2952-4293 GCA_051873875.1 Bacillaceae bacterium | reverse complement strand
GGGGAATAGATACCACGATTGCTTTTTTTGCATATATAGAAATCATAAGAGAGGAGATGGAGAGACCTAAATGGATATGTATGTAAATGATTACGAGGCGTATTATCGGCAAGCGAATAAATTTGTTGGTGAGTTGGAGCAAGCATTGAATGGAGAATATAGTGCGATTCAATTTTATACGAAACTAGCTACTTTAGCTCAGAACGAAAAAGAAAGGAAACAAATAGAAGAAATTCGTGAGGATGAAAAGAGACACTATGCCGAGTTTGCCCAAATTTATTACAATTTAACGGGAATGCAATTTCAACCTAAAATAACGGAAGAGATGCCTACTCAATATATGAAAGGCTTAAAATACGCTATAGAAGATGAACAAAAGACCGTAGATTTTTACTTAGAAATAAGTGATGAGCCAACGATTGGGTATAGTAAAGAAGTATTTAAACGTGCAGCGGCAGATGAACAAAACCATGCCGTTTGGTTTTTATATTTTTATACGAAAAATAAGCGTTAGTAGTGGGGCATTAATAGGATTTTTCATCAGGTATTCAAATAAAAGAAAGACGGCAATAGTGCCGTCTTTACATATTTTTATACATAAATTTGCTCAATGAGTTGTGGCCCGTTGTTTTTAGGTGAATTTACATCGGAACTAACTTCAAATGCTTCCATTAATGTATCGTCGTATGGTTGTAATAAGCTTAGGAGAAATACAGGGTCTTCATTTGCTGGATTTAACCACTTTTGCTCATCATCTTTTTTTAAGATTACTGGCATACGATCATGGATATTTGCCATAAGCGGATTGGGATTCGTTGTAATGATAGAGCAAGTGTATAAGAGAGAACCATCAGGCTTTTTCCATGCATCCCATATTCCTGCCATTGCGAAGGGTTCATTATTTTTCAGTTTAATTCGCATTGGAATCTTTCTTTTGTCATCTTTTTTCCATTCGTAGAAAGAATCAGCTAGGATAAGGCATCTTCTTTTTACAAATGACTTTCGAAAACTAGGTTTTTCTGCTACCGTTTCCCCTCTGGCATTCACTAGCTTATAACCAATCTTCTCATCCTTTGCCCAAGAGGGAACTAATCCCCAACGTAAGTAGCCCATTCGGTTTTGTTTGCCATTATTAATGACAGCGACAACAGATTGAGAAGGGGCAATATTATAGCTTTTTAAGTAGGATTTTCGATCAAAGGCTGCTTCAATTTGAAACCGTTCAAGCAATTCATCGTAATCTGCAAACAATGTAAATCTTCCACACATCATCCTCACCTCTAATTTAAGCTTACCAGTATTTGCGGGAGAGATACAGTAGAATGTGGAAATTTATCCTGT
>JBJEFI010000171.1:0-2852 GCA_051873875.1 Bacillaceae bacterium | reverse complement strand
ACTTTATACATAGAAGGAATCCATTTTTTTCAATCGAATTAATGAAGTAAAGAAAAAGTGGGGGTGTTTGATGAGTGCGCAACTTGTTGAGTTGGATAAGGGAATGTTAGAAGGAATTGGAAGTTATTGTTTGAGAAGTAAAAAGAAATCGAATGGGTACATAAACAAAAACAAGTGGTTAAATAATCAATTTGAACAAGGGTTGAAATATGTACAGCTAATTGAAAATAAGAAGCCAGTAGGGTTTATCGAATACACAGAAGCTGAATTTTCTTCAAGAGTGGTATATGCCAACGATTATTTAGTTATTCATTGTTTGTGGGTTAGTGGTACTGGAAAAGGCTACGGAACGAAACTGATAAACAAATGCCTTGAAGATGCTAGGTCGCTTTCAAAAAAGGGGGTAGCTGTGGTAACAAATGATACAACTTCTTGGACACCTAGTAAGGATGTTTTTATCAAAAATAATTTTACCGTAATTGATACAGCACCCTTTGATTTTGAATTACTAGTTTACAAATTCAATAAGGATGATGTTTCTCCATATTTTCCTACGAATTGGGAGGAACGAATGAACAATTTTAGTAATTTAACTATTTTACGGTCATTTCAATGTCCCTATGTAGAGATTGCAACAGAAAATATTCTTGCAGGTGCAGCGAAACTTGGTATCGATGTTGAGGTGATTGATTTTAAAAATAGAGAAGAATTACTTGAATTATCGCCAACTCCTTATGGAATTTTTGCGGTTATGTATAAAGGAGAACTGATAACATTTCATCGACTAACGGTTCATTCTGTAATAAAGCGTTTAAAAGGGATTATTTATCTTAGATAGTCATTTAATCAGTTTGAAAATTATAGAATATTTAGAATATTTTTGTTAAAATAAATAATGATAGTCGTTGAACGGATGGATTAACCAGCAAACGAAATATGAAATTCATTAAGTTGTTATTCGTCTATAAAATATATTAGGAGGGATACATGTGAAAAAAACATCATTTATATTTATTATACTTTTGGTATCGTTATTCTCATTGGTTGCGTGTTCAACAAAATCTGAGAGCGAACCAAAGGGAAACAAAAAAGATGCCACAGAGAGTTGGGAACTTAGAGATAAATATGTAAAGGATGGAAAAGCTTTATTGACGGTTGCTCCAGACCCAACTCTCGTGGCAGGTAAACCATTTGGATACTTATTTCATTTCACTGCACCATTTGAAACATTTGAAGGTAAAAAATTGGCTATTTACGCTTACCATAAACAGACAGGAGAAAAAATAACAGCCTTATCTCCTGAAACAATAAAAGAACCATCGCCAGGTTACTCTACTTTGGGACGCTTTCCTGTTACTTTCTCTGTTTCTAAAAGTGGTTTATGGCGTTATGAAGTAGTATTAGATGATAAATTTTATGCTGATGTTGTATTAGCAGTTAAAGAATAATCTCTGTAATTTCATATTTTGATTAAAGAATAGCAACTGAGCGAATTCAGTTGCTATTTTATTGATAAAAGATATCCTAATTGAGATACGAGTTAGATTGCTAAGGTGCGTTTTTCTTCCCAATAAAAGAACCCGTTACAATTTAAGAAGTATTTTTTATCTTTTTTATAAATAACTGAAAATTCAGTTTAAAGAAATCGGATTATGATAAAATAAAGGTAAGAATTAGAATTTCCACCCTTATTCCTACAAACCATCCCAGCTTCAATCTAGCCCTATGATTTTAATTTTCATACAAAAACATATAAGGAGAAAAAGAATGAATACAGTTGTTATTAATTGGGTTGATGTTGTTTTCCAAATTCTATTTTTATTTGGATTTGTTACGTTGATTACCTTCGGTGTTCGATTCTTTAAAAGAGCAAAATGATGATAAAAGTAAGAACTGCAACGATAGAGGATGCATCATTGATTCACCGATTAATGCTACAAGCTTTTAGCGAATATAAAGATGCCGTTCCGCCTTCAAGTGCCTTAGAGGAGACAGTTCAATCTATTTCCACAGCTTTAGAAAATGGGGAGCAAGCACTGATTTGTTATGAAAATGATGAGCCAGTAGGAATGATTCGATTTCACGTAAAAGGAGAAATCCTATATTTTTATCGCTTATCTGTTGTTCCAAGTTGGCAAGGACAAGGAATAGCGAAAAAGTTATTAGTCGCACTAGAAGGTTATGCGAACAAACATAAAATCTTAACAATTACATGCAAGGTTCGGATGAATGTGCCTAGAAATATCCAGTTATATCATGCCATGGGATACAGCATTTACGATGAAGAAATTGTCTATAAACCAAATGGCATTGGCATTAACGTTGTTTCCATGAAAAAGCGAATTGAATAGAATGAAGGGAGATAAGAAATGACATGTTGTAGTAACTGTAATCATAAATGGAAGGCGAAGGAAGTTTGGTCTCTTGGGTTTTCAAAGGATGGGAAAGAATGTCTCAATTGTGGAAGTAAGCAATTTATCTCTCAATCAACACAACGAATGCTTACATTGGGGTTTATCAGTACGTTGTTTATCTTCGTTTTTCCTTTTTTCATTAAGCTGAGTAGTAAAGATAAATCGTTGTGGTGAGAAGCTAAAGTAAATGATATTGGGGGATTCAATTTCAAATGAAAGTACAGTTTGTTATAGATTTAATTTTTGTAATTATAGGCTTATCGATTTGGTCTATTTTAAGAGATGTATATAACCAAAATAATTATTTTCTTTTATTCCTACTTATAATAACTTGCTCTTTTCTTTCTTTTTTCGTAACTAAATACGTATTTAAGTGGTCAGAATGAAATGTATTTAATTAAGACAATAGAGACTTTTTCAGGAGTGATAGGAGTAGTT
>JBJEFI010000170.1:0-23444 GCA_051873875.1 Bacillaceae bacterium | reverse complement strand
GAAAAAAAGTTAGCCAGTTTGTAATTTGGCTAACTTTTTTATTAAGCAACTTCAATTTTCTTATTGTTTATTTTATACACTTTATTAGCTATAGCTAGTACGTTATCATCATGACTTATAATGATAGTTATTTTATCATTGGCATGGTCTTTAATAGATTGTAGAATAAATCGTTCATTTATTGTATCTAAATTACTAGTAGGCTCATCTAAAATGAACACAGGGCTATTTTTTAGGAACAATCTAGCTAAAGCTAATCGCTGTAACTGACCACTAGAAATATTAGCTGCATATTCCTGCATATACGTATCTAGTCCGTTAGGTAAACTATCAATAAATTCTTGAAGGCCCGCTTTTTTACATGCTATTTTTATCGTTTCTTCATCGTATTTATCATTAAACATGGTAATGTTGCGACGTAACGTGTCTGAGAAAACAATTGTATTTGTATCAACTGTACTAAATTGTTTTCTAAATGCATTTGATTCAAATGCATCTACACACTCATCATTAATTTTAATTTTCCCTGATGTAATTGGTAAATTTTTCAACAACAAAGCAATTAACGTTGATTTCCCCGTACCATTAGCTCCTTTTATTCCTATAATTTCTCCTTTATTCCACTCCATGTTTACGTGTCTATATAAAAGGTCTGATTCATTGTACCCAAATGAAACATCTTCAAAACGAATTGTATTTATATCATTTATTATCTTTGTTCCATTCACTTCTATTTCAGGCTTCACTTGTAATACTTTCATGACACGTTTAGCACTTGCGAATGTATGAACTAAACTAGCACTTAATTGCGATAGAGCTAAACTAGGACCGAAAGAAGAGAACAACAATAAAATAGCTAATAAAGCTATAGGTCCGTTCACTGAGCCGTTTTCGTATAAAAATACGGATAGTACAATTTGAGAAAATACTGATAAATATAATGCACTATCTGTTAATGCCTTTAAAATTCCTTCATGATTTTTAAGCTGCTTTGTAGAATCATTTAAATCTTCACTATATTGATCTATCTCATTTAATGTTTCTTTCTGATGGCGAAAAATAATAAGCTCTTTTATCCCCTTAAAAGAATCCATTAAAAAATTACTTAATGCCCCAAATTGAGTTCGATAGTTTTCTGCTGCATTGCCACCCATGTTGTACACAACTTTTGGTACAACATAACCAATCAATATATAGGAAAAGAAAGCTAAAATTCCATATAAAGGATGTAAGAAACTAAATATGATTACATAAACAATGGTTGATAGAATACCAATACATACTGGAGCTATCGTATGAGCATAAAATACCTCTAGCAATTCAACGTCCTTCGTAACAATACTCATGAACTCTCCTTTTTGAAATTGCTGAAGCTGACGTGGGCTTAATGCACGAGCAATTGAAAATATTTTATCTCTTATAAGGGCTAAGATTCGAAAAGCTATATAATGTGTACAATATTGTTCACTTAAACGAAAGATAGCACGTAACAATCCTGCTACAATAATCATAGTAATTAACATAGATAAAGAGCTAAAAGTTTCAAAACCACCTATTTGTATAACTGCCATACCACCTAATACACTAATAGCTGATATTGAAAGATAACCAAGTGTTCCAAGTATGATTGTTAATATCATATGCGGTAATAACGGTCTCATGATTTTTACTAATTGAATGATATTCTTCATATGATATTCTCCTCTAAAGATTGGTGTTCCTTATATAGAGTTGCATATGTACCTGCTTGCTCTAATAACTCCTTATGACAACCTTCTTCTCTTAACAAACCGTTCTCAAATACGAGAATTCGATTTGATTGAATAATATTATTTAAGTAATGCGTAATGACAATTACTGTTTTGCCATTTTTATGAAGGCTTTCAATTAATTCAAAAATATCTCGTTCACTTTGTTGGTCAATATTAGCTGTTGCCTCATCAAATATTAATACTTCTGGGTTTTTTAACAACATTCTTGCAATCGCTAATTTCTGACGCTGACCACTTGATAAATTTGCCCCTTCACTTTTTACAGGTGCCAACAAGTTACTAGAAAATTCGTGTAGCTTTACAAAATCTAAGACTTCTCTTGCTTTATCTTCTTGCAATGTTTTACAACCTAATTGTAAGTTAGAAAAGATTGTACCCTCAAATATATGAGAATAATTGCTTACACTTCCCATATAAGAATGGATAGCCTCCGGTGAAATAGTCCTTAAATCATGATCACCGATTAATATCGAACCTTTATTAGGATGAATAAAACCTTGAAGAAGTTGACTAAATGTTGTTTTACCCGAACCAGAAGGACCTACAATTGCAATATATTCTCCCTTTTTTATTCGCATTGAAAAAGGTTGAAGTATAAAACTTGTTTCATTTCCTGGATATTGGTAAGATACATCATTAAAAAGAATTGTACCGTTAATTGGTTGATCATTTTGAGCTGTTGTATCTCTTTTTTCTATATTTAAAATGCTAGAAAGACGATTAAGAGCACTCATTCCATTTAAACCAACGTGAAAATAGGAGCCCAGAAGTCGCATAGGTACAAAAAATTCGATTGATAATAAAGCAAAACAAATAAACCCAAATAAAGAAATGCTACCATTTCTATAAGCTATTAGTGAAAAAACAATTCCTAATGCAGTACCTACGTACGAAACCAAATCCATTAATGTAATTGATTGAAGCTGCATTCGTAGTACCTTCATTGTCATAATACGAAATTCTTCAGATTCCTCATTCATTATCTTATGAAAAGTTTCGTCACCATTGTACATTTTTAACGTTTTAAGTCCTTCTACACCTTCAACAAATTTTTTACCTACATTCAAGTACTTATTCCAATAAGAGAAAAAGATCTTCTTCCCTATCTTTACACCTGCAATAATAAGAATAGGGATAAAACACATACTTATTAGTAAGAATAAGGCAATTTTAAAATGAATGTTTGCTAATATAATAAAAAGTAATATTGGAGCCAACAAGCTATAAAACAGTTGTGGTAAGTATCTACTATAATACACATCTATATTTTCAATACCCTCTACACTTAATTGACTGATTTTACTTATTTGTAAATTTGTAATTTCTTGCGGTGAAAGTGACAATAGCTTTGATAACAAATCTTTTCTTAATCTATATTTCAACTCATGTGATGTATAATGTGTAAGCTTTGTTGAATAGTAATTACATAAGCCTTTTAAAATTAATAGTAGTATCATGCCAACTACTAGTTTTCCATTTATCATTACCACTTCATTTGTAAACATATTAGAAATCATACTCGCTATGTTAAATGCAATAATAATATTTGCAATTAAATTTCCAATTTGTAAAATCGTAACCAATGCTAGTATTTTTTCAATACGATATCGTTTTGCATATACCATCATTTCCTTTTGTATCATTCGACCACTTCTCTCCTATTACTAGTTGGAATGTATCTCAATAAAACTGTTAATTTTACACAAAATAAAATAAATAAAAATAATCGTGCGTGCGTATTCTCAATAATAATTGCGCTTACTCCTAGTAAAATTGAGACCATAGATAAAATCTCTATTTTTTGTTTCATGGACAATCCATTATTTCGTTTGTATTCTAATACGTATTTTTTGTAAGCTTTACTCTTTTTAATCCAAGCTTCACATTTATCTGAGCTGTTTGCAAAAAGATACGTTGCTAATAGTATAAATGGAGTTGTAGGTAAAATTGGTAACACTACTCCAATCATTCCAACAATAAAACTTATCCAGCCTAATATAAATATTATTTTTTTCTTCATACTATTTTCCTTTCCTACATGACATGAATCATAATGAGCCATATGATTGAAATAACAAACAAGATAATATGCCAAAGAAATGATCTTTCATCTTTAAAATATTTCCCTACAATATATGAACTTAAAAGCATTAACCCATATAAGGTATATCCGAAACTATCAAAATGCGATTGAATTAAATAAATAAATATAGTAATAACTGTAATTAAAGCTAATAAACTATGTATTTTTTTAACTTTATTTTTGAATTTAAAAACACCAATTATTCCAAATATCATTGAAAAAACTAATGCTAACTTATGTGCAGTAAGAAAAAAACTCAATTAGATAACCCCCAAAAATAATATATTAATATCATATATAATAATGATAATGATTCTCATTGTCAATTTAATTTACATTAATTAGAAGGATTATCCTTATAGATTGATAGGAATGTTTAAAAAAAAGACATAAACAATATACGTATAAGAACGTTATAATTACAGAGAATTAAAAAAGAAAATTAGTTATGTAGGAGTATTTTTTTGTAAATGATGCTAGTTTCACTGAGGGTATTGAACTAAAAAGGGGAGTCGAACCAATTGCAACCTTTTGTAAATTAAAATTAGAATTCTCAAATTTGGCAAAAAGTAGACTACTAACAAAAGAAATACAAGTAATTCAACTAGAAAAGTGATGAAATTACAACCCTATTAGGCAATCTTATTGCTGGTGTAAATGATGTTGTAAAATGCTACTGGAATGGCGATGAATACAAATAAAATACGCAATACTTGCTTAAATAATTAAACAATACTCATACTACAATTACGACCAGAAATTTACTTACTTTCACAGTTAGTGTAGCCGTTGAATAAAGTTTATTTAACAAGAAATCTTTAAAGTCTTATTTTATAGCAAACGAAAAGAAACCATTTTGAAGAAAGATTATTCAAAATGGTTTCTTTAATATACATTTTTTATAAAATTGATTGAGCCTTTTTAATAATTCTTCTTTGTATTCTCGTTTCACATTATTTTTTTGATTCCTCATTGATTATTACTCTGTCACTAGATAGGGCCAAAAAATGGTCGATTACATTTTACAAAAGAACATAATTACTTTCTATAAAATGCCTACATTTGTTTTTATAACCCCATCCATTGCCCTCACTTCTTACTTAATCCCCTTGTGTTCATTAATACAATTCGCCATCCATCTGGATCTTCAATTGTGATTCCTTTTTCTTTCCAGTATGGATTTTCGGGTTCTACTTCTCCATAGCCTAAAGTCGCTAAGCGTTGTTTTATTTTGTTTATCTCTTCCAAATCTGGCATATAAAAAACAAGTAAATTATCTTCTGTCGGGGCAGGACAAGGACTTCCTTCCACATGACTCGTAAATTCTAAGTGGTAGTCCACATTAGGTAAGCCAAACATGACACCATCATAACCGGCATGTTGCTGAAACTCAGCAATTCTCTTTAGACCAAGACCTTGTTCATAAAATGTAATTACTTCTTCTAATTTATCTGTCGGTCTTGCAATTCGAAACTGAACAAAATTCTTCATCTAATCCCCCCATAACTATACATGACAACTTATTATACTCAATTTTCTGATAATTAAGCAATTAAATATATAATTTTCGCTGCTTATTATAAAATGGGAAAGATAAATCTATAGAAAGAAGTGTTGATATGGAAACCGCCAGTCAATTACCGAAAAAAGTAGGTCTCTCTCCTACGTATCAAATTTTATTTGCTATTAGTTTAGGACATTTATTAAATGATTCAATGCAGGCAGTTGTTCCAGCCATTTTTCCAATTCTAGAGCAAAAAATGAACTTATCCTACACACAAATTGGCTGGATTGCCTTTGTATTGAATATGACGTCTTCCCTCTTGCAACCTGTGCTCGGAACCTATAGCGACAAAAAACCGTCGCCATACTTATTGCCTTTAGGGATGTTCTTTAGTTTAGTTGGGATGCTGACATTGGCATTTGCACCTAACTTTGTAACGATTTTACTTGCTGCCTTATTCATTGGTTTTGGTTCCGCTATTTTTCACCCAGAAGGATCTCGTGTAGCCTATATGGCTGCAGGAAGTCGTAGAGGTTTAGCACAGTCCATTTATCAAGTCGGCGGAAATACAGGGAATGCCTTAGCACCATTGTTTACAATTTTAATTTTTGTTCCATTAGGGCAAATAGGTGCTAGTGTTTTTTCCATTACAGCAGCAATTGGCGTCATGGTCTTATTTTACGTATCTACTTGGTACAAAAAACAACTTACCACACGATCGACAGCGAAAAAAACGAACGTTCCACCAGCACCTATTACGAATAAAATTAAAATGGTCTTATTTTTAATTGTACTTATCATGTTTGCTCGTTCTTGGTATAGCGCTGGTATTGGCAACTATTATCAGTTTTACTTAATTAATCATTATGGCTTATCGATTAAAGACTCTCAATATTATGTATTTGCCTTTATGATTGCTGGTGTTATCGGAACATTTTTAGGGGGACCTTTAGCTGATCGCTTTGGTAAACGAACCGTTATTATTTTCTCTTTATTAGGAGTAGCTCCATTGGCAATATTCTTACCTTATGTTCCACTTTCCTTTGCTTTTATTCTTATTTCAATTATTGGTTTTATTAATTTTTCTAGCTTTGCCGTCATTGTTGTTTACGCACAAGAACTCGTACCAGGACGAATTGGGATGGTATCTGGTTTAACTGTCGGACTCGCCTTTGGGATGGGGGCAATTGGTTCTGTCGCTTTAGGTGGGTTAGCTGACATATTCAGCATTTCGTTTTTAATGACTTTTTGTAGTTTTCTTCCATTCCTCGGGCTCTTATCGTTATTATTACCAAAAAAATAATGTAAGAAGGCTGTACAGCGTATATTCACTATTTCATCCTCGCATAAATTGCAGTATAATAGGAAAGATGTCAATATATTAATTACATTATTTTTGTTTATAGAAAGGATTTATTCATAGATGCCTAATAAAGAACTAGAAAAAGAAGTTGCAAAGCGTCGAATTTTCGGCATTATCTCTCACCCAGATGCGGGGAAAACAACATTAACTGAAAAATTACTACTTCACGGTGGTGCCATTCGTGAAGCTGGTACAGTAAAAGCAAAGAAAAATTCTAAATTCGCAAAATCAGACTGGATGGAAATTGAAAAACAACGTGGTATCTCCGTTACATCATCTGTTATGCAATTCGAATACGATGACAAAATGGTTTCGATTATGGATACACCAGGTCACAACGACTTTGGTGAAGATACGTACCGTGTTCTTACATCTGTTGACAGTGCTGTCATGGTTATTGACGCAGCGAAAGGGATTGAGAACCAAACGAAGAAATTATTCCAAGTTTGTCGTATGCGTGGGATTCCAATTTTCACATTTATGAACAAATTAGACCGTCAAGCACGTGACCCACTAGCACTTATGGAAGAATTAGAAGAAGTGTTAGGTATGCCTTCTGTTGCGATCACATGGCCAATTGGAAATGGAATGTCATTTGAAGGGATTTACGACCGTTTAGAAAATGAAGTTCACTTATTCCGTAAAGATGAAGTAATTAAACTTGGTGATGAAGGTGTTCATGGTCCTGAATTAGAAGGTCAATTAGACCCAGTAAACTTAGAAACATTACGTGATGAAGTTGATTTATTAGAAGGAGCAGGAAATGAATTTGACCTTGAACTTGTGAAACAAGGGGAACTAACACCTGTATTCTTCGGTACTGCCCTTGTTGATTTTGGGGTAACACCATTATTAAATCACTTCTTAGATATGTCACCAGCGCCAGGACCTCGTAAAACAATTGATGGAGAAGTGAATCCAACTGATCCAACATTTACTGGTTTCATCTTCAAAATTCAAGCAAACATGAACCCAGCGCACCGTGACCGTATTGCTTTCGTTCGTGTATGTTCAGGTGTATTCGAGCGTGGGATGAACGTTATGCTATCACGCACAGGAAAACAAATTAAACTAAGTCAGTCTACTCAATTAATGGCAAATGACCGTGAAACAGTTGACATTGCTTATGCTGGTGATGTTATCGGTATTTACGATTCAGGAAACTACCAAATTGGCGACACAATTACAGGTGGAAAACAAAAATTATTCTTTGAACCACTACCAACTTTCCCACCTGAATTATTCTTACGTGTAGCACCAGTTAACTCACTAAAATCAAAACACTTCCATAAAGGTGTAGAACAATTAGCCCAAGAAGGTGCGATTCAAGTATACAAAAATGAATTTAACGATGTTATCCTTGGTGCCGTTGGTCAACTTCAATTTGAAGTATTTGAACATCGCTTAAAAAATGAATATGGTTCAGATATTCGTAAAGAACCAGTTCAATTTACAGTAGCTCGTTGGGTAAAATCAGACGATCCAAAATCACTGAAAAAATACCAAGATTCGCGTAACATGCTAGTATTTGACCGCTTCGAGCGTCCATTATTCTTATTCGCTAACCAATTTACACTAGAACGTTTCCAAGAACGTCATGAAGATATTGAATTAGTTGAAGCATTAGATGTAAATAATGAGATTGCGGTAGATTAATTTATCTATAAATAAACAAAAAGCTAGAACTCCCTTTACCAGCAGTTCTAGCTTTTTTCATTTCATCACTCTATCCAATAAATCAACAATATGGACCGCTTCCATCTCCCCCTCTAACCCTGCTCGTTGAACCCCTACTTTCATTTGCAGTAGACAGCCTGGATTAGCCGTAACAACATAGCGTGCCTTTGTTTTCTTTACTTTTTCCATTTTGTTATCTAGTATTTCCATCGATGTATCAAAATTTGTTATGTTATAAATCCCAGCCGAACCACAGCACGTATCAGCTTTTTCAAACTCAAGATAAGTTGCCTCTGGAATAGCTTTTAATAAATTCCGTGGTTGTTCTCTTATTCCTTGTCCATTGGCTAAATGACAGGAATCTTGATAAGTAATGGCGACCCTTAACGGCAAAAAATGAATAGAATCGATTTGCTCCCATAAAAATTCATTAATGTCTTTTACTTTTTTCACAAATGCTTCAACACGTTGACCGTATTCTTTATCCTTTTTCAACCAATGGCCATATTCTTTTAATGCTGCTCCACAACCACCAGCATTATTCCTCCACTTAAATTTGTCCCGCTCCCCCTTGATACGATGGGAATTCGCTTTTTGTTTGCTAATTTCAATATTTGTTGTACTTCTTCTACACATCCTGGTGATAATACTAAGTCTGGCATTGCTTGCAACAATGGTGTTGCATCATAGGAATAGGCATATAAATCGTTCACCCCATCAAAACAATATTTCTCCCCAACAATGTTCCGAAAATTTCTTATTAGTCGTTTATCCATCTTCGATACCATCCCCTTCCTTTTATAGCCATATCTTTATTGTAAATCCTCATAAAGAAAAAACTAAAAATTATGTGAATTTTTAATTAAAACAAAGGATTTTTAGTTACAGATGTAATAAAATAGAAACTAGGTGAATGACATGCCATATTTTTGAGTACATAATTTAAAACGTTTACATTTCATACACCTGATCACTTTTTAGGATTAAGGGAGGAATTAACGATGGCTGGGAAAAAGATTTTGATACTTGCTGGTGATTATGTAGAAGATTATGAAATTATGGTACCATTTCAAGCGTTATTAATGGTCGGTCATACGGTACATGCAGTATGTCCAGATAAAAAAACAGGCGATATTATTCATACTGCTATTCATGACTTTGAAGGAGAACAAACGTACAGTGAAAAACGTGGACACAATTTTGTGTTAAATGCGGATTTTGATGAGATCAAACCTGAAGAATACGATGCATTAGTGATTCCTGGTGGACGTGCTCCAGAATATATTCGTTTAAACAAACGTGTAATTGAAATTACACAACATTTCGCAAATGAAAACAAACCAATTGCCGCTGTTTGTCATGGTGCACAATTACTTGTTGCTGCTGGTGTGATGAATGGTCGTCACTGCTCCGCATACCCTGCCCTTGAGCCAGACGTTATATTAAATGGTGGAATATTCGCAAACATTGCTGTAAATGATGCAATTATCGATGGCAACTTGGTCACTGCACCTGCATGGCCTGCTCATCCAACATGGTTGGCGAAATTCTTAGAAGTATTAGGTACAAAAATTGTTCATGAAGAATTAGTTGAAAATTAATCTAAAACTAACAACGGAGCTGATACATCAGTTCCGTTTTTTATTCTTTTATTTTAAAGCTGTTTTATAAGGGATTCATCTCCTGTTATAGCCTTTTTCACATGATATAATTGCTATGATGGTATTGGTTATTAGCTTTTTATGCGATAAATAGCACCTATTCTCATTTAGATAAAGTTAAGAAAAAATAAAAAGCTAGTACTTTCCTTATAAAAGTAATTATCCTTTTATTCTAGACACGGTTCATTTCATCAAATAGCTGTATCGGTGATTACGATGTGATTATCGATATAGTTTTTTTATTTCTATCTTCCTATCAACTGACATCTAATTTATTTTTTCACATCCATAAATCCATCATTTATGGAATGATTCAACTTTTACATAATCCCCCAAACAAACAAGTAATACACCCCAAAAATGATAAAAATGATAAATAAAGAAATGGATAATAATAGGACGATTCCCTTCGGAAAAAGAAATGTTTGTTGATTAATTTCTTTCCCCTTTTTAAAATAACCAATCGTCGTCATTAATATAGTAATTAATCCAACAACGATGGAGGCTAATCCAATTGTTTTCGCTAATATATCACCACCTTCTATGCTGGCAGCTAAGGTGGCATAATGTAAATTCGTTATTAAGAAGCCAACCCCAATAATTGTAATACTTGTTCGCACCCAAGCTAAGTATGTTCGTTCATTGGCTAAATGCTGTTGAATATAAGCTGAATCTATTGTTTTCTCTTTCTTTTCATCCATTTTTTCCCTTCCCTCTCTATATACTATCTTCAACATCTATAACAAACATAGAAAAGGACCATTATAATGATCCTTTTCTATCTAACAAGCTATCATTTTTTATATTACTAGCCTTTATTATTAATAGGTAATGTTTCACTTAACCTTGATAATGCTACTATTCCAGCAATAAAGGGTAAAAACGCCACTAACCCAATTGCCCAATTTACATTAAGAAAATCCGTTAATAACCCTGCAAATAATGCACCAAAGGCATATCCACTATCTCGCCAAAAACGGTAAACACCCATGGATGATGCTCGTTTTTCTGGTTGTACCACATCACTAATAGCCGCTTGTAGAGTTGGATATACCATCGCTGTTCCTAATCCTAACAGGACAGCTGCAACTAACCAAAGATTATAATGATGAACAAATAAAATTAACCACAATGCACTTGATTGCAGTAGCATTCCTCCAACAATTAACCACTTTCGCCCAATTTTATCACTCAATGAACCAGTGAATAATTGAAAAAATCCCCAAGCAGCTGGATAAATGGCTATCAATATACCAATCTCAGCTATTGTTAATCCCATACTAGTAAAAAATAAAGGAAATAATCCCCAAGCCATTCCATCCTTTAAATTAGTACTTAGCCCTGCAAAAGTAATGCTAGATAAATTTTTATTTTGATACGTTGTCTGCTTAAATACTTCTTTCGCTAAACCGGATTTAACTATTTGAGATGAATTTGACTGTAGCTGTAGATGTTTTTTCGTATCTTTAACGAGAAGAGATAATAAGAAACCAATCCCAACAATAACAATTCCACCATAAAATAATTCCGTACGATAGGCATAGGTAGAGGCAATATATCCAGAAAGAGAGGCCATGGCAGCAACGCCAATATATCCTGCAAATTCATTTATTCCTACCGCTAGTCCTCTTTGATTCGGTTTAGATAAGTCAATCTTCATATTCACTGTCATTGACCAAGCTAAGCCTTGATTTATCCCTAAAAATACATTGGCAATTACAATCATCCACCAAGAACTAGCAGCTATCACGAGTAAAGGAACAAAAAGTCCTATTGTCCATCCAATTAAAAGAACTTTCTTTCTTCCAATTCGATCCGCAATTCCCCCTGCAAAATAATTCGTAATTGCTTTAGAAAAACCAAAGCTAATAATGAAAGATAAAGCTGCACTCGCTGACGTTAAGCCAAAATTTTCTTCCCCAATGATAGGTAAAATTGTTCGTTCTAATCCAACCATTGATCCGACAAAAAAGTTTGTTACAACTAGAAGAAAAAAGTTTAACCAATTTTCTTTAATACCGATTTGAACCTTACTCATATTCCCAACTCCACAAAAGAGTTTTTCTTCTTCTCATTTACATACAATCATTATTTATTAACTATATATTTTTATTACCCTTATTTCATCAAAAATGCTTCTTTTAAAAAATATCTAACCAAATTTTAATGGCAGTAGCTAAAATTAAGATAGCTAGTAATCCTTGAAGCCATTTTGTATTTACTTTTTTCCCGACAACAGCTCCAATTGGCGATGCAATAATACTTGCAACAACCATGATTAGTGCAGGGGCATAATCTACCTGTCCAGTTGTAACTTTTCCAACAATTGAACCAATTGATGAAATAAATGTTATTGCTAAGGAAGAAGCAATCGTCATCCTTGTTGGAATTTTTAAGACAACAAGCATAATTGGTACGAGTAAGAATGCTCCAGCCGCTCCAACAATTCCTGAACCAACCCCGACAATCAATGCAAGGATAGCTGCAAGCCATTTATTAAATGTCACTTGGTCAAAAGGAATATCATCAATTCCTTTTTTCGGAATAAACATCATGATAGCAGCAATTGTCGCTAATATCCCGTACGTAATATTTATCCCTGCCTCTGGCAATAATTTAGAACCATATCCACCTATAAAACTACCAATTAAAATACTAACTCCCATATAACTAATTAACTTTTTATTTAAAAATCCACCTTTTCGATATGCCCATACGCCACCGATTGTTGCGAAAAATACTTGAACAGCACTAATTCCCGAAACTTCATGAGCCGAAAATGCTGCAAAGCCTAATAAAGGTGGAATATAAAGTAGCATCGGATATTTTATAATCGATCCACCTATTCCTAACATACCAGAAAGAAACGAACCCACAAACCCGATGATAAAAATTGTAATAATAAAATCCATTTCCATTAACCTTTCCTCCTACTAGAAAAAGGAACCTGATAAGGTTCCTCATCACTCTATTTGATTATCCTTTTTTAATCCAGAATTTTAAAACTCCGTTTTCTTCTTCGTGTTTTACTAATTCATGACCAACAGAATTTGCCCATGCTTGTAAATCACTTTTTGATCCTTTATCAGTTGCTTCAATTTCTAAAATTTCCCCTGTTTGCAATTCATTCATCGCTTTTTTTGTTCTTACGATTGGCATTGGACAAGCTAACCCTTTTGCATCTAATACTTTTTTAATTTCCATTTACTAATTCCTCCTAATTTATCCCTATTAATGTATTATTTAATTAATATTACTTAACGTACTGCACAACGGTTAGGTCCAATTTCCATTTCACGTTGTTCATCTAAGTTAGGTGTCATTTTGCCCATATTTGTTTGACGGATAGCTTGGTATGCATTTGGTTGTGGTGGCAAGTTCTCTGTCACTAGCTTTCTAAATTCTTCTTCATCTTCAATATTTAATCCATGGTTATTGGTAAACAAATCTGCTAGTTTTGCAGAAACACTGCCATCCTCATTCAATTCATCAATAATCATAAAGTGGGCTGGTAACACAACTAACTCACCAGATAATTCTTTGTATTTAACATATAAGCTTTCTCGAAGATCAGCTACCCAATCCTCTGCAAGACCAGCTAAATCTGGACGACCAATCGAATCTACAAATAAAATATCTCCTGATAATAAATATTTGCCGTCAATTACAAAGGATGTAGAACCAATTGTATGTCCAGGTGAATATAACGCTAATACATCAATATCCGTTTTTCCTACCTTTACTACATTCCCATCTTCTAACGGATTGTAATCAAATGTTACTTCTGTCGCATCTTTAGGTGGTAACCAATACATTGCATTTGTTTTTTCTGCAATCTCACGTCCACCTGAAATATGATCCGCATGTAAGTGTGTATCAAATATATGTGTAATCTGAACACCTTTTTCTTTCGCAAAATTCAAATACACATCTGTCATGCGTGTTGAATCAATAATAACAGCCTCGTTTTCTGACACGACCATATATGAAAGACATCCTTTTCCAATTCGTACAAATTGATAAAGTTCTCCACCGTTTTGTAATTCACCAATTTTTACAGGCTCTAAATATTCACTCCACGCTTTCATTCCACCTTCCAAATAAGAGACATCTCTTCCTACTTCAGAAAGCATATCAGCAATTAGAATTGAAGATCCTTCCTTGGCACAGATAACAACAACATCTTGATCTGTTGGAATTTGGTCGAGAATTTCTTCTACCCCATCTAATAAATCAAAGTATGGAATGTTAAGATAAGAAAAATTTTCTCCTTCTACTTTCCAATCTTCAAACGCATCTTGATTTCGTACATCTAAAATAAAAGCCTTTTCTTTATTAATTACTTTCTTTGTTAATTCTTTTGCACTCATTGCTTTAACTGCCACTTTTATTTTACCCCCTATGGTATTTTATTTATTAAAAAAATATAATAGTAAATGGTTAGAACGCAATCACTATTATTATTTTTTAATTAATATGCTTCATAATTCCATTTGGATCAAATCCAAGAACCCATTTTCCATTCACTTCTGTTTGTGGTACACCCATTTGTCCTGTTTTTTGGACAAGTTCATACATTAAGTTTGGTTCTTTTTCTACATTGATTTCTTGAAATGGAATTTTCTGTTCCACTAAGAAATTTTTAAGCATTACACAATATGGACATGTAGTCGTTGTATATACCTTAACTGTATTCATCATCCATTTCCCCTTTTTAATCTAAATTCGTTGTCTCTCCATCCCATTGACTCATCCCTGGTAAAACATTGATAACGTTGCTAAATCCATTATTCGTTAGCTTTTGTGCAGCCAAATCACTTCGACTTCCCGTATGACAAATCACATAAATAGCTCTATCTTTTGGAAGCTCAGTCATTTTATTTTCTAATGTATCTAACGGAATGGAAACAGCATTTGGAATATGAGTAAAGGCATATTCTGCTTCTTCTCGAACATCAATAAGGATTCCATTTGACTCAGTCAACTGCATCAATAATTGTTGGTTCTCTACTGTATTTGGATGTTTCTTTTCAATTGTTTCCCCAGAAGATTTTCGAATATAGTGCTTTAGCACATTTCCGTCCTCAATCGTTCCCAAATATTGTTGACCTGTACTTTCAGCCCATGCTTTTAAATCTGCCTTAGACCCTTTATCTGTTGCCTGAATTTCTAAAACTGTACCAGGATCAAGGTCTTTCATTATTTTTCGCGTCTTTACAATTGGCATTGGGCATGCAAGCCCTTTTGCATCTAACAATTCATTCGCTTTAATTTGTTTCATCTTTTATCCTCCAATACCTATATAGGTATATTTTTCATAAAAAATTATTCGATCTTGCCTTCCCAAGCTAGCATTCCACCTGTCATATTCGTCACATTAAATCCTTGTGATGCTAAAAACTGTGTTGCTTGCCCACTTCTTCCCCCAGAACGACAAACCATAATGTATTCTTTCGATTTATCTAACTCATGCATACGAAATTCCACTAATCCTAATGGAATATGGATGATACCTGGAATTTTGCCTTGTGCTACCTCATCCACTTCACGTACATCAATTAGATTTAATTGTTTTCCTGCTGTTAATAATTCGTTTACTTCTGCTGTTGAAATTTGTTTCATCTTCATTTCCTCCTTACACCCATTGGCTCATGCCGCCCTTAACATTCGTTACACGAGTGAATCCTTGTTTTTTTAATAGTTTACTTGCTTGTGCACTTCTCATGCCACTTTGACAAATAACTACAACTTCTTGGTCTTTCTTCAATTGATTTAATTTACTCCCTAATACATTAAGAGGTATGTTTTTAAATCCACGAATATTTCTACCCTTAAATTCTGCAGGCGTTCTTACATCAATGAACTGCTTATTTTTAGATTGTAATTCTGCTTTTAGTTCACTCGTTGTAATTTGTCTAACTCCTTTTGTTGGTAAGAAGCGACTAAACACAAAAAGTACAAATAGGATGATGAGAATATATCCTACATAGTCCATCTTATCGTCTCCACTCCATTTAGCTTATTTATTAGATAAATAAATTGACATTTCCTTCTTGGGCATCTGCTAGATAAGCAGCTACACCTGCATATTCAATTTCATCTAATAGCTCTTCCTTTTGTAACCCTAATAAATCCATTGTCATTGTACAAGCGACTAATTTAATATCTTGTTCTTTCGCCATCTCAATTAAATCTGGTAATGGAACAGCATTATGTTTCTTCATTACTTGTTTAATCATTTTTGGCCCCATCCCAGCAAAATTCATATTTGAAAGCCCCATTTTATCTGCGCCTCTTGGCATCATTTTGGCAAACATCTTCTCCATAAAACTTTTCTTAATAGCCATTGGCTCATCTTTACGAAGTGCGTTTAATCCCCAAAATGTATGGAAAATTGTTACCTCATGATCGTAAGCAGCAGCCCCATTCGCAATGATATAAGCCGCCATTGCCTTATCATAATCTCCACTAAATAAAATGATGGTCGTTCTTTTTCTTTCTGACATAATATCCTCCTAAATTTCATAATCATTTTCATTAACAAGGTACCTTATAAAAATTACCCATACCCGTACCTGTATGATAAGGTATGTTTTTTAAATTGTCAATAAATTAATCTTACTAAGTCAATTACCCATAGTGGTATATTAAAATTTAAAAAAAGACCTTAACTAATTGATATTATCTGCTTCTCACTAATAAATTTACTGCTTCCTTTATTAATTGATCCGTATTTTCTTCATCATTTCCTGCTTCAAGTACACAATCAATTAAATTAGAACTTACAACGACACCTACTGTTCGGTCTACAGCTGAACGCACGGCAGATAATTGAGTAATTACGTCTTTACACTCTTTTTCATCCTCCATCATTTTTAAAATCCCTCGAAGTTGTCCTTCTATTCGCTTAACTCGATTTTTTATTTGGTCATTATATTCCATAATAAAAAACTCCTTTCCTTCTATGAAAATTTTGCTCTTTGTAAGAAGTTAATGTATATCTAATAAACTTAAAAATTTTTCATTTCAAGTTCTTAATTATTTCCTTCCTACCCGCTATACGTTTCCTACAAAAAACGTGATGCAACATACTATACGTACAACATATTACTTTGAAGGAAATGTAAAAATATATTCCTATTATTAAAAACTAGTAACTTAAACAAGATATTATACCCTGATAGGTATTGTGTCAAATAGAATGACTTAGCCAAACTTCATTTAATTTCAAGATATTCCTTCATATTTCATTAACATATTCCATAAGAATTTAAGTGAGCATAGATTAATTGAGTTAAGAGTCCATATAAGATTTGATAGAACAAGCCTTAGTAAATTATCTATTACTACTTTACTTTTCTCCTAGTATTTTCCATAATCACATTTTAAAATATCAACTTCCACTTCAATTATTTCTTTTCCATTGTAATCCTACTTCTAATTGTTCTCATATTTTATTATCTTTCTCTTTATTTAATCCAGATAAAATATATCGAAATAATGGTTACTATTGATCTCGATTAAAAATGAACTTATTATAGCGATAAATAAAAAGTCTATACATATCATATTAGTTTTACCCTTTGCTTCAAAAAATGTGGTCAATTTATGAAGAAATGGAGATAAAACTATTGTTATGTCTCTATTTTTTATCCTTATTCCCATTAAAATTTGATATACTTTGTATATTATATAAAGGAGTGATTAGCAATGGGACTTATTAAAGCGGTAACAAGCACAATTAAAGGTACGTTAGCAGACCAATGGTTAGAAGTTATCGAACCACAAGAAATGACTGACACAACAGTTATGACAAAAGGTGTAAAAGTACGTCGTGATAATAAACGTAATCAAAATAAAAAAGGAACAGATGATACTGTTTCAAATGGCTCTGTTATTCATGTATATCCGAATCAATGTATGATTCTTGTCGATGGTGGAAAAATCGTAGATTACACAGCTGAAGAAGGTTATTACGAAGTAAATGATTCCACTCAACCATCTCTTTTTAGTGGCGAATTAGATGATGTAGTACAAGATGCTTTTGAACGCTTCAAATTCGGTGGTACTACTCCACGCTCTCAAAAAGTTTTTTATTTAAACTTAAAAGAAATCAAAGGCATTAAATTCGGTACACCTAATCCATTAAATTATTTTGACCAATTTTACAATGCAGAGTTATTCCTTCGTACATTCGGAACATACTCCATTAAAATTGTTAATCCAATTAAATTCTTTAGAGAATCGCTTTCATATGACCAATCAAAAATAGATATTCAAGATATAAACGAACAATATTTATCTGAATTTTTATCTGCTTTACAATCAGCCATTACTCAAATGTCAGCTGATGGTATCCGTGTTTCTTACGTTCCTTCAAAAAGTTTAGAACTAAGTAAATACATGGCATCTATCCTTGATCATGATTGGGAACAAATGCGTGGTATTCACATCCAATCCGTTGGTATCGCAAACATCTCTTATGATGAAGAATCGAAAAAATTAATTAACATGCGCTCTCAAGGAGCAATGCTTGGGGATGCTACTATTCGTGAAGGGTATGTACAAGGAACAATTGCCAAAGGAATCGAGGCAGCTGGTTCAAATAGTGCTGGTGCGATGAATGGCTTTATGGGAATAAACATGGGCATGCAACAAGCTGGAAACTTTATGCAAAGTGCTTCTCAATCAAATCAAATGCAGATGCAACAACAGCAACAACAAGCTATTAATCAACAGGCAGCTACTCCTGCGAATGAATGGACTTGTAGTTGTGGAACGACGAATAGCGGAAAATTCTGCACGAATTGTGGGACGCCAAAACCAGTTAGCAATAGTTGGACTTGTAAATGTGGGGCACAAAATACAGGAAAATTCTGTAGTGAGTGCGGAAGCAAAAAGCCTGAACAAAGGGTATATGTATGTGACAAATGTGGATACAAACCTTCTGCTGACCAACCACTTCCAAAATTCTGTCCGGAGTGTGGAGACCCATTCAATGAATTAGATCAACAATAAGGAGGGATAACTTTGTCAGTCGTTGCTTATCGTTGTCCAAACTGTGGAGCAGACATCCATTTTAATCCTGAGTTGCAAACGTGTAAATGTGAATTTTGTCTTAGCTCCTTTTCAGTTGAAGAATTAGAAGCAAAATTAAATAATCAGCTTACCGAAGAATCTGTAACAGAAACGATTGAAGAAAGCGTTAATCCTGAAGAATGGGCAAAAGTAGATGAAAATACAACACTCTATAGTTGTCCAAACTGTGGGGCACAAATTATAACAGATAGCACAACGGCAGCTACATTTTGCTGCTATTGTCATAATCCTGTTGTGATTGCTACCCAGTTGTCAGGAAATTTTAGGCCTTCAAAGGTCATCCCGTTTCAATTAAATAAAGAAAATGCTGTGGAAGCATTACAAAAATGGTGTAAAACAAAATGGTTTTTACCAAAAGACTTTTCATCTGATAAACAAATAGAAAAAATGACAGGTATGTACATTCCATTTTGGTTAGCAGATTATGAACTTACTGGTCAAGTCAGTGCTAATGCCAAAAATATTAAAACATGGCGTTCTGGTGACTATCGCTATACAAAAACAGACGAATATGCTGTTTTCCGACAAGCAGATATGAACTTCAATCACGTTCCTCAAAATGGTTCAACCAAGGCGGATGATAAGGTCATGCAAAGTATTGAACCTTTTGATTATCGTGATTTAAAGGATTTCTCCTTATCCTACCTTTCTGGTTTTATCGCAGAAAAATATGATCGAGATAAAGATACAGTAGCACCACTTGTTCGCGAACGTGTAGAAAAGACTGTTCAATCTGTATTACGTAATACAATTCAGAATTACTCTACTGTACAAGTTAAAGGCGTGCATACACAAGTTCATAAAGCAGCGTATCATTATACACTATTGCCTATTTGGATGATGACTTATCATTATCGAGGAGATATGTATGTATTTGCTATGAATGGTCAAACTGGAAAAGTATTCGGTTCCTTACCGCTATGCCGCAAAAAATTAGGGATGCTATTCGGCTCTATTACTGCTGCCGTTTCTGTCCTTGGAATGATAGGAGGACTATTCCTATGAGAAAACATCTTTTTTCTTTCTTTAGTATCATCCTTGTTCTTCTATCTTTCTCTTTTCCTGTAAATGCCACAGGAAACAAAGTGTACGACCAAGCTAACTTATTTTCTACATCTGAAATTCAACAGCTGGAAAACACGATTGCTTCTATTACCCAAACGTATAATATGGACGTTGGTGTTGTGACAACAAATAATGTAGATGGAAAATCTTCACGGGACTATGCTGATGATTTCTATGATTACAATGGTTTTGGAGTTGGGCCTGATTTTGATGGGCTTCTACTACTAATCAATATGGAAGACCGTGAAGTATATATTTCTACAAGTGGGGTAGCAATCGATTATTTCACTGATGCACGAATTGATAACATGCTTGATAATGTGTATAAAGATTTAGGAGATGGCAAATATTTTGTTGCATCCTCTACCTTTTTAAATGATGTTCAAGACTATATTCAAGCTGGCATTCCTGATGGTCAACATCGAATTGAAGAATTAACAACAAAAGATATTATTACACGAATTATTATTTCTATTGTTGTTGGGCTAGCTATTGCTATGCTTGTTTGTTTCATCATTTATAGACGTTACAAAAATCCTAAAGCATTCGTTGCGGAAAATTATCTAGACCGTAATTCACTTCAAATTACAGCTCAAAAGGATGAGTTTATCCGAACATATACAACGAAAACAAAAATCGAAAAACCAAAAGACAATGGTGGAAGCACTACTCATACGTCCTCTAGTGGTCGAAGTCATGGTGGTGGCGGAAGAGGGTTCTAACCTCTTCGTTACACAAAAAAGAGATTCATCAGTTTTGTTAACCATACGTAAAAAATCACCATCTAATATGTACTGCTTTTTTAAGAAAAAGAAACATAATAGAACATTTATCAAGACGTAAATAAAATCGTATAGTATGTAAACGAAGTGTCCCTTTACAATGAAGAGAACATACAAAACCTTGTTAGTGTTGTATAGAAAGCCCTAGGCCTCACATAGCAAGAAATACATGTTCGAAAAGTTCATTGTCAAAAGGGTACATACTATCCATATAAAAATGAACAACCCATTGATATTCAGCGGGTTGTTTTTCTTTGGTCTTGATAATATCTATCCCCCTTATTTGTTTTGCACCTCCTACAACAAAGACCGCTATCCCTTTTTGGAACAGCGGACTTCTTACAACTTATTTTGATACATGTTACTATCGTCTTTCTCTTCCGATTAATCCTCAACAAATTCAACCGAAAGCAAATCGTTTGGTGTTATTTCAAGAGTTACGCATATTTTTGTTACTATTTGGGCAGGAACATAGATGTTACCCATATCCTCATCCGACACCAAATCATTCAAAGCTAAATGACTCTCCCTGATATCAGACGCCAACTTAGTCAACGAAACTCGTTTTGATTCAAGAATTTCTTTTAAATTACAACGTATAACGGGTCTTGTATTATTCATATAAAACTTTCAACCTCTCTATGTATCACACATGCCTTTAAAATTAACTATAACCAACGACTGTTTCACGTCTATTACATAGCTATTACATTATAAAAACAAACCATTAAATCTTACATACCTGTTATATGATTATATGGGGCACCACAGAATTAACGATTCTTAATCATAATTGAACCATATTCGGTCATAATTTGGTTTCGTGTTATCAACTAATGGCATTATACATTCAATAAATATTATTAGTGGTTTCAAGACCCTAACTATAGAATCGACAAATACAAAACGAAAGTAGGAAGTGACAAATGAAAAAACACCCAAAGTGGAAACAAGAAATACCAATGGACGTTTTACCGATGCTTGAAGAAATCGATTTTAACGCTTTAACATTAACAGACGTAATCGAAGCATGCGAGCAATTAATCGAAGTGACAGGAGGCAGTGTTGAAGGCAATTGGTTCGAAGATGACAGCGAAGGTTTTGAAGAAATTCTTCGTTACATACGTAAGTTCGAGCGTTATGCAAAGAAACCTATAACAGAAAAAATTAAGGCAGCAACCTATTAATACCCGATAAGATGGTATTCACCCTAATTATTTTTACTAACTATAGAGAATAAAAGTTATATAAATTTAACTTCCAAACTTCGAACGATAAAAGTGATAAAACAAGGTAATCACAACTTTTCATTAACCATGCGTAAAAAATCACCATCTAATATGTTCAATATGTACCGCTTTTTTAAGAAAAAAAACATAATAGAACATTTATCAAGACGTAAATAAAATCGTATAGTATGTAAACGAAGTGTCCCTTTACAATGAAAAGAATATGCATAGCCTTTTTGGTGTTGTGTAGAATGTCCTAGACCTCACATAGCAAGAAATACATGTTCACAAGGTTCATTGTCAAGGATTCATACTATCCATATAAAAAACGAACAACCCATTGATATTCAACGGGTTGTTTTTCGTTGGTCTCGATAAAATCTGAACGACGTCTTATTCTTATTTATTTTTTAACATTAAATATTGCAATGCAAAAATCGTTTTAGCATCTGCAATTTTGCCTTCTTTATAAAATTGCCACGCTTCTTCTAATGTCACTTCCATTAGTTCAACAAATTCATCTTCATCTAAAGAAGCACTATTTTCTTTCTTTTCCATTCCTATTGCTTCATAAATATGTATATACTCATTGGCAAAACCAGGCGCAACATAGAATGCACTAACAAACTCTAATTTTTCGCAAATGTATCCTGTCTCTTCTTCTAATTCACGCATACCAGTTACATATGGCTCTTCCCCTAGTTCTAATTTACCTGCTGGAATTTCAATTAAAGAACGTTCAAGTGGTTTACGATATTGCTCCACTAATACAAGTTTCCCCTCTTTTGTAACCGGAATAATTGCAACTCCCCCTGGATGCCTTACAATTTCCCGCTTACTTGTTTTTCCATTTGGTAACATAACATCTTCGACAACAACATCGATAATCTTCCCTTTAAAAATAGGCGTTGTCCCTATTGTTACTTCTTCAAACTTTTTCATAATATCCTCCGATTGTTTTCTTACAATTATATCATATTATGAAAAAGATTTATTGGCATCATTTAACATAGAAAGCAAAAGGTAGGCAAAGTAAATAAGAATCATAAGAACAATGATGGCAAATAAAAAAACCCCTGCTCCTAAAGTAAAATTTAAGCTACTTTCATTCATAAATAAGCTTACAAAAGCAACTGGGAGAATTGAAAGAATTTGGATAATAACATAAACGTTAAAAATAAACATGCTTCTTTTAGCTAACCCATTATT
>JBJEFI010000169.1:7691-23457 GCA_051873875.1 Bacillaceae bacterium | reverse complement strand
CTCCTTATATATAAAGTGACTCTTGTTCTAAATTAAAATAAAGTTCTTTGGAATGGACTTTTAAATAGTAATTTCTTTATTCGTCAAGGTGGAATAAAGGTCTTGTACTATTGAATATATTTTTTCTTTTCTTTTTTATTCGCTCTTGTACACAAAAACCGTAGTATCTTTTTTTTATGCACATAAATATAATAATGTGGGTGATAGAAAGAGGAGGGATTATTTCGAATGGCAATGACAATAAATGAAGCGACAGCTGCTTTACAAGAAGCGGTATTAGCGAGTTCAGAATTTAAAGTATTACAGCAACGATTTTTGGATATGAAAAGTGATCCAAGTGCAAAAGCAGTATTTGATCAATTACAACAAGTTCAACAGGAAGTACAGCAAAAAATGATGCAAGGGCAACAAATTACACCTCAGGAAGAATATAAGATGCAACAGCTACTAGCAACTGCCCAGCAAAATCCAAGGTTCTCTGCATTAATGCAAGCAGAACATAGTATGAATATGTTAATGAATACGATTAATGTTACTATTTATAAGCCAATTGAAGACTTGTATAAAGGATAAAGTGAAACTTTCACCAGTAGGAATTTTTCTTTATCTCTTATTGATGGTTAGTTGAACGAATGGAGTTCTTACTGACACTTAGCTCTAACTTAAATTTCGTTGTCTGAGCTAAGATTTGAAGTGAGTGCTTTAGTATCAGTTAGAACAGGATAAAGATAGTCTATCTTTTTTGTTCTACTCTCAACAGTTCCACAATATGTTTATAAAAAGGTAGTTTGTAAGGGGGCGGTTGCCATGCTTTATCGGATGCTTGCAATAAACATTGATGGAACGTTGCTAACAAATAATCGACGTTTAACAAAGGAGACAAAAGACGCGATTGCATTTGTTAAAAGTAAAGATGTCTATATTACACTTTTTACGAGTAGAAATTATGCATCGGCACAAAAAGTAGCAAAAGCATTACATGTAGATATGCCAATTATTACCCATAGTGGTGCAATAATTGCAAATGACATAGATAATCCTATTTATCGAAAGGTCATTTCAGAAGAAGAAACATATGAATTAGTAAAAGCACTTGAATATTATGATTGTAATATTCGTATTTCTACTGAAAAATTTACGATTGGAAATCGAAAAAAATTACAATCAAATATCATTGCGAGGGCTGTTTTTTCAAGTGCAGATCCAATCTTTTACCCCGTTCAATTTGTGGAAAAGTTATCGGATGCATTGCAAGAACAACCTGTCTCCGCACCGAAAATAGATCTTCATTTTATTGATGAGGATGAAAAAGAAGATGCAATGTTGATGCTGAAAGAAAAGTTTGCGAAAAATATTTTTATTGGTAACGAAGAACCTTATAAATTAGAAATCATGGCAAAAGGTGTTTCAAGAGTGAATAGTCTCCTTCGTTTAGCTAATCATTATCAAGTAAAATTAAATGAAGTAATTGCTATCGGTGATAGTAGTTGGGACCGAGAAATTATTGGTAGCGTAGGTTTAGGAGTTGCGATGGGGCATGCACCTTATGATGTAAAACGGCTGGCGAAATGGATTACGAGATCCAATAATGAAAATGGTGTTGCTTATACAATCGTAGAACATTTTCGCAAACAATTTCCATTTGCATTTTTAAAAAATCATATAGAATTAAATTCTATATATGAATAAGAAACTAGAGAATGGAAAATGTTCCATTCTCTTTTTGTGCATTGTTTGAAAAAGGTGTACGCATACAGTAAACTAATACTGCTTACTTGTACAAAAAGGAGATTAATATAGATGAAAATAGCAGTAACGGGAACAAAAGAGGAACGATTTATTCGTCCTATTCAATTGATTGGTAATTTATTTTTTGAAGAATGTAATGTGTTTTATGATGTGGAGAAGGAGCATGATTGGACATTGCATCTTTCTATTCAAGAAGATCACCAATTTACGATTGAAGGGCAATTGCAGGGGAAGGAAGAAACCCCTTATACGTATACAGCATCTAAAGAAAAATTAGCTACTCAGAGTGAAAAAGAACAGTTTAAACAATTAAAAAGATTGCTTTCTTATGTTATTTTACACTTATTTAGTGAAGCGACAGGAATGGTGCAAAAGTGGGGCGTATTAACTGGTATTCGTCCTACAAAGCTTGTTCATAAAAAGCGTCAGGAAGGGCTAAGTAAAGAAGAAATACACACCATTTTACAAGATGAGTATGTTATTTGTGATGAAAAAATTGAATTAATGCAGCGAATTGTTGATCGTCAATTAGCAGTTGTCCCTGATTTATACGATTTAAAACATGAAGTAAGTATTTACATTGGCATTCCATTTTGCCCAACCAAATGTGCTTATTGTACATTCCCAGCTTACGCAATTAATGGGCGACAAGGTTCTGTTAATGCTTTTTTAGAAGGTCTTCATTATGAAATTCAGCAAGTAGGGGCTTTATTAAAAGAAATGGGAATTGGCATTACGACGATTTATTATGGTGGTGGAACACCAACGAGTATTACTGCAGAAGAAATGGATAGCTTATATGAAGAAATGTATCGTTCTTTCCCAAATGTAGACAAAGTACGAGAAGTAACGGTGGAGGCTGGACGACCTGATACGATTACAAAGGAAAAAATAGATGTGTTAAAGAAATGGAATATTGATCGTATTTCGATTAACCCTCAATCCTATAACCAAGCTACATTAAAGGCAATTGGACGTCATCATACAGTCGAGGAAACGATTGAAAAATTCCACTTAGCTCGTGAAATGGGCATGAACAATATTAATATGGATTTAATCATTGGTTTGCCTGGTGAAGGTGTGGACATTTTTCAAGAAACATTAGACGAAACAAAAAAATTAATGCCAGAATCATTAACCGTTCATACTCTTTCTTTTAAACGAGCGTCGCAAATGACACAAAATAAAAATCGATATAAAGTAGCCGATCGAGATGAAGTAGAAGAAATGATGAATATGACAACGAGCTGGACAGAAGCAAATGGTTATACACCGTATTATTTATATCGTCAAAAAAATATTTTAGGTAATTTAGAAAACGTAGGCTATTCGTTACCGAACCAGGAGAGCATTTATAACATTATGATTATGGAAGAAATGCAAACGATTATTGGACTTGGCTGTGGAGCTTCTAGTAAATTTGTAGACCCAAAAACAGGTGTCATCACTCGCTATGCAAATCCAAAGGAACCAAAAGCGTATAACGAGAGTTACGAGGCTTATACGAAAGAAAAGATAGAATTATTACGAGCACTCTATCAATAATTTTCTTCAAAGGAACTCGTTTTGTTTTCCTTATTATAGTCTGTGTTTTTTCGCTGTCTCTCTCGGGATGTTTCACTAGTCTAAGTACAGAATTTTTGTGACGGATGTGCCAACACGAGTTGAGAGACTCCTTCAACTATCCTATGCTATCGCTATGGAATAGTTGGAAGGACCGCCTATGGGTTTCCTTGAAAAGAAGGAATTTTCCTCCCTTATCATGAATTAATAATAGTGAAACTTCTATTAGTGGCTATCTTTTATTCTCCGCTGATGGTTAGTTGAACGAATCGGGTCCATATTGACACTTATCTTCTATTTAATTTTTGTGATGATATAATTTTGAAGTGGGAGACTTGCTGTCAGTTAGGATGGGATACATGGGAGGGGATTTTTTTATGTCAGTTTCTAGTTCAACAAGTAATGTTATTGTGGCGTACGAAAATAAAATTGCGACAATTACGCTTAATCGTGCGGAAGTGTTAAATGCATTAGATTTAGTTACATTAGAAGAGCTTGCAGCTAAATTACAAGAAGTAAAAAATAGTGATGCACTAGTTGTTATTTTAAAGGGAAGTGGTCGAGGTTTTTCATCTGGTGGAGATATTAAATCAATGTTAACACTAGATAACCAAGATGCATTACCAGCAATTATGGATACAATTGGGGAAGTTGTCACAACCCTTTATACGATGCCAAAAATCGTCATTAGTAGCATTCATGGTGCAGCAGCAGGGCTTGGCTTAAGTATTGGATTAGCAAGTGACTATGTGTTTGCACAACAGGATGCTGTAATCGCTATGAACTTTATCGGTATTGGATTAATTCCAGATGGTGCAGGGCATTTCTTTATGGAGAAACGCGTTGGTGAGGATAAAGCGAAACAATTAATATGGGAAGGCAAACGACTTAATGGAGAAGAAGCGGCCCAAATTGGCTTAGTTGATGAAGTAGTAGAAGATGTTCATGGCTATACAGCTAAATTTGCAAATGGATTGCTACATAAACCTTTATTAGCAATGATTGAGACGAAAAAGATTTATTCTACATTAGGTGTAGAAAAATTAGAAAAAATATTAGCATTAGAAAAACAAGGACAAGCTAAAATGCGAGTTAGTGGGGACCATAAAGAAGGCATTACAGCTTTTTTACAAAAACGATTACCAAAATTTGAAGGAAAATAAAAAAATATCAACAGCTTAGAGAGTTCAAAAAAATACGAAAGTACCTAGAAGGTAAGTGTAGTATTGAACTAATCTTTGTCAAGTAGACAAGTAGACTGTCTTTAAAGTGGCATGATTTCGATGTTCAATCGGATTTATGTCACTTTTTTTATTTAGCATTTATGTACTATTTAGCACAAATTTCAAGAAAATAAGAAAGGAGAATGACTATTGAAGTATTGCAATAAATGTGGAATAGAGTTGGATATTGAAAAGAAGTTTTGCACTAAATGTGGTGCATTGGTTAATCAACAAAAAAGAGAACGGATGGAACGGATTCATCATGTTTCACAAAAAAGAATTTTTTCGCGTTTACTCCTAATAGGAGGTGCCTGCATAATTAGTATTTTCCTACTTAAAGACACTATTAGCTATTCATATTATATATATAAAGGGGATAATGCGGCAGAGTATGATAGGAAGATTACATATTATACAAACGCATTAAGTAAGAAGAAAGAGGATAAAGTGAAGGATAAACTTCTGCTTTTATTGAAACAAGTGGATGATTTTGAGGGTAAAATACAGAACATTAAAAATATTTTAACAGAAGAAGAAGTTAATGAATTTTATCAACAGGTGTATATAGAGAAAGCAAAGGTGGCTTTCGAAAAGGGTTTTTTTGAAAAAGCAATGCGTTTGTTAACAAATGCCCAAATACATGGTTATAACATTCAAACAGTATCATACATCTCCGAATTACAAGCAAATTTAACAGGAAGTGAAGATGAGTCAAGCGCCTCCACAGCTACGACTATACCACAAGAAGAGCAAGCGTATATTGTAGAAAATAGCAGTCGAGTGTATTTAAAAGAATCAGATTTAGCAAAGTATAGCCAAAAAGAATTAGCACTCATTCGTAATGAAATTTTTGCTCGACATGGTTATGTATTTACAAAGGAAGAATACCAGCGTTATTTTGCGAGTAAGCCTTGGTATCGTCCAAATGCCACTTTTAAAGGTAATGATAGCGAATTAAATGAAGTAGAACGATCAAATATAAATTTAATAAAAAAATTAGAAGGTAATCAGGAGTAAGGGATGAAAAAATGTATTCTTTTATTGATTTTATTAATTGGATTGAGTGGCTGTTCTATTTCTAAACAAAAAAAAGATATTTCTTTGTTATCTGCTAATACGGTTGAAATTAATCCATTTGAAAAGAAGGTCTTACCTATTCAACAACAATTTAAGAAAAAGATTGTTATTGACCCTGGCCATTCCTCTATTGGAAATTTGGAGAAAGAACCAGTGAGTCCAGAGAGTACAATAATGAAGGCAAAAGATGTACAAGGTGCCACAGGTATTGTTACTAATACGCCAGAGTATGAGATTGTGTTAAATATTGGTCTATTGTTAAGAGAATATTTACAGCATGAGGGATATGATGTTGTGATGACGAAGACGACAGTAGATACGTCCCTTAGTAACATTGAAAGAGCAGAAATTGGGAATGAAGCTAAGGCAGATTTAGTTATTCGTTTACACTGTGATAGTTCAACTGAGGGAGTAAGAGGAGCATCTATCCTTGTACCAGCAGCCAATAAGTTTACAAAATCGTATAGTGAAATCAGTCGTGTATATGGAGAGGCGATATTGAATACATATTGTAAGGAATTAGGTATTGTTAATCGAGGAATTGTATATCGAAGTGATTTAACAGGATTTAATTGGTCAAAGGTTCCAACGGTCTTAATTGAAATGGGCTTTTTATCTAATCCACAAGAGGATCGTTTTTTAAGTAATAATGAAAACCATTCTCGGATTGCAGAAGCTATTTCATTAGGTGTTAAACAAATTATAAATTGAGGAGGAATTGAGATGAGTGAGTTACAGACTAAATTAGGTGGGGGATTAAATAAGATTCAAGATTCTTTACAGAAAAGTAAGGCTAAATTACAAACTGCACAAGAGGTTAATCAATATAAGAGGACGATAAATGAAAATGTAGATAAACGTACAACCGTTATGATACAGCTTGGGGAATTTGTATACAAAAAATTCCGAGCGGGAGAACTACAAGATGAGCAATTAAAAGACATAGCTAAAAAAGTTATAGAGTATGATATTAACATTTATAAAGCCGAAAAAATAATTGCTCAATTAAGTGCGAAAGAAGAAAATCACGTTTGCTCAGGGTGTGGAGAAGAGGTTTTGCCAGAAGATAAATTTTGTGGTTCTTGTGGTCATTTAATTGAGAATAGTCAACAAAAAGAAGTATATGGGCTTGTAGTTTGTCGGATATGTGAGCAAGAGGTACAAAAAGATACGACATATTGTCAATGCTGTGGAAATCAGTTAGGGGAGTGAGAAGATGTATTGTAAAGCATGTGGAGAAGAAAATGAACATACAGCTATATACTGCAAACATGATGGGGCAGCGTTAAAAAGGGGAAGTGCTTTATTTCAGAAAGGACAGGTATATAAGTTTTGTCAAGCGTGTGGTGGAAACGTAACGAGTAGCCAAAGTTATTGTATGGACTGCGGTAGTTATTTACTGCAATATGAACGAAAAGAAAAAGGAAATATAACAAAGAGTGTAAGTATAAAGCAATTTTCTTTTTCAATGGATATATTTTCGTCTATGTATGTTAAACGTGCGATTGTTCCATTAATTATGGTTTTTTTCTTATTAATCATTTACTCTTTCTTTTCAATTAAAGGATATGAAAAAATAGTAGAGGAATCTTTCGGGGTATCTTCTAATAGTCTTCAAAGATCTTTTAGAATCTGGAATTGATTCGGATTTACCAGAGATGAAGAAATTATTTGGTGTAAGTGATGGAATAATGCTTGCTAACTTACAAGCTCCTATTATCGAGACAAAGTTAAATGGGGATGGTAAATCAATTGAAAATGGTTTTTCCTTACATAATGTCTTTTTATTTTCAGCTATTAGTACAGCCATTATTTTAGTTATTGCTGGAATTATACAGGGTAGAAAATATAAAACAGAAGAGGCTAATTTCTTATATGTAAATGGTGTTTTTTCTTTGTTATATGGAATTATAATGGCGGTCTTTTCTTTATTTGCCGGTATTTCTTACAAGGAAAAAGTTGAAGGGGTTAGTGCTGTATTAAGTGTGTCTTATCCTTTCTTCGGTACGTTAATTACTACCTTTTTCCTTGCGTTTCTTTTTCATGGAGTCGGCTATTTATTTTCTATTAATTTTCGAAAGTCAACTGGACATTTAGTCCATATGATTCCATATGGAGAAGCGATTCATCAAGCATTTGCTACCGTCATTCGTGGAAGTATTTTTGTGTTTGTGAGTCTGTTTGCCTATGTAGTAATTAAATTAAACGATTTTAAAGATGTATTATCATTTTTTACTCCTTTTCGTAGTGTAATGGAAACATTTAAGGATAGTATTCTCTATATTGCATCAATTGTTCTCCAAATTAGTCAATATATATTTGGCTTACTACACTTCGGTAAGGTGGGCTTTACAACAGGTAGGAATACAGAGTTAGGAACGATTGAATATGGCCTGTTATCGGGCTTTAGCCTTAAAGGAGAAGCTGTTAGAAATCAAGCTTTTTTTAATGGGATAAATATGTCAACGTTTAATTTGTACTTATGGTTAGGCGTTCTTATTCTTTTGCTACTGTTTTTATGGTCAGGTTATCGAATCGCTCAACAAGGTGAAAATGTTGTACAACATGTACTAATTTTTAGTCTATGTTACGGTGTGTTTATGGCGATGTTAAGTGTTGTGACTAAGTTTAGCTTTGAAACAATTGAATCTGGAGTTGGAACAACAAGTAATGTCGTTTTTTCCATTGGATTAGGACCAATAAGCATGTTTATTCGTGCAACCATTTTAGCTGGTGTAGTTGCCTACGGAGGAACATGGATTGCAAAGATGAGGGAGCGTCAGAATAAGTGATGAAATATTGTACAAAATGTGGGGCAGGTCTTAGTGGACAAGAAAAATTTTGTAAAAAATGTGGAGAAAGTGTCGTACAGGAAGAAAAAAAAGAAAAGATGCTGAGAACACAAAGAGTACGACAGAAAAGAGTGTTGAAGGTATGGTCGCTTGTAATAGGAGTGATTGTGTTAGGGGGCATCATAGCGGTGCATTTTACATTAGTAAATATATATAGTCCAGAAAGAGTTGTAAAATCGGTTATTTCAAGTGTGAAAGATAATGATACAGAGCGATTAAATAAAAACCTTTTAATATCACAAGTAGATAATGTAGTAGATACAGATGTATTAAAAGGATTTATTCAATATATGACCGATGAAAATGACTTTTCTGTAATTGAAAAAAGATTGTTGGAAGAAGTACAAAAAGTACAAAGTTTAGGCAAAAGCGATCCTATTTTAGATAGTGAAGGAAATAAGCTTTTCCAACTTGTAAAAGGGGATAAAGAGTGGCTTTTTTATCAACGTTATTTCTTGAGAGTTATTCCTATTGAAGTAACGGTTGAAACGAATATAGAAGGTGTAGATATTTATATAAATAAAGGAAAGAAAAAAACAATTACAAATGCTCAAGTAGAAGAAAAAGTAGGCATGTATATTCCTAGTATTTATCATGTTACAGCAGAGTATGAAAGGAAATATGCTAAAGTAAGCAAAGAAGAGAAGTTAGATTTTACTATGGCAAAAAACAATAAGTTATCTACAACAATGAACTTGGAAGTTGGAACGATCGCAATTAACGGAGATAATACAAGCGGTATCATTTATGTGAATGGAGAAAGTACAGGTATTCTTATTGATAAAGGACAAATTTTTGGACCTGTAGCTACAGATGGGACGATAGTCATACATGCAGAAGTGAAAGAAGGAGAGCGTATTATCAAAAGTAATGCAATTAAAATAGAAGATGATTCGGATGTCTATTTTTCTTTTGGAAAGCCAGTAGAACCTGTAAAACAAAAGCCAGTGTACACGTTTGAAGGGTTACAAGCTTTTATACAAAAATACTTATACCAAAGTGTAGAAGCTATTAATAATCGTGACTTTTCTCGTGTAGAATCTCTTCATCATCCGAATGGAAAAACATACAAGCAATCGAAAGATTACCTTAAGTATTTAGAGAAAAAAGGAATTAAAGAAGAATTATTAAGTGCCAATTTAGTTAATTTCATTCCAACAGAGGATGGATGTAAAGTGATAACGAAAGAAGAATATACTATCTTTTATGGAGATGGAACAAGTAAAAAGAAGAATTTTACATCTAGCTATATCATTAAGCCATATATGAATGAACAAGACTTGCGAATGTATGAAATGTTGGAATAACATAAGCAGCCATATTCACGCTAGTTTAACTGAATATAAGATTAAAACATAACGAAAGCTAAAGAAGTTTATAGTAGTAGGAGCTGAAAAAATAGTTCACGGATAAAAGGTTAACAAACTAATATAGTATCTCTGAGTAGAACGAAAAGAGAGGATCTTCCTATCATATTTGCTAGTATATCAATTGCTTTACTTTAGAGTTTTTTTGTTTAATTTGCAGTCTATGGTTAAAGAAATAATAAAAAAATAGAAGTGTTTTATATTTGTTTTTGAAACGACTCATATTTTTATAGTAGAAATGGTATGATTAGAGTGAGTATAAGTTGGATAAAAAAATAGGTATGAGTAAAAAATAAGGTGTTTGGAGGAAAGAAAATGAAAAAAAGAATATATGATCACGAAGTAGGCGAACAGCTTGATACATATGCGTTAATTAAAGCAGTAAGTAAGGGGACAGCAACGAGTGGACGTCCATATTTAACGATTACTCTGCAAGACCAAAGTGGTGAAATCGATGCTAAGTTGTGGGATGCAAAACCACAAGATGAAGAAAATTACGTTCCTCAAACAATTGTTAAAGTAGTAGCAGAAATGCAAAGCTATCGTCAACGTGCCCAATTAAAAATTTTAAATATGCGTGTGACAGGCCCTGAGGACGATGTACAAGTGGAAGAGTTTATAGAAAAAGCCCCAATTCCAAAGGATGAGATGCTTCAAATTTTACGTCAATATGTAAGTGAAATGCATAATCCAACGATTAAAGCTATTACATCTGAATTAATTAAGCGATACAAAACACAGTTTCTAGAATATCCAGCAGCAACAAAAAATCATCATGAATTTTTCTCAGGCTTGGCATATCATGTTGTATCCATGTTAAAGTTGGCAACAGCAATTGCTGATTTATATCCAAGCTTAAATCGAGATTTATTGTATTCAGGCATAATTTTACATGATTTAGGGAAAGTAATTGAGCTTTCAGGTCCGATTGGAACAACGTATACAGTTGAAGGGAATTTACTAGGACATATTTCTATTATGGTTAATGAAATTGGCAAAGTAGCGGAAGCGTTAGAACTAGAAGGAGAAGAAGTAACAGTTCTTCAACATATCGTCTTAACGCATCATGGGAAGCCAGAATGGGGAAGTCCAAAAGCACCGTTAATTAAGGAAGCAGAAATCATTCATTATATTGATAATTTAGATGCGAAAATGAACATGATGGACCGTGCATTACAACGCACAAATCCAGGGGAATTTGCAGAGCGTGTTTTTGCATTAGAAAATCGAGCATTTTACAAACCTAGTTTTTTAGAATAAGTCATAAATAAATCCTCCCTTGCATAAGTAATAGTAAAGCTTGTCTTATAAAGTGAAACTTCCAATAGTGATGCTTTTGGCTGATGGTTAGTTGAATTAATTGAGCTTTTACCGACATTCAATGCTAATTTTAAAGAGAAAGTATTGGTATTGGTTAGAACGGGATAAGAGGGAGGAAGAAAAAATGTTATTACCATGGTGGGTTTACTTCGTTATTTTTGGAATTGTGCTAAGCGGCTTTATGGTCCTTTATACAGCAAAACAAGAACAAGATGAGGAGCAAGAGTACATTGAGCAAGAAGGCGAAGTGTATATGAGTCGAATAAAAGAAGAGCGAAATCGTCGTTTAGGATTAAGTGAAATAGAAGAAACAAAAGGCTGATAGAAATCAGCCTTTTTTCTTTGTCTAACCGCTGGCTGTCCTTCTAGAGAAGGACTCGATTCAACATTTCTTGCTTTTGCTAGGTGATATTGAATCGTTCACTTACGGTTTTTCTTAATTATTCTGTTTTAAATGTATTTTTGAAGTCTTTATCTTCTACTTTTACTTTTGCGTCTTTAATTGCATTATTAATTGCTTCAGTAATTTTTTCTTGATCAATTTGCTTTTTCGCTAAATCTTGCTTGATTTGATCTTTAATATCTTCGTAAGGTTCTACTTTTTGTTCTTTCTTTTCAACTAATTTGATAATGTGATAGCCGTAATCTGATTTTACAGGCTCGCTAATTTGACCTGGATTTAATTTGTATGCAGCATCTTCAAATGCAGCTACCATTTGGCCCGCACCGAATTCACCTAAGTCGCCGCCTTTGTCTTTAGTACCTGAGTCTGTTGAATATTCTTTCGCTAAATCTTCAAATTTCTCGCCTTTTTTTAGCTTTTCTTCAACTTCTTTCGCTGTTTTTTCATCAGCTACTAAAATATGGCTCGCTTTTAATTTATATTTCATTTTTTCATATTGTGCTTTCATATCTTTTTCTTCAATTTTAATATCTTTTGTTGCTGCTTTCTCAGCTAAAAGAGAAGAACGTAAGTACTCTTTGAATTGTGCTTCATCTTTAAAACCACTTTGTTGAAGGGCCATTGGGAATTGATCACCATATTGTGCTTTCAGCTTGTCCACTTCAGCTTGTACTTCTTTATCGCTAACTTTATATTGTTTTGATAACACTTTTGTTGTAACAAGCTCTTTTAATACGCCTTCACCGTATCGTTCTTTCATTGCATCATATAATTGATCTTTTGTAACTTCTCCAGCACTTGTTTTAACAAGTACTTCTGAATCAGAAGATCCGCAAGCCGCTAAAGTTAAAACGCTTGCAGAAAGAACCGCTGCATAAATGACTTTTTTCATATTGACACTCCTATAATTTTTAAGATTTTCAACCGATTATGTACAAGATACACAGTATTTAATATACCATATTTCTTTCTATTAAATACAAAATATTTTCTAAAAGTTAAAAATAATAAAAGGTAGTTAGGATAAATGCCTAAACAGTATAAGAAAAGAATGCATACAATGTGATACGTGAACACGAAGGAGGTGGGAACTATGGTTACAGGATTTCATGGCGGATTCGCGTTGATCGTTGTATTGTTTATTTTGTTAATTATTGTGGGTGCTGCTTGCATTTAATAATTGTAAAATTTGAAAACAATAAGTACGTCTTTAAGAAAGGACGTACTTTTTTATCGAAATATTGTATAATAGAGGAATGAAAACCATGTTTTAGGGTAATGAAGAAGGGTGGTGAAGAAATGAATGAATATGAAGAAAGATTAAAACAGCTAGAATACTATATTTCTCTCTTAGTACCAATGGTTAATAGTAAGGAATTTCCATTTTATTTTATTATTGTAAAATATAAATTGACAAAGGAAATAGAAAAAGAAATATTAAAAAGCTGTGAAAAAATAAATAAACAATACATAGTAGAAAAACAAGAAGGATTTGTTCATTTTGAACCACTGTTGGAGAAGTTTAGACAAACAATTCCTTCTCATGTACCAATAGAAGAGTTAGTAAGTGCGCTTAAATCTCAGCATTATTATCCAAGTTTAATGGACGAGTTTATAAAAATACTAAGTAAGCAATATAAATTATAATAATTTATTCCAATAAAAAAAGGAGGTGCATTATCTAGTAGATAAGCATCTCCTTTTAAAAATGATATAGTTAAATGAAGAATAGTTAAGTAGTTTCTTTATGCAGATGTTCGATATTTTCAGAAAAATCATCTTCAATATTTTGTAAAGAACGTTCAAAGATGTCAATGAATTCTTTACCATAAATATTACGAAGAATAGCTATTAACTCCATGTTTTCTGGGAATTTACCATAAAAATCACGAAGTGCTAAAGCGCCATTAAAAACAGCATTTTTTTCTGGATCGTAATCTGCCATTAACTGCAGTAATAATTCTTCTCCTTTAGGTGTAATCTCGATGTATGTATTACGTTTATCATCTTCTTTTTTAGAGAATACAAGTAGTCCTCGTTCCTCTAATTTTTTTGAAAAATTAAATGCTGTAGAAACGTGCATTACTCCGAACTTTGCAATTTCGGAAATAGATGCGCCTTTTAAATGATATGCAATTGAAAGAATATGATGTTCATTGATGTTTAAATCAAATGGTTTAATCCATTGCTGCCAATCTTTTTCTACAGATTTCCACAGTGCTTTTGATAATTGTGCAATACGTTGGCTAAAAATTAGAGCTTCTTTCATCGTGTAACCTTTGTCATTCATACTCATATACTCACCCACCTACTTTTCCCCCAATCTACAATCTATTATGCCAGTAAAATGAAAAATAATAAAGAATTTTGTTTGAATTTTTTAAAAAATAGGTGTGATTTTAGCTAAAAATTTATCGACAATTATTTTGCTTTTGAAAGTCAATCATAAATTGTGCAAGGGTTGAACACGTTTGCAGTGATACTGCATTATACGTGGAAATTCGACATCCTCCGACAGAGCGATGACCATTTAATCCAATAAATTTATTATCCTTTGCTTTTTGGAGAAATAATGATTCTAGTTCTTTTGAGGCTAGATTAAAGGTAATATTCATTTTTGAACGACTGTTTTTATTAGCATGTGGAAGATAAAAACCATTGCTACTATCAATTACATCATATAAAAGTGCAGCTTTTTCATTATTTTGTTTTTCAATTGCTGTTACGCCACCTTGCTTTTTTACCCATTGTAGTACTTTTCCAAGGACATAAATAGAGTAGGAAGGAGGAGTGTTATAAAGAGAGTCATTATTAGCGTACGTACGATAATCTAACATTGTTGGTAATCCAACTGGAATTTGTTCTAGCAAAGCTTTTTTTACGATAACAACTGCTACGCCGGCTGGTCCAAGGTTTTTTTGGGCTCCTGCATAAATAAGGTCGAAGTTATTTACGTTTATTTCACGAGATAAAATATCACTAGACATATCAGCAAATAACGGAACACCTAAAGTAGGGTAAGTTTGCCATTGTGTGCCATGAATTGTATTATTTGAAGTAATATGAACATAGGCTGATTTTGGATGAATAGGTTCATTTTCTATTTCAGGAATATAATTAAAATTTGTCGTTTCGCTTGTTGCTAATACAGATGTAGCACCTATTTTTTTAGCTTCTGCTAACGCTTTTTTTGCCCAAACACCTGTTAGTACGTAGTTACCAATTTTCCCCTTTGAAAGAAAATTCATTGGAACCATTGCAAATTGAAGGCTAGCGCCTCCTTGGATAAATAATACTTCGTAGTCGTCAGAAATGTGCATCAATTCACGTAAAGTTGTAGTTGTGTTGTGTAAAATTTCTAAATACTCCTTGCTACGGTGACTCATTTCTAATACAGACAAACCATATCCTTTGTAATTAATCATTTCTTCTTGTAATTGCTGTAGCACTTCGAGTGGCAATGCAGCAGGTCCTGCATTAAAATTATAAACTCGCTCCATTTCGTTTTCCCCCTAACGATAAATTAACCTTATTTTAGACAATATAAAATAAAAAGATAGAAAAATCAAAAAATAAGAAAATAAGAAAAATAAAAAAGCTACCTTAAAAAGGGTAGCTTTTTTGGATGATTATTCCGTTACAATATTATCTTGAATATTTTTTGCCATCGCTTGTAGTTGTTCGATTGTATAATCAGGACCATTATTTTTCCAAGTAGGAGCGAATCCATCATTTTTTCCATAGCGAGGAATTAAATGAACGTGATAATGGAATACAGTTTGTCCAGCAACTTCACCATTGTTATTGACGATATTTAAACCTTCAAATCCAAAGGTTTCTTTTAATGCCTTTGCAATTTTTGGTGCAACTTGGTAAATGTGAGCAGTCAATTCTGCGTCCAATTCAAAAATATTTTCTTTATGTACTTTTGGAATAATTAATGTGTGTCCTTTTGTTGTTTGACTAATGTCTAGAAAAGATACAACCTTATCATCTTCGTAAACTTTACAAGCTGGAATTGTTCCATTAACAATTTTACAAAAAATACAATCCATTTTAATCCCTCCAAGGAATAATTTAACTATTAGCATGATTGTAACATAAGGAAGATTGAATGTGTAGATGAGGAAGAGGGCTTTGTTTTTTAAAGAAAGTATAAATTTTCAGTGTTACACATGTGTTTAACCTTCAACTGTCCTCTTTGAGAAATTT
>JBJEFI010000169.1:0-7591 GCA_051873875.1 Bacillaceae bacterium | reverse complement strand
AAATTTTTTCAGAGTAGTCTTTTCAATATCTCTTGCTTTCGCTACGTGATACTGAAAAGAATGCTTATGATTTTTCTTGCATGAAAAAGGCAGGAAGCCACTGTACTTCCTGCCTTAATGCAGAGAACGGATTGGTTAAAGCAAAGTATACGTCTTTTCGCAGTTCACTTCATTTTCGAGTGAATAAACGAGTTATAGTAGCTTTTTTAAAAAGACCCTAAAAAGGTTACATGTTTATTTCCATGTGTCTTTGTTCAAGCGAACCATCCCCTTGTCTTTTTTACATATCTATTTCTTATGAAATAAATTGTAGGAAGCCTTTTGGGAACACCTCATTTACCATGAATTTCATTTTTTAAAATAGGCTATTCGTCTCTGCTGGAGACACCTCATTTCAATTTTTTTCATTCATGTCTCTTATTGTTACGCTGCTATCTTGTCTTTCACAGACACCTCATTTCAAAAGGTATAGAAGGAGTATATATCTTTGCTACTCCGTCCTCTACATCCATTATGATATCCAATCTTTCTAAGGTTATACCTTCTAAAAAAGTTTTTTTGATTTGTAAAAAATAGATTGAAAACACTTTCGCCTAGATGTGTAATACTGTTAATATGAATGTAAGAACGTATAAAGAAGGTTGTGAAAGTATGAAGGATATACTACTACAAGTACAAGATGTAACAGGTGGATATTTGAAAAAGCCTGTTATTCATAATGTTTCATTTCAAGTAAACAAAGGGGAGATTGTTGGCTTAATTGGTTTAAATGGTGCAGGAAAAAGTACAACAATCAAACATATCATTGGTTTAATGGAGCAACAGCAAGGAAAAATTTTATTAAATGGAAAAGAAATAAAGGAAAATATTACTGCATATCGAAGTTCCTTTACATATATACCAGAAGCACCAATTTTATATGAAGAATTAACGTTGGAAGAACATTTTCAAATGACAGCAATGGCTTATGGATTAACAGAACAAGAGATGCAAAAGCGGATTACACCTTTATTAAAGAAATTTAGAATGGAGAAGTATCTAAAGTGGTTTCCAACTCATTTTTCCAAAGGAATGAAGCAAAAGGTAATGATTTTATGTGCTTTTCTTGTTCAGCCATCTCTTTTTATTATTGATGAACCATTTTTAGGATTAGACCCATTAGGAATTCAGTCTCTTTTGAACTTGCTTGATGAAAAGAAGGAAGAAGGAGCAGGGATTTTAATGTCTACTCATATTTTGGATACAGCAGAACGTCATTGTGATCGCTTTGTTATTATTCATCATGGACGCGTGGAAGCGGAAGGAACATTAGAAGCATTAAGACAGAAATTTAATATGCCAAATGCCACATTAGATGAAATTTACATAGAAGTAACAAAGGAAGATGAACATGTTTGATGCGACAAATTTATGGAAGCAGCGTTTAAAATTATACATAAATGAACTACGGAAATATGGACGATATATTTTTAATGATCATTTGAAACTTGTCTTATTTATTGGTTTGGGCTTTGGTGCTTATTTTTATCAAAAATGGCTTTCCACATTAAATGACGATTTTCCAGCTAGTATAGTAATTGCTATCGTGTTAGGTTTATTTTTAGCAACAGGTTCTGTTCATACGTTGTTAAAAGGTGGAGATATTGTTTTTTTACTTCCTGTTGAAGAAAAGTTAAGAAGTTATTTTCAACGAGCATTTGTTTTTTCTTATCTTGTTTCCTTAATTTCACTTTTACTAGGAATTGTGCTTATCATTCCATTGTATTGGCACTTTTATCATTTTTCCTCTGTAACAAGCTGGTTATTGTTCCTTGGTTTAGTTGTAGTAAAAGGTTGGAATTTATACCTTTCTCATAGTTTTCTTTACTTGAAAGAAAGTATGTTGGGAAGTTTTGATTTTATTATTCGTTTTGTTTGTATGGCTAGTCTCGTCTATTTTACATTACAATTAGCTTTTGTTGGTATTACCATTACAATTGGTGTGATGATTGTATATGCTATTTTTCTTCTAGCAGGAATGAAGGGAAAATTGTTTAAGTGGGAAAAAGGAATTGAAAATGATGTAAAGAAAATCCAATTGTTTTATCGAGTTGCCAATATGTTTACAGATATTCCTCACTTAAAACAAACGGTAAAACGAAGAAAAATGCTAGATGTTTTTGCAACTAAAGGAGACTTTAAACAACGTAACGTCTATCACTATTTATTTAGTAGAACGTTTCTTCGCTCTAGTGATTACTTAGGATTATATATTCGCTTATTAGCAATCGGAGCGGTAGGAATGTTTATTATTCCGTTAACGTATACAGAAGTGTTTGTTAGTTTATTTTTTCTATATTTAATTGGTTTTCAATTAATGCCTATGTGGAAGCATCATGATTCTTTATTATGGCTACATATTTATCCAATTTCTGAAGGGGAAAAACAAAAAGCCTTTACTAGGTTGATGATGTTGTTGTTAGGAATAGGAGCAATTATCTTCGCAATTATTTCTTTATTTTCTAGTGGAAAGATTATTGTTAGTTTACTTGTCCTACTAGTAGGCATAGGATTTAGTTTGTTATTTGCGCGCTATTACATGCCAACTCGAATGAAGGAAGAAATATAAGGAGGAATAATGGTGGAGCAATTACTATTAAAAGAAATAGAAGCATCTTTTCCGGAAATGGTGAAGATTCGTAGGTATTTACATCAACATCCAGAATTATCGTTTAAAGAATACAAAACAGCTGAGTATATTTGTCAGTTTTATAAGGAGAGAGGCATTTCTTATCGCAACCATGTAGGTGGGAATGGAGTTGTGGCAAAAATAATTGGTGATCAACCTGGTCCAACGGTTGCCCTTCGAGCGGATTTTGATGCTTTACCGATTCAAGATGAAAAAGACGGTCCTTACCGTTCGACGATAGATGGTGTGATGCATGCTTGTGGCCATGATGGGCATACTGCTACATTATTAATGGTAGCGGATGTGCTTTTTAAACATAAAGAGCATGTGAAAGGAACAGTTGTATTTATTCATCAACATGCTGAAGAATATGCCCCAGGTGGAGCAATTAGTATGATTGAAGATGGATGTTTAGATGGGGTGGATGTTATTTTTGGTACCCATCTATGGGCGGTAGCACCGTTAGGCGAAATTTTATATCGTTCAGGACCTTTTATGGCAGCTGCGGATCGTTTTGAAATTACGATTCATGGTAAAGGTGGACATGGGGCACAGCCACAAAATACGAAAGATAGCATTGCCATTGCCTCTCAGTTTGTTTGTAACCTTCAACAACTTGTCAGCAGACGGATTGATCCAATTCAACCTGCTGTTGTGACTGTTGGTTCTATTCATGGCGGAGAAGCTTTTAATGTCATTGCCGATAAGACGACAGTAATTGGTACGGCACGTTCCTTTGATGAAGGCGTACGTGACCAATTGGAACATGAAATTGGTAGAATTTTAGCAGGAACGTGTATGGCGGCCGATGTTACCTATACGTATGATTATGTAAGGGGCTATCCAGCAGTAGTAAATCATGAAGAAGAAACGTTATATGTAGTAAATATCGCAAGTGATATTGAGGAAGTAAAAGATGTAAAAGAATATGATTTACAAATGGGCGGAGAAGATTTTGCTTACTATTTACAGTATGTAAAAGGAACGTTCTTTTTTACAGGTGCACAATCTCCAGAAACGACTACGCCATATCCTCATCATCATCCGAAATTTGATTTCGATGAACGAGCGATGCTTATTGCAGCCAAAACATTGCTTTTAGCAACGGTAAATTATTCAAAAGAATAAATGGAAATATTACATAAAAATTCCTAGTGCGACAAAGAATAAAGACAATTATCTAGACTGGAGTGTCTGCTTATGTCTAAAAAGTTTGCACTAGGTTTTTCTTTAGCTATCTTAGCATTTCTTATCGGGCTAGTAGGCTATTTTGTTATTATTTTCCTAGGGAATTATGTTATCGATGACAAACAGCTACTATTTTATTCTAATTCACAAATGATCGATCAAGAAGGAGAAGTTATTTCTAAATTATATGTACAAAATCGAGAACTTGTAAAAATAAAAGATATTCCACAGCATGTTCAGGATGCTTTTGTTGCTATTGAAGATGAACGTTTTTATGAGCATCATGGCATCGATTTCTTAGCAATTGCTCGAGCACTAATAAAAGATATTATTGCGGGTGAAAAGTTAGAAGGTGGTAGCACGATTACACAACAATTAGCGAAAAATGTGTTTCTATCTCACGAAAAGACAATTTGGCGAAAGACGAAGGAAGTCATTATCGCCCTTAATTTAGAACGAAAATATACGAAAAAGCAAATCCTTGAAATGTATTTAAATGTTATTTATTTTGGGCATGGGATGTATGGAACTCAAAGTGCAAGTAATTATTATTTTAATAAGGATACAAATGAGTTAACAGTTGATGAAGGGGCTGTATTAGCAGCTTTGCCAAAAGCACCAAATCATTATTCACCAATTAATAATATTGTGAAGAGCCGTCAGCGCCGCAATGTCATTTTAAATAAAATGGTTGAATTAGGATTCATTAGTGAAGAAGAGGGAGAAAAAGATAAAAAGAAGGCAATTGTTCTTGATGTGACGCCACCTAATTATGAATCACCATACTTAACATATATGGATATGGTTTTTAGAGAGGCGGAAGAAAAGTATGGCATTACGGAAGATGAGTTATTAGGAGGAGGTTATCAAGTATATGTAAGCATGAATGAACGGTTACAACAACGTGCTTATGAATTGTTTAAAAAAGCAGATTTGTTTCCAGGAATAGATGATACAGTAGAAGGAGCCTTTGTCTTAATGGATAATGACACAGGTGGCATTCAAGCAGCAATTGGTGGTAGAAATTTTAAGTTAAAAACATTAAATCGAGTGTATACAAAAAGACAACCAGGCTCCACGATTAAACCACCGCTTGTCTATGCACCTGCTTTAGAAACAGGAGAATATACCCCTTACTCTTTGTTAAAAAATGAGCAGATGTCTTTTGATGGATATGCACCTCGTAACTATGACAATGTGTATACAGAAACGATTACAATGTATGATGCCATTAAGCAGTCAGCCAATATCCCTGCAGTGTGGCTATTAGATCAAATTGGGATTGAAGAAGGAAAGAAATATTTAAAAAAAGCGGGTATCCCGATTAAGGATGAGGGGTTAAGTATTGCTTTAGGTGGTTTGTCTGATGGAATTAGCCCAGTGGATATGATGAAAGTATATCGTGCTTTTGCAAGAGACGGAAAAATAATAGAACCACACGTGATTACAAAGATAGTGGATAACAATGGTGATTTGGTTGTGGAACATGAAGTGAGAGAGAAGAAAATTTACTCGAAGCAAACGGCTTGGTATATGACGAAGATGTTACGAGCGACAGTTGTAGATGGAACTGCCAAGGCTGGTTCATATAAAGGGGCATTGGCCGGTAAAACTGGTTCTACAAATTTTCCATTAGTGAAAAATGGGACGAGAGATGCTTGGTTTGTTGGTTATACGCCTAAATATGTTGGTGCTCTTTGGAGTGGGTATGATCGAACAGATGAAAAGCACTACTTAACAAAAGGGAGTGGGATGACAGCATCTTTATTTAAGCAGTTGTTACGAGAAATGAAGGAAAAACCACAAGCCAATTTCGTTCAACCAGATGGTGTTGAAGATTTAGATGAGCCAATTCATTTGCCAATAATAACGGATTTAACAGCGTCTGTTCGTTTTTCGTTGATGGGGTTATTTGTAAATCATTTAACATGGACACCATCAAAAGATAAGCGGGTTGAATATCGAATTTATGAAATAAAAGATAACGAAGAAAAATTAATTGGAACTGTAAAAGGAGTAGGAGAATATAAAGTTAAATTTATGAATATCCTTTCAAGAGCTTCTTATTATGTTGTTCCATATAATACACAAACAAAAAAAGAAGGAGAAAAATCAAATATTGTAGAGTAGAAGAGGGCAAAAGAGACATTTGCTCTTTTTTTTGTTATTTTTATATAAAGTAGTCCTTTTTTAAAGTAGGATTTTTTTACCATAGAACTAAAAAAGATAGGAGAAAACGTGATTCTTTTGTAATGGGTTTTGTGAAAAAGTAAAGGGATTTGCATAGTAAATTGGTTAATTTTTCTTAAATTTTGTCAATAATTATAATTTTTAAACTACTATATATACACAAGTTGTGATGCAATTTATAGTAGGAAGTAAAGGGGGATTTGTTATGAGACAAGATACATTTTTAAAGGCATGTAGGGGAGAAACAATCGATCATGTTCCCGTATGGTATATGAGGCAGGCAGGACGTTCACAACCAGAGTATCGAAAATTAAAGGAGAAGTATTCACTTTTTGAAATTACGCACCAACCAGAATTATGTGCATATGTAACGAAATTGCCTGTCGATAATTATGGGGTAGATGCGGCAATTCTTTATAAAGATATTATGACACCGCTACCGGCAATCGGTGTAGATGTGGATATTAAATCAGGAATTGGACCGGTTATTGCCAATCCAATCACTTCTTTAAAAGACGTGGAAAAATTAGGGGAAATTACACCAGAAGAAGACATTCCATATGTGTTACAAACAATTAAATTATTAACAAATGAAATGTTAGATGTCCCTTTAATTGGTTTTTCAGGGGCTCCTTTTACGTTAGCAAGCTATATGATTGAAGGAGGACCTTCAAAAAATTACAATAAAACAAAGGCATTCATGTACACAGAACCAGTTGCTTGGCAACTTTTAATGGATAAGTTAGCGGACATGGTTATTGCGTATGTAACAGCACAAGTTCAAGCAGGGGCTAATGCTATTCAGATTTTCGATTCATGGGTAGGTGCATTAAATACATACGATTATCGTGTGTATATTAAACCAACGATGACACGTATTTTTGCATCTCTACAATCTTTAGGTGTACCACTTATTATGTTCGGTATTGGTGCAAGTCACCTAGTTAAAGAGTGGAATGATTTAGATGTAGATATTATTGGCTTAGACTGGCGTTTGCAAATAAATGAAGCAAAAGAAAAGGGAATTACAAAAGGATTACAAGGGAATCTAGATCCAGCACTTTTATTAGCACCATGGGACGTAATTGAGCGAAAAGTAATCGGAATTTTGGAACAAGGACTAGCATGTGACCGTTATATTTTTAATTTGGGACATGGGGTATTTCCACAAGTACAACCAGAAACATTAAAGCGCTTAACAGCCTTTGTACATGAATACTCAGCAAAAGCGTTACTTGTAAAAGGAAAGTAAGGGGGAAAAAAAGTGAAGAAAATCGGCTTATTAGTAATGGCGTACGGAACACCTTATGAAGAAGGGGATTTAGAGCGCTATTATACACATATTCGTCATGGTAGAAGACCGAGTGAAGAAATGATAGAAGATTTAAAAGGGCGATATAAAGCAATTGGGGGAATTTCGCCTTTAGCAAAAATTACGTTAGAACAAGCGGTATCCTTAGAAACATATTTAAATGGTGTTCAAGATGAGGTTCACTTTCAAATGTATTTAGGATTAAAACATATTGAACCATTTGTAGAAGATGC
>JBJEFI010000168.1:0-24001 GCA_051873875.1 Bacillaceae bacterium | reverse complement strand
ATTGAGGAAACATTAGAAGAATATCAATCTTTACTTAAAGAAGCAGAAGAAAAAGGAATCAAATTATCAGATGCTATGACTATACGCCTTCTTCAGTTTCTTACTATTAAGAATTTTACACATTTTAAGAAGGACTTCCCTTCCACGTTACTTGGCGAAGGTAAAAAAGAAGGATTACTTGACCTCTTAGACCATTTTGTAAAAACTGGTTTGTTTGAGTTTATTATGAATGAAGTATTTTTACACACTGAGGTACAAAAAGTGTTTGACGGTGTAACTAATGTATTAGGAGCAGACCTTTTCATACAAGGATTAGAGCAAGAAATTCAGAAGAAATCTCAGGATTTTAGGAATAAATTCAGCAAGGAAATTGAAACAATCGAAAAACCACTCCAATAAGTGAGTTGATTATAAATGCCAACATTTAGAAGCATTAAGGAAATGGAACAATATGTGAACAAACAGACTCAGGATGCTTTATATAATAGAAGGAAAACTTTTGAAAATATCGGGAGTAATCATGTTGAGAAAGATGTATACAAGGCATATACTCCTAATCCTGTTACAGAAAAAACATATCAACGTACAGGTAAATTAAAAGAGAGTTTTGTAACAACACCTATTGATAATGGTATCTCCATCGATAATACAAGGTCTGAGGGTGGAAGAGATATTGCAAGGATAATTGAAAAAGGTCATTATGACTCAGAAGGATATGAACACGTTAAGCCAGGTGCGCCATATCTCCTCCCTCGTCCATTTATGAAAGAAACAAAGCAAGAAATTAAGGATATGAAATTACATGTCACTGAGTTGCAAAAAGGTTTGAAGCAAAAAGGTATAAAAACAATTAGATAAATAGATAGATAAATTAAGTATAAATGGAGATAGAGATATGGGTCGAAAAACTGTCTACAACAAAATATATAATGAAGAAGATTGGGAAAAAGTTAATCCTGACAATAAAAATTTATATGATGAGTGGTTAAATTACCTTATGAGTACCGATAAATCACCAGGTACAATCAAACAGTACGCTAACGATTTACGAATTTTGTATATCTTTCTGATGAAACGCTGTAATAACAAGTTCATTATTGATTTAAATAAACGTGATATCATCTCTTTCCAGGGGTATTCCATGAATCAATGGGGTCACAGTTCGAACAGAACACGTAGATTACGGGCGTGTTTAAGCAGTCTTAGTAACTTTGTGGAAAATATTATGGATGACTTATATCCTGAGTTTAGAAATATTGTGAATAAGATTGAAGCACCTGCCAAAAAAGCAGTTAGAGAGAAAACTGTTTTAAAAGAAGATGATGTTAAACGTGTATTAGACACTTTAGTCAATACTAAACAATATCAAAAAGCGTGCGTGTTTGCACTGGCAGCTAATTCAGGAGCAAGGTTAAGTGAGTTGGTTAGATTTAAAGTTAATTTCTTTGATGAAGCTAATCTTAATAACGATGCTTTCTATAAGACACCTGTCAAAATTAGAATTAAAGGTAAAGGTAGAGACGGTGTGGAAAAGCACAAGTTTATTCTGAAACCTGGCTTCCAAGAATACTTCGATCTATGGATAAAAGAAAGAGAAACATTAGGGATTAATAACAATGAGCTATTCGTAACACGTAGGAATGGTGAATGGGTTCCTGCCACAGATACTACCCTTCAAAGTTGGAAAAAGACATTCTCTGACATACTAAACACCCCCTTCTATTTTCACTCCCTGCGACATTATTTAACTACTAAATTAAGAGCAAATAATATCCCTGATCGGATAATTAAAGACTGGTTTGGATGGGAAAGTATCGATATGATTGAAATTTATGATGATAACGAAGCTGAGGATTCATTTACTGAGTTTTTCACATCTGCCGGTGTAAAGAAAGTTGAAAAGAAAAGTATGGAAGATATAAAGTAGCCTTTTGAATTACTCGCCCACCCTTCTTTCCTGGGCGAATACTTGAATAGGTTAAAAGACACCCTGTCGGATGCCTTATTATGACTAAATGATAAATTAATAAAAATTTTAGCGAAACAGGTTTAGTATCCTATCTAAATTGGTAGATATATAGTACATTTTGTATGCTATTTTATTTCTTCAATAACAAACAATTCATCCATTGTAACCTTCAATGTCCTACTTATTACAGCCAATGTGTAAATGTCGTATCTCCTTTGAGAATCAAATCTGCTGATAGTCGGTTCTGGTAATCCACATACTTTTGCAAATTCTTTCTGGCTGCTATACCCCTTCTCCGACAAAAGGGACTTTAATCGTGGAGTAACATCATATTTTAGATTCTTCATAAGTGTAACCATCCTTATTTTTAATTAACCTTTAATTACATATTACTAATTAGAAAATATTTAGTCAATGAGTATTGACATTTAAATTACAAATATGTAATATGTAATTATAAACATTACGAATAAGTAATTAGTAATCTAAAAGGAGATGTGTTCATGTCAAAGCGTGTAAGAATTGAGTTGAAGCCGATTATTTACATTGATTTGCCCGTGGAGAATGAAAGTGATGAATTAACGTTGTTAAAGTCTGGATATGAGTTTACTGAGAATAATATCGCAAAGATCAACATAGAAGTTATTCAGAATGATGGAACTGTACATATAGGTCGTGCCGATGATTGGAAAATTGGAGAATACGAGATTATTGATGAAGATTAATTGATTACGTGTTTTACCTTGAGAAGAAACTAGGGATTAGCTACCTCTAGTCGTGGGATTTCACACACCTTTCTCCCCTTCTTCTCAAGTTTTTATATACATACATCAAGGTGTGATTTATTGAAAGGTTGTGGAGTAAATGGCAATTGTAGAAGATCAAATGGTTGAGGTTAGATGGAACACGACTCAACAAAACTATTACATTAATAAAGGTTATGAAAAAAGAAAGCCAGGAGAAATATTCTTAGTGATTGTTTCAGATTTAATGCCGAATAGTAACAAAGAGGTAAAGGCAATTTGCGATAATTGTGGAAATATTTATCTGAGAAAATTAACGAAATTGAATAAGACAAAATCCCACGCCTGTTCTAGTACTTGTTTAGGTAAACTAGAGCGTGGATCTGAGAGTAGAAAAACTTACAGTAAAGAAGATTTAAAAGAATACTTCTTTAAATATTATAACGAATTTGGAGTCTATCCTACTTTAAGTAATTTAAACAAAACTAAAGGATATCCAAGTACCATTGCATATAAATACTACTGGAAAACTCACTTAGATTTCTTGAAAGAGATTGGTGTTGTTCGTCAGGATTGTATAGATGGCTGGTATATTTGTGATGAAAATGTATTACGAGATTTTTATGAATTTGGTACATCTGAAGTAATAATAGATAAATTAATGGTAAAGAGAACGTGGAACACAATCAAAAAGAAAGCTAGTAAACTTGGTTTAACAAGGGATTTATCTAACGTTCATTTGAAGTATTCTAAGGAGCATCTAATTAATTCTCTTTTAGAATTTAAAAGTAAATATGACAGAAGTCCAACTTGTGATGATTTAAAAGAACACAGTATGTCATCAATAAAAGCTTACACAACTGCTTTTGGTGGTTGGAATAATGCATTAAAATTGGCTGGTTTAGAAATCACTAGGCATTGTGTTTATGATAAGGATGATATAAAAAAGGAAGCAATTGATTTTTTTAATAAACATAATAGAAGCCCTTTCTATAATGAATTATCGTTTTCTATTAATACTGTATCAAATTTTTATGAACGTTGGAATGACATGTTGATAGATGCAGGACTGCCTATAATGATTAAACCTAAAAAGGTATATGAAAAAGATGATTTGATAAAAGCAATAAAAAAGTATGCACAAGATTTTAATAAAACACCTACTGCAACAGATATCGAAAACACTTATGATATTTGGACGCAGCACTTCTCAAATAAGTTTGGTTCCTATCGACAAGCACTTTTTGAAGCTGGATTAATACATGCTAATGAAGTAAATATTGATTATGACGAATATTTAATTAATAGCATAATTAATCTTAGAAAACTAGCAAAAACATTAGACAGAATACCCAGTGTTCAAGAATTTGAAGATTTTATTAACCAGGAAGTATCATCTAAATCTCTAAACAGAAGAACTTTGAGTAAAAAAATTAATTTAACATATTCGGAAATATGCAAAAAATTTCTGCCTCATACTATACTATTCAGCTCCAACAACAAATTTTATTTAAATAAACTTGGTCAAAAATGTCGATCAAAACCTGAAGAAGTTATTAGTAATTTGTTCATTGACAATAATCTGGAGTTTTCCTACGAAAACTATTATAAAGAATTTATCGATATTGAAAAAAATTATAAATTTGATTGGGTTTTAACTCATAATAATAAAAAGTATATGGTTGAGTATTTCGGTTATTTTAGAGAAGAAGAGAAAAATCACGGCTTAGTCTTTAAATATACAACAAAAGCAAAATTAAAAATAAAATTATGTAAAGACAATGGTTTAACCTTGATAGATTTGTATCCTCACGATATTGATAATAATTTCAAAGGTTTAATATCAAAACTAAATATTCATGGAATTATTATAGAACCACCTTTATCCGAGGCTATATGAATTTATAAAGACATATGATATAATGGTAACATATTCCAATAAGGGGTGTTACAAATGACATATGATCATTTTAAAGTTAAAATTAAGAAGTTAATTCTCATCCCCCCTCTTCTCTTCCTTCTTATAGTCCAAGGTTGTTCATCTCCAGACAATAGAATGAATCTTGATAAAGATATATACAATGAAGGTTATACGATTGCTAAAGAGATTAATAAGGCTTCTAAGGAGAATTCAAAAGTATTAAATTTTGACCATACCAAATATAAGCCATTTTTCGATGACGAAAATTTAACAGATGAAAATATTCCCGTTGAAGAAAAAGATTTTGTATATGCAATCCAAGAGTTATATATAAATGCCGTATATTCCATGAGCGATGATAGCTATAACGATGATCTGAAAGATACTAAAGAAATGCTAAAAACTAAATATGGATTAAATTTAAAGTAACTGAAGCACTCAATTTGAGATGCTTCTTTTTTTATGTCCAAAGAAAGGAGTATCTCAAAACATGGCTGACGATTTAAAGATTTTAATAACCGGTACACTCAACACCGGTAGATCAATTGGTGAAATAAATACTGCAATTAAAGGTATAGAAAAAAAGATTGAAAAGATAAAGTTAAATGTTGATATTAATCCGAAAGTGGTACAAACACTTCAGGAATTTAATAAAGCTTCTCAGAAGATGCAACAGAATAGCGCCACTCTTAACAAGGTACTAAAGGAAGAAGAAACGGTTACAAAAAATCTTGATGGATCAGTTAGCAAACTTAATAGAAAATACACTCAGTCTGGCGAGATTATTGAAAAAACAACCAAGATTATAGATAATCGTAAAAAGGCTACTGACGCTGAAACAGATGCAATTAGTCGTCAAGAAGCTGCCTTAGAAAAGCTAGGCAATCTTCAGAAAAGAATTACTAAAACTAATCGTAAGGGCGATGTTTCAGGATCATCTGAGACTTATAAAGACGGATTCAAAAATACTACTGTAAAATTTGATAGAAATGATAACGTTACTGGCACAAGAACTGTTGAGAATGTTGAAAAAGAACGTAAAGCTACTGAACTATTAAACAATTCAAAGTTGAAATTAAAGCAGACATTAGCTTCAATGGATAAAGAAGGTAAAGTATCTGCTGATAATCTAGCTAAATTAAACAGAGCCATAGATAGCACTAAGAATATACAACAAATAAAAAATCTTGAAGATAACTTAAAGAATTTAAATCGCATTAAAGACAATGAACAAAAACTTGAAATGGCAAGGCAACAAGCTCAACTTAATGCACAGCGTATTAAGTCCACATATGGTAAATCTGTTGATAACGGAGCTTTAGATAATTATTTAAAAACTATCAACTCTATATCTCCTCGTTCTGCAAACTTTAACCAGCAACTTAAATCTACAAATTTACAATTTCAACAATTAGCACAAAATGCTCGTATTGCAGCAGGAGCATCAAAACAGGCAGGTGCTCAAACAAAGTCATTTGGCGAACAGTTGAGCAACGCCTTTTCTAAATTCTCAATATGGATGACTGCCTCCACAGCCTTCTACGGGTCATTTAGAGCGCTTAATGGTGCTATATCAGTAATAACGGAAGTAGACTCAAAGCTCACTTCTCTTAAAAAAGTAATGGATGAAGATACTAACTTTGATAAAGTCATGGCTCGTGCTGTTGACAGTGCCGGACAATTTGCCAAAAGTATCGGTGAAGTATTAGATGCATATGCGGAATTTGCAAAGCAAGGTTATAAGGATTTAGATTTAGAATATCTTGGTAATGCCGCTTTGGTTGCCTCCAACGTTGCTGAAATGACAGCTCAAGAATCAGCAGAATCCCTCTCCTCTACTTTAATTCAGTGGAAAAAAGATTCTAGTGATGCTATGTCATTAATCGATTCATGGAACCAAATCTCCAACAATTATTCCACCACTACCCAGAAATTAGCTGACGGACAAAGTAAAGCCGCAGCAACCGCCCGGGTAATGGGTCTGGACTTCCATCAGCTTAATTCAATAGTCGGTGCTGTAACGGCCAATACAAAAGAATCGGGGAAGGTTGTTGGTAACTTTGTAAAATCTGTTCTTCCTAGGCTCACAAGTAAGCCAGCAATGGACGCTTTGTCTTCTGTAGGTGTCAGCCTGTTTGATGATTCTGGTCAAATGAGAGACGTTATGGCGGTTTATTCAGAAGTCGCCAACAAGATAAAGGAAATTGATAAATACCAAAAAATCGCTGTAGTAGAAGGATTGGCTGGTAAATATCATATTTCCAGAATGAGTGCTTTGTTAGATGATTTAGGTAGAGCCGACTCTCTCTATGCCCAAATGTATGAAAGTTCAGTGAATAGCGCTAACTCTGCTTCTAAAGAGAATGATAAATATATGCAATCATTAGAAGCTAGAATTCAAGTTATGAAAACTGAATTTGAAAAACTTGCATTGGGTATGGGTGAAGCATTTTTATCTGAAGGAATAATAGAATTCACTAAAACCATGACTGGATTAGCTGGAATATTAGGTGGAGTTGTTAAAAATGTAGGAGCATTGCCTGTAATTTTTGGTGGCGCATCTATTGCTGTACTTATGTTGAGTAAGAATGTTCGAGGGCTTGCTACCAATTTAATTTTCGGTACAGCACAAGTTACAAGAATGCAAACCGCTACTAAAGCATTAACAATTTCATTACGAGCACTTGGAACAGCTACTATAGTTGGTGGTATTTTCACAATTATAGGTGTGCTAACAGAAAAAATGATGTCCAGTGCCGCAAAAGCTCGTCAAATTCAAGAAGAATTTGATAATAAAAATAAAGAGATGTTAAGTTCCTACAAGGATAATCGAGAAGAACTTAATAAATTAATTGATACTTACGAAACTCTTCAATCAAAAATAAACACTGGTGTCTTTACTGATTCTGATCTTAATGAATACAAAGAAGTTCAAAACACGATTGCCGGATTAATGCCTTCGCTTGTAACTGGTGAAACGCAATTCGGAGATAAAGTTTTAGTCAGCGCATCCAATGCACGATTAAAATTAGACATGATGGAACGTCAATTAAAAGTCCAACAAGATTTGAATGCTGCAAAAGAACGTGAAGATGCTAAAGATACGTATGATGTATCTAAGAGTGAATTAAAGGATTACGTTAAGCAACAAGAAGAAGTATTGGATGATTTGCGTTTAAATATGGCAAAAGTGTTCCAAGAAGCCCAATCTCAAGGTATGTTCGAGTTCACTAATAGTGATTTGAAATCTTTAGATGCTATTAATAGTAAAATGGCTGAATTGGAAAAGAAAAGGGAAGAACTTAAAAAACAGCAAGATCAACTATCTAGTTCTAACGGAAGAAAAAATAACAACACCGATTTAATTAACAGTAACAACGCTGAGATCGCCATGCTTGATAAGAGTATGGCTTACTTAAAAGAAGCTTATAATTCTTATGAAATGTTTGGATATAAAGTTGACGATGCCAAAGGTAAAATGGCTAATGCTACCGTCACCTTAATTCAGTCAACCGCCAATGCAAATAAAAAATTATCCGACTCATCAAAAGGTTTGATCAACGATTATGCCATGTTGGTTTCTACTTTAGATGAAAATGCATCCACTCTTGATAGTGTTCTTACTGACTTTGCTGATAAAGTTGGTAATAGCCCTGCCCTCACGAAGCAGTTTGAGGAATATGAAGATGCTCTAAAAAGTTATAACAGCGCTGTTCAATCCGGATTGGATGGAGACAAGCTTAAAAGCTATAAGGACGATGCTTTAAAATCATTCCGTGCTGTTAGAGGTAGCCTTTTGGGAATCGCTAAAGATTCGGGTGTAACTAGCGATAATTTATCAAAGGTTTCATCTCAATTAGGGATATCCGCAAACTCTGCTGTTTCTGCAGGAATAGATATTGATGGTTTAGCTAAAAGCACTGGGCGTTCTGCAGAAGAAATCAAAAACGAGTTACTTCTGCTCCCTGAACTTGGAGATGGATTAGAGGGTGTAGGAAGTTCAGCAGAGGAAGCCGCAGAAGGCATCAATGCATTGACGAACAACCTTGAAAGATTAGCCGGTGTTTCAGAAAAACAAATCACTACTACACAAGAATACATTGGTATATATCGCATGTTATCTGATGCAGAGAATCTATCTGCTGATCAAAAAGCAATGTTGGCGGAAGCTACAAATTATTTAACTGCAACTTACGGTCATCATATAAAAAATGGTGAACTGCAAATTGAAATGATTGCTAAGGAAGCTGAAGCAAACGACATCCTACTTCAAGCTTTAGAAAAAGTAACCACAGGTCAAGCTACTGCTCAAGAAGCTATGACTGTTAATCAGGCTATCGCTGCTAAAAACCGTTTAAGAATTGCTTCAGCAGAGTTATCAGCTCTAAAGAAAATGATGGATGCCTATGCCGAAGCAGCTCAGAAAGCATTGGATATAGCTAAACAGGCAAAGAATGCCGGAGAGACAGACGAAGCCTATCTAAATGCTTCTAAATGGTACAGTAGAGAACAAAATGCTAAATCAGCATATGAGGATAAACAAAATGAAATCGACTCCCTTATCCCTTCTATTGATGAATTAACAGGTAAAATGGCTGATATGGTTGGCTATGAAGGCAAACATTACGAAGCACAAGAAAAGTCAACCAAGGGTACAAAAGAAAACTCCAAAGAAACCGAAGATGCTACCTACATCCAGGATAAGTACAAACAAAAGCTAGCTGAAGTTAACTCTGAAATTGCTAAACTCAACAAACTGAAATCACAGTATCCTCAACACTCCAAAAAGTATCGTGATGCTTTAGAGAAGGAAATTAAGTTACTACAAAAAGCACTCGACTTAAATAAGCAACAACAGAAAGACTTATCCGCACAAATTAAATCCGGTAAAATTAAGGAAACTGGTGTTGTAACAACCTCCTCTTCTTCCGGCTCATCTTCCGTAGCTGACTATTACCTTAATGACTTCCGTAAGACTTCGAGTTTCAACGAACATCGTGGCTCATATAATCACGGTGGGTTAGACTTAGCTAATGGTAAACAAGGCGATCCTGTCAAAGCCCTTCAATCAGGTAAAGTAACTCAAGCCTACTACTCCAAGTCTGGCGGTTACATGGTCGTTATTCAACAGGATGACGGTATTGTAACTAAATATATGCACATGCAAAAAGGACTTAAAGTTAAGGCTGGTCAACGTGTTAATGCCGGAGATCAATTAGGTAAAGTTGGGAATACTGGAAACTCATCTGGTGCTCATCTACATCTTCAAATGGAGAAAGATGGAGTCAAAATTGACCCTGAACCTATACTTAAAGCTCTCTCTTCTGGTTCCGATTCCAAAAAGGATGCTAAGTATACAGGTAAATACTCCACTGAAATCAACAAGGCCGCTAATCGTTATGGTGTCGACCCCTTCCTAATCGCTGCTATTATCCAACAAGAATCCAATTTCAACAAGAATGCAAAATCTAAAGCTGGTGCTCGTGGTTTAATGCAATTAATGCCTGGCACTGCTAAAGCTATGGGTGTTAAAGATTCCTATAATGCTGAACAAAATATCATGGGTGGAACGAAATATATCTCCCAAATGATTAAGCAATTCGGTAGCTTGGAAACTGCTTTAGCTGCTTATAATGCCGGGCCGGGTAATGTTAACAAATATGGCGGTATCCCTCCTTTCAAGGAAACTCAAAATTACGTTAACAAGGTTATGGCTACCTATAACAAGTCTGGAAGTTTTGTCGCTACTAACGCATCCAGAGATGAAGCAGAACGTAAAGCTGCTGTCGACGATGCAAAGTTAGATTTACTTGATTTAGAGACTGAGCAAGAAAACCTCCAACAACAAATTGATGAACTACGTTTGGAAATAGTTAACTCTAAACTTGCTGAATTTGATTATAAACGCAAACAACTTGAAGACGATTATGCTGAGATTGACCGTCAACAAGCAAAGCTAACTGAGGGTACTAAGAAATGGATGGAGTATGAACTTGAACGTGACAAACTCCTTCAACAAGAGCAGAAGATTCAAAAAGAATCCGTTGATTGGCTAGCTAAAGAAATCAAGACTAACAAGGATTTAACTGAGGCTCAAAAGGATTTACTCAACAATGAGTTAATTGACCGTACTAAAGAATTGTACGATATCGAGCAACAGTTAATCGATCAGCGTAAACAAATGGCTGACCGAGCAATTGACACCATGAAGGAATTATTAGAGGCTCAGAAAAAAGTTGCTGTTGATACAATTGACAACATGATTTCTGAGATTGATAAGATTGCTGAAGAAGCTGATTACGCTGAGAATTTACGTAAAGCACAGAAAGACAGACAAAAGATTCTCGATGAAATGGATAAATTAGCATTAGATGGTTCCGATTCAGCACGTAAACGCATGAGTGAATTGGCTGAGGAATTAAATAGTGCTGATGAATCTATCAATGACATGGTTGAGGAAAATACACGTAACAAGCGTAAAGAAAATCTTGAGCAAGAACGTGAACGTATTGAAAAAGAATATGATGACATTCTTAATGACGAAGAAATGTGGGAGAATGTACGGACAGATATCATTGATGGTAAAACATCTGAAATTACTAAATCTTTTACTAATATGCTTAACTCTATTGCGAATCAAACAGATATACTCGGTAAAAGTGTTGTTAATAACCTTAAACGTGAGATTGATGGATTGAATGCTTACTTTAATGGTATAAAAACAAGTGATTCTGGAGGTAATTATAAAGCTGCAGCATCTAGTCCATCTCCTACGACTAGTACAAAAGCAACTGATAGCAAGGCAACAAATACATCTAGTGGTGCTTCTGCCACCACTATGACTACATCATCGACATCTGAAAGTACCAATAGTAAAGCTGTAGTCGTTACCGCTAACTCTATTACAGATTCACTTAAACTAGCCTTACAAAATCTCAATATTAACAATGTAAAAGCACCTAATGTGTCCACTACTTCCCCTACACCTAATATTGCCAACTTTACTATCAATATCGATAAAATTGGCAATGAGTCGGATTTCAATAAATATATGGAAAAATTCAAAATGTCCCTTACTGGTATGGGATTCAAGTTTAACTAGGAGTCGGTTTATACCGGCTCTTCTTTTTATGTTTGGAGGTGTATCGCCAATTGATTAGAGAAAGTCTATTTTTTGAGTTTGATGGTAGGGCTTCTGATGAAGAATTCGGCATCAAAAATATTAGCATATCCACTGGATTATTTAACGAACCCTTCCTCCCCTCTCGCTCTATCAGTGAAGTTGTTGTTCCAGGGAGAAGTAAGCCCTATTACATAGATATACGTAAAGATCCTAAAACATTATCACTAGGTTTCTATCCTGATGATAATTGGGATGATGAAACAATGGCAGCAATTGCTAGATGGTTAGATGTTGATGAATATAAACCTCTCATATTCAGCTCCATGCCTGATAAAGTGATGTACGCTATGCCAGTTGATGCTAGTGAAATTAATCATAACGGTCTTGGTCAAGGATATATCACACTATCTATGAGACTGGATTCTCCTCACACTTATAGTCATGAGAAAATGGACGGATGGTATGACTTCTCTTCTACTGGTTCAGGTGAGATTGAGTTTGATAATCGTGGTGATGAAGAAATTCAACCTGAGATTCATATATGGAAAGTTGGAGATGGCGATGTATTTATCAAGAAAATTTATGAGCAAGATGAACCTCTCATAATTACTAATCTAAAGGATGGAGATGAAATCATTATTGATCCTGAAATGAGATTAGTTGAATCCTCTCCTGTTAACCCATTAATCTATAACAATTTTAATGATAATTATCTAACTTTCTCATACGGAAAAACTTATTTGGAAGTGATGGGAAATTGCCAAATCAGATTTGTATATCGTTACAAATTTAAAATATAGGAGGTGAGGTATTGAGCAATTATTCAAGTTACTATGTTGATAGTTCACTTAAACCGTTTGAATTAAAAATGAACTTGTACAGAATGAATCGTAAAACTCGTTTAGGTGAAATTGCATGGGCGAGGAATACAACATTACGTATAAAGTTTTCTGGTGTCCATGAACTAACCTTTACAGTTCCTTTTGATGTCGTTTCTAAAAATAAACGTATTAGAAATCCTCGTATTGATGAACTGAAAGAAAATTTTAAAATCAAAATTAATTATGGTGGAATTGAAGAATGGTTTGTCATTACAAACAAGAAAAAAGTAATGGATGAAGGTCACTCACTTCAAGTGCAATGTCATTCATTGGCTCACGAATTAAATTATCAGTATGTAATTGACTATGAAGTAACAAGTAAGAACTGTTTAGAAGTATTAACAGATGCTTTAAAAGGAACAAACTGGACTGTTGGATACATTAACCAAGAATTTCTTCTTCAATGGAGACAATTTGATGTTTCCTCCCAAACTATCCTTTCCTTTATAGATGAAATTTGTGAAACGTTCAAAGCCACGGTTATATATGATACTGTCAATCGAAAAGTTAATCTATATAAAGAGGAAGAAGTTTCGATTTACAAAGGATTCGTTATTGAATATGGTCAATACCTCTCCAGCCTAGAAGATGAATTGGATGTAAATAGCATTATAACTCGTCTAAGAGTATCCGCAAATGATAAAGCTTCTATTAACGCTGCTAATCCTACTGGTCAGAATTATATTGATGATTTTTCAGTTTACCTTTACCCTTTTGAGCGTGACCGTAACAGGAATGTACTCAAGCATAGTACTTATTTAGAAGATGAAGTTTGCCACGCTATTTTAGATTATAATGAAAAAGTTAATAAATATCAGAATTACTTTTCTGAATATCTTTCTACTAAAAAAAGCTTGCGTACTGAAAAAACTTCACTTGAAAATGAAAAACAAATACTCGATGATGACTTACAAATAATTATTGATGATATCGCTGTGTATGAGAAGAACAATCAATCTACTGCTGAATTAATCAAACTGCGTGATTCAAAGGAAGTTGAAGTGAATGCAAAGAAATCTCAAATTGATGCAGTTCAGTCTAAAATTGATGCAATAGATGAGGATATTAAATCTTTAAATGAAATACTTAAATTTGAAAATAACTTTACAGGGGACATTTTAGAGGAAATCAACAATATTATTAAAGTGGAAGTTTGGTCAGATAACAATCAAATTGATGATGAATCATATTACTATGCAGCAGTCGATTATTTATCTGAAAAAGCAATCCTCCCTGTTAATCTTTCTATAAGTATTGTTAACTTCTTCCGTATAACCAGTGAACATAAAAATTGGAATCGTATGTCAATCGGGGATATTGTACGTATTCGTCACGATAAGTTAGGGATTAATGTTAAAACAAAGATTTCTGAAATAGAATTTAACTTTGACAGTGATACTATTAATTTAACAATCTCTAATACTAAACGACCTGAGAATGATATGATTATGTTCAGTCGTTTAGTAAATAGACAAGAGAAAATGAATACCGATTACAATAAACGTAAGAAAAGTTGGATTAATACCGCAAATAACTTTAATGAACGTAATGACCGTATCAGTGCCACTCCCACTACCCCTACTTTCAAGAAATTATCTCATAAAGCAAATGACAATGGTTCAGTCGATTTAACATTGGACTGGGAATATCCCGATAGCACAACTACACAAAAAGATGAAGATAATATAGATGGATTTTATGTTTATTTATATTCTAGCACTTCCCCTGAACGTCATATTTTCGGTTCCTATATTGATGAAAAAGATGTTCGCCCTTTAACATATGCTACACGTACCTTCACTTTCCCTTCTGTTCCAGCTAACAGATATTATTCAATAGGTATCCAAGCTTACAGACAAGTAGATACGGATGTAAATAAAAATGGTACTATCCTGAGCGATATCGTATCAACTAATCCTTATCAACCTGAAAAAAATGTTGTAGTTAACGGTAATGTGAACGGTCAGCTCAATGGAATGACTATTATCTCTGGTACTGAAAAACCTGATCCAACTACTTTTGCAGGGACAAAAGCAGTATTTATTAACACCGAAGCCGGTTCAATTAGCGTTAAAAAAGAAGATGATGAAGATTTTAAGGAATCTTCAGTTGGGGATGCATCAAGTGTTAGTGGTTACAACATAAACACAGGAACAAATGCGAATACAATTCCTATCCGTAACTCTAGAGGTCAACTTCCTGGCGATATTACAGGTAGTGCTACTAAACTTGATGGGAAATCAGCAGAATCATTTATCACCACAGATAAAATAGGCAAACCAAATGGTGTAGTCCCTCTGGATTCAAGTGGTAAGATACCAGCAGGATATGTAACCCCTTCTTCCACTGCTACTGTCTTAACGGGAAGTTACTATGGTGATGGGATGATTGAACGCCCCATCTTCCTTTCTGTCCAACCTAAATTAATTAAAATTCAATCAACTAATCCACTTGAGCCGATGCTTTATATAGTATCTGTTGCAGGTGGTTTTAAATATGTATTTAATGGAACGAATATGTATTTAGAAGGTGAATATAACGTACCTTCAACTATATACGGAAAATTAACCAGTAATGGATTCACGACTGGTTCAACTAATGAATGTTACGGAAATAAATCCGATACAGCATATTATTGGGAAGCTATTTTGTAACAGAATGGAGTGAGACAATGGGCTTCAAGCAAGAAACGAATGATCCGATTATCGGTAAAATGCGTAAAGGTTATGGAAATGACTCTTACAAGCGAATAATGGAAACCTTACAGGTAATCAACGGTAAGGCATTGTTAAGTGAAATACCCAATCGTTTTGAAAAAGTGATTGTAACTGGACTTACCCATCCTATGAAAGAAGTTCTTGATGGAGAATTGTCCGAAAATACATACCGTGTTGACTATACTAATGGTATAGTCTTTTTTCATGCCAAAATTGAAGCACAGTATTTAGTATTTAAATATATGGGACGTGGAGTACACTTGTCCCCTGCTTCTAGAATTTATTTGCACGCTGGAAATGGAATTATTAACGCAGAAGATAAATTCAAAGATGTTGATAGAGAGTTAACTAATCAATCCAGTAGAGTTGATGCTTTAATTAGGGAAAATCCTCAACCTTCTGAAGTTATTGACACTAGGGTTGATCGTAATGGAAAAGTCTTCCCTACCGCTAAACATCGTATAGATGAAGAACAAAAGAAAATTGAAGAATCATATACTGATTCAAATGGTAAGCGATATACCTCTCTTAAAGAACGTATGGATGCTGAATTAAAAAATGTTGAAGATGCTTATTTTGGCAAGGATGGGCGTTCATACTATTCATTGAAAGATAGATTTGATACATCGGATGATGTCATGCAAAGTAGTGCGTATTATCATGGTGTAAAAACCGAGAAGTATAAAGACCCGGTTTCTCAGACTACTTATTACATCACTATTATTCCCCACAAGGATAAAGACGGTAACTTAATTAAGTTAAAACGTGGATTTGGAAAAGATGCTCCAAATGGAGGTCAAAGAGAAACAGCGAGAGAATTTGCAAATAGGCACAATGCCACTGTAACTATCAATGCCAATACATACAACGTAGATAATTTCAAGGCTAGGAGTGTTGATGTATATAACGGAAAAGTTTTAAATCCTCCAGACAGCACTCTGGTTTATAACCATGTTTTAGCGTTTAAACCTGACAACACTCTGTCTTATTTCCCTTCTCATACAGATCCAACTACGATTATCAATAATGGCTTTGATAATGCACTAACTGGATTTATTCCTCTCATTATGAATGGCGCTTCCATTGGAACAGGTGTTTTAGCTACGTATCCAGGTGGAACACAATCCCATCCTCGTCAAGTGATAGGACAGTTTCCTAATAAAGACATCTTAATTTTAACGTGTGATGGTCGAACAGTTGATGATAAGGGGATGACTTCTGAAGATTTAATTCGAATTCTATTACCTTATAGGTTAACATTTGCTTTCATGCTTGATGGAGGAGGTTCTACATCTACCGTTGTTAGAGGAACATTGATCAACAAACCGATTGATTTTAATGGTACTGGAGAAAGATCCATCCCATTCTTCTTATATTTCGCAAAAGAACCTCAAACTAAACGAGATATCGATATCGCAGAAACCAATGAACTAATTGGTCAAGTAATGAAGAAAAGCACTGACATTGAAACAAGGCTGATGAATAAAGTTAATATGCATTTAGGTTATACAAGATTAAAAGCTCCTGCAGGATTTAAACAACAAGGGATTGAAGTTTGGGAAGGTAATGCCAAGAAAACAAAACTCTATACTAGAGAAAATGAATTTGCCTATTATGATTTCATTAAGAAAGACTTCATGTTTAGAGTTACTGAAGACGGCACACTCTCCACAAGAAAAGGATCATTAGGAGATTTCTATAAATTCACAAAATATGCCCCTGACTTAAATCTAATTACGACCACTGGTATGTACTGGGCAACATCAACAACTAAAAACAATCCAGGCGGAGCCGTTTCGTGGTCTGTTATGCACTTTCAACCTGATTCCGGCACATTCTTGCAAGTTGCATTCCCATTTTCTGAAATTCGTGAGTATCCGAAAATGCGTAGAATGGTTGGTGGAAAGATAGAGGATTGGACTACCCTAGGAACAAACATTTGGTTAACTCTACCTCTTCAAAATGGAGCACAGATTAATAATGGACGTTCTCCAAAGTACACAAAAATCGGAAATATTGTATATATGATTGGTGAGATACAGAACAAACTTGGTGATATTGCTACATTACCTGCTGGTTATAGACCAAAAAATTATCCTTTAACCTTTATTACTGCTTTGGCAGCATCCAATCCAGAATTAACAAGTAAAATTAGCATAGATGTAAATGGAGTTGTCACTGTCTTAGGAAACTCCAATACTTCCAGTGGGATAACTTTAAATATCTCTTTTGTGGTTGAGTAATTAGGAGGCGTTGATATTGATACAGCTTTATAGATTTAATGAAGAAGGCTATTATATTGAGCCTGTTATTATCGATATGGATAAAAATGGCGAATATATAATACCTGAAGATTGTACGGAAATTGAGTTACCTCAGCCTAACTATAAGCCTAAATTTAATAAAGATAGATTAGTATGGGAAGAAACTGTAAGTGAAGATGAATTGGAAGAAATACTTAATCCACCTACTCAGAAAACAGAGATTGATGTATTAAAAGAAAATAATCTAAAACTTGAAAGTGCATTAATTGAACTGACTGAGATTTCATCTGCTCAAGAGCTTCGAGTAAAAGAACTTGAAAATGCAATTTTAGAATTAACCCAATCAGCATCTTCCCAAGAATCCGCAAGTTCTGAAATGGAAGAAGTATCATTAGAATTGACCGAAGTGGCATCTCAAAACGAAATCAAATCAATTGAAAATGAAAAAGGTTTATTGGAAACAACCGTGTTAGTAGGAGGAATGACAAATGTTTAGTACTGAAAGTGCTTTAGTTAAAATATGGGCAAGAAATGTCAAAAATGGGAATTACACTCGTGAACAAGTTCCTAAGCTTTCTAATTTACGTGAAATGGTTTTTGAATTGTTAGATCAAGAAGAACCTACACCTGCTGAGTCAAACCCTAAATCACCCGAAGAACAAGAACCAACTGAATAAATTAATACAAAATCTAGCCAAAGGAGGTTTTTAAATGGCAGGATTTGTACCTAATGTTGACCCTGTGTTTCTACTACAGAGAAAAGGAACACAGGAAGACCCTTATTTACCTCTCAAAGAAGATAAAGTAGTATATGAAACACAAGGTAAATATTCTGTAACATTAAGGGAAATACCGAGCTACAACAAGAAAGTTAAAGTAAAAGATTCAAATGGCTCTTCTCTTACAGAAATATTTGATTTCAACTCTACGCTAACCTCTTCTCAATTTTATGTTGATTACACTTCAGGTATTGTTTATTTCCACTCCTCTAATAATGGTAAACAATTCAATTTTGATTATGAAGGTATAGGTAATATCAACTTCCCCTCTTCTCGTATTGTCATGCAAGGTGGAACGAAAACACTTGAACAGTTAGCAAAGGAATTAGAAGGTTTTGTTGCTCCAGAGGGCGATATCGACTGTGGCACATTCTAATAAAATTGGACTTTCATTTGAAGGTTTAATTATAAATTAATAAAAAATATATAAAAAGATGAATGGAGAAGTGATTTAAAGTGAGACATGGTTTCCGTTACATTGGTTCCCCCGCCCTTTTGACGAGTAAAAAAGACACTGAGGTCGTTCCTGAAAAACCTTCCGAATGGACAATTCCATACACCCTCTATAATTTCGAATTTGAAAATGATCAAGATTGCACAGTAACAATCAATAACAAACATTCTATCTTCTTACGTGCTGGCAGAGGTTTCATTATTGGTGATAATGATGAACCTATTACATCGTTTGTGATTAAAGAACCTAATATTACATACACATGGGCTGCTAAATACTAGGGACTGGTTAACTCCAGTCTCTCTTTTTATTTTATTTAAGGAGATGGGAACATGAGTTTTTTCAAACCAAAAAAGAATTCATCTGGCGGAGGCTTAACTGAAATTACGGAAGCAGATTTACCGATAAGTGTTAGACAGAAACTTAATCAAATTGCTGAATTGAAAGAAACAGTTGAAAATCTTGAGAACTCAGATGGTGGCGGAGATATAGATTTAGGCACATTTTGATTAATAAATTAATTAACAATTGGAGGTCACATAATGGCACGAAAAATACAATTTAAACGTGGGTTGAAAGCAAACTTACCCAAACTCTCCCCTGCCGAATTAGCTTTTACCACAGATGAAAAAAAAGCATACATAGGTGACGGTAACGAGAATATTAGGTTACTAGATCAAAAAGATAAGACTGAGATTACCACGCAGTTGGCGGAAAAAGCAAAGCAAAGTGATGTAATCTCATTACAAAATGAATTGCCAAAAAAGGTTGAAAAATCCTATCTAGATCAACAACTATCTAATATAGGGAGTGCTTCGCCAAAAGGTACTTACGCTACATTAACGGCTTTACAAACAGCATTCCCTACAGGAACAACAGGGATTTATGTAGTTGCAGCAGATGGTAAATGGTATTTCTGGAATGGTACAACGTGGACTCCAGGTGGACAGTATCAAAGTACAGGAGTTGCATCCGATTCAATTACTCCAAAAGAGTTATCTGCCGATTTAAGGCAAGAAGTATCATCTTTACTTAAAAATTTATGTGTAAATGGGAGTTTTGAAGATGGACTAAATAGTTGGATTCCTGGCGGAAATGTTACTCCAACATTAGATAACACTTTAAGTCATCACGGAACGAATTCCATTAATATAACAACTTCTGCTCAATCCGGTGTACTAAGACAAGATATAACAATTCCAGATAATCATAAAGTATACGTGTCTGCTGGAATTTACCTTAAAAGCTTAACTCAAGGTGGAAATATTTTAGAGATATGTGATAAAGGAACTTATAACGTAAAATCTATTTTAACTTCACAATACACTTTTAACGCATGGCAAAAAAGAAGTTTAATTATGAATGTAGGTTCAGGTATTTCAGGAATCAGAATAGTCGCTGGCTCTACTGCAAATTCAACCAGAAATATAAACTTAGATAGTATTATGGTTATAGATTTGACCGAAACATTTGGTGCAGGGAAAGAACCTTCTGTGGAGGAAATGGATTTACTTCTATCAAATATAGGATTAAATTGGTTTCAATCCACTTCTCTAATGAGCAAAATGGACATGATTAAAAAGATTCAGTCTATGGATAAAAATGTGAATCAGTCCATAGGTAATGTTCAAGACGTCGTTCAACGTTCAGTGTTGGCAAGAAAGCCTCTAATTAAACAACATTATGCTCGTTCTGGTGGGTTAAAACCTCAATTTTGGCATAACGGAGAATTATATATTATATCAGCATCGGATATTAGAAAAACGACTGATTTCGGAGCTACCACAAGCAAACTTTATGACTTTACATCAGAAGGTGTTCAAATTTCGAATTTACTGAGATTAGAAGACGGTTCTTGGTTAGCAATCATCATGAAGACGGGCAATAATTACGAAATGAGAAGAAGTACAGATTTGCAGAATTGGACTATTGTTCAAGAATTAGGCGTTAATACTTCCGGCCCAATGATTGGTAATCAAGGTTGGGCAACACATGGTTCAACAGTATTATATGGAGAATACACCACTGATGATAGAAATGTTAAAAAAGAGTTAAATCTTTGGGTATCGTCTGATTACGGGCAAACTTGGAAAAAAGGGAAAACGTGGTCAAGAGCTGAAGGAGAAGGAATAAGACATATTCATTGTGTTCAATGGGATAAACATTCTAATAAATTTTGGGTTGCTACTGGTGATAATATTATATCTAGCAATGAATGTTTTATCTTCTCCACTACAGACGGTGTAAATTTAACTACTGAATTTAACAACACTCTTGAAAAAGGTGGAAGTGCGGTTCAGCTTGCATTTAATAAAAATTATGTTATTTGGGGAAATGATACACAAGCAAATGCCGATTACACCATTAATGTAATGAATCGAAAAACAAAAGAAATTGTTAAAACAGGCTATCTTAATGAGATGGTTTATAACATCTTAAATCACCCAAGAGGTTATTTGATCTTTGAACAAGGTGAAGGAGAAGGTCACGCAGTTTACACACCTTCTATTTTTGTCTATTGGAGTGAGGACGGATTCTCATGGGAACGCTTATACGAATTCCCGTTAAATGAAGGAGATAGACGGATGATGTATAATCTCCTTTTATCGCCTGATGGAAAATATCTAACAATGTATGTTGAATATACTCCTAAAGGCAATTCAAAGCAATTTATTTTAGAGACATATAAATTAGATTTTGCCTTAAATTAGATTTCAGCAGCATTAAAACGAGCTCCTAACAAAAATAGATATGAAGAGGTGGGGATAAAGGTGAACACAACTTGTATGGATGAGGAATTAACAAAAAAAGCGGATAAAACTTATGTGGATGAGAAATTTGCTAAGTTTAAGGAATCAAACACTATGATTAAAAAAGGTTATATTGTTCTCCAAATTGATGATGGTAACATTGAATTTTTAACTAGACAAAAACCTGTGTTTGATGCCAAAAGTATAAAATGTGATTTAGCGGTTAACCCCGGAGTTATTGGTAAAATGGAAGGTAAATTGAGTTGGAGTCAGTTGCTACAACTTAAACAAGAAGGATACGGATTATATAATCATGGGTACTTACACAAAGACCCTAATACAATTACTGAAGTTGAACTAGAGTCTAATTATGAAAAAGAAAAAGTTGAATTTATAGCAAATGGATTAGATACTTATGATTATTATATCTATCCAGGTGTTCAGCCAAAAGGAAATGCAGAATTAAAAAATAAACTGAAAAAATTCTATAAATGTAGTTTTGCCAATGCAGATGCTTTTTCCGGTAATCCTATCCCTTTCGATAATTACGAAATAAAGCGTGAAGCTATTTATGGGGACTATACCACTGTCATAAATTACATGGATAGAATGATACAAAATAAAGGGATAGCCGTGTTATTCGGTCATGCCCAGGATGCTGGCTTTACGCCTGAAAGCTTAACAAGAATTTTAGACTATATCATTGCTAAAGGTTATGAAGTCATTAGCACGAAAAAATTAATTGATAAATTTCAAAACGTGATTGAATTAGGGCATCCAAACGGAGAGAATTTTTACGTTAGTCAAACAGGGCATACTAGCTTTGATAATTTGGTAGACCATAAAATCATTAAAGCTCCTTCGGATTATAACCAACCTATAGGAGCATATACAGCTAATACAGTCACTGAATTTATTGCACTAGGTTCAACAATATACAGTGAAGATGTTTTTAAGACTGGTGCAGTTGTCCAAACCCATCGTTTTACAGATGATCGTTTTGCTTATCAAACTGCTACTTACATCAATAACGAAAAAGTCCTTATACGCCATTGGGATAACACGAATAAGGTTTGGCTTCCGTTTGTTGAACAAAATAAGCCAGGGATTATAATTAAACCTTATACGATGCAATATGTTTCTGATTGGGTCATTACAGACTTTGAAGAGAATAGGGAAACTATTCATGAGGTTTCTTACACGGCAGCATTGGCAATGGGATTACCGGAATCAGGAACGATTGAAACTTACAGATTCGGGATTGGTAGAGAACGTTATGCTCGTCAAGTATACGAGAGGTTTAACAAAGTGGAAACGTGGAAACGTGTTTGGGACGCAACGAATAATACTTGGAAACCTTGGGTTAAGATATTTACTGAAGCATAATCGGTATCTACTGTGCGGTAACTAACATCAACTAAATATTAAGAATTTTAGAGACTGGAAATTATTCCAGTCTCTTTTTTGCGTGGTGAAAAAAATGGAGCAATTCGGAATCATCTATAAAGCTACAAATCTAATCAATGGTAAAGTATACATAGGTAGAACGGTAAGAGATTTAAAAGAACGTAAATATGCTCATATTTATAGAGCCTTTAACTATAACACCCCATATAAATTCCATTGTGCCATTCGTAAATATGGAGAAGAAGGTTTTAAATGGGAGATTATTGATTCGGCCTCATCTCATGATGAATTAAATGAAAGGGAAATTTACTGGATAAGTAAATACAACAGTTTTTCAGAAAACGGGTATAATATGTCTCTCGGTGGAGACGGTAGAGTTGGATTTACAACACCAAAAGAATTGCGAATTAAACAATCGATTGCTTGTGGCGGTAAAGAATTTTATGTTTTCGATACCAAAGGTAATTACATCAAATCAACTATAAGTTGCAGTCTATTCGCTGAAGAAATAGGTACTAGTCCAGCTAACATATCTTTGGTTATTAGAGGAAAGAAAAATAGTATTAAAGGATACATACTAATTTCAAAAGGAGAATTTACTGAGGAAGAATTGAATAGACGATTATCAAAGATTAGGAAACAATCAAAATTTAATGTCTATCAAGTTGAGTCAGGAGATTTAATAGGAACTTGGAAAAATCCTGTAACATGCTCTAAAGATTTAAAAGTAGATAGATTAAGCATTAGCCACTGTTTAAAAGGGAAAATTCCGTCTGTAAACGGTTATATATTCAAGTATGCTATATAGTCCTTCCCTGCCAACAAATAAAATTAGCTTTTTATTGGATTATTGTGCTTGAAAAACGGAGCATGAGTGAGCATTTAAGAGTATGAGAGAGTTTAAAAATTGAATAGTTTTGATATCAGGCGATTACTTAGGTAGTCGTCTTTTTATTGTCTCCCCTTCTATCTATAAAGGAGTGATCAATATGA
>JBJEFI010000167.1:0-24132 GCA_051873875.1 Bacillaceae bacterium | reverse complement strand
TACATGGTTGGCTTTTTTGAAAGATAAGAAAGTATAAGATTTTTAGCTTTATACAATTGTCCAACCTCCAGCTGTCCTCCTCGAGATGTTTCGCCTCATCTCTAAAAGTCCAAGAACGGGACTTTCAGTGCTAATGCTCCAACGTTTTGTCGGAGGACTACTACGAATCGCTATCGCAATTCGTAGTACCGCTTGCGGTTTTTCTTTGATACAATAAAACATGGGAGGGATGCAAGTGGAAACGCTACAAATTGGCGCATATCAAGTAACTTGGTTAAATGGTGGAACAACGAATTTAGATGGAGGGGCGATGTTTGGTGTTGTCCCAAAACCTTTATGGACAAGAAAATATGATTGTAACGAAAAAAATCAAATTTTAATGCGAAATGATCCAATTTTAATACAAGGATATGGTAAAAATTATTTGATTGATTCTGGAATTGGTAAAGGAAAAATGACAGATAAGCAAAAGCGCAACTTCGGGGTAACAGAAGAAACAAACGTAGAACAATCATTGCATCAACTAGGACTTACAATTGAGGATATTGATGTTATCTGTATGACGCACTTACATTTTGATCACGCAAGTGGATTAACGACGAAAGAAAATGAAGACTATGTTCCTTATTATAGAAATGCAACAATTTATACATCACAAATAGAGTGGGATGAAATGCGGAATCCAAATATTCGCTCTCGCAATACATATTGGAAAGAAAACTGGGAGCCGATTGTTGATCAAGTTGAAACATTTCAACAAGAATTACAGGTAGCACCTGGATTGAGAATGATTCATACAGGTGGTCATAGCGATGGTCATTGTATTATCGTATTGGAAAGTGAAGGAGAAACATTGCTTCACTTAGCGGATATTATGCCGACCCATGCTCATCAAAATGTGTTATGGGTAATGGCTTATGATGATTATCCAATGACATCTGTTTTTGAAAAACAAAAATGGATCCAATTTGGTCTTGAAAAAGATGCTTGGTTCACTTTCTACCATGATGCTTATGTTCGGTGTATTAAATGGAATGAAGATGGAACTGTTAAAGATGAAATAAGAAAAGAAGAATAGAAAAAGAGGTAGCTATTGTGGCTACCTCTTTTTGATTATCCGTTATTGCGAATTGTTTCTAATGTTGTACGGTCTGTTGAACGTACTAATTTAATTAATAATTCTTTTGCTGCTGCATAATCATCGATATGAATGATCGATGCATGTGTATGGATGTAGCGTGAACAAATACCGATAATTGCTGAAGGAACACCTTCATTTGATGTATGAACACGACCAGCATCTGTGCCACCTGGTGAAACAAAATATTGGTATGGAATATTGTTGCTTTCTGCTGTATCTAAGATGAATTCACGAATACCACGATGTGTAATCATTGTGCGGTCTAAAATACGAAGCAATGTTCCTTTCCCTAATTGACCGAATTCTGTTTTAGAGCCAGATGTGTCATTAGCTGGACTGGCATCTAATCCGTAGAAAATATCAGGTTTAATCATATTTGCAGCTGTTTGTGCACCCCGTAAGCCAACTTCTTCTTGAACAGTAGCACCAGCAAATAATGTATTTGGTAATGTATCGTTATGTACTTCTTTCATTAATTCAAGTGCTAAACCACAACCATAGCGATTATCCCAAGCTTTTGCCATAATTTTTTTCTTGTTAGCCATTGGTGTAAATAAGCAGATTGGTGTAATTTGTTGCCCTGGTTTAATACCAATGCGCTTTGCATCTTCTTCGTTATCTGCACCGATATCAATTAACATATTTTTAATATCCATTGGTTTTTGACGAGCGTCATCCGATAATAAATGTGGTGGGATTGATGCAATGACACCAATGACCGGACCGTTATCTGTCATAATTTGAACTTGTTGAGCAAGTAATACTTGGCTCCACCAGCCACCTAATGGTTGAAAACGAATCATCCCATTGCTTGTAATAGCAGTAACCATAAAGCCAACTTCGTCCATATGACCAGCAACCATGACACGTGGACCTTGTTCATCCCCTTTTTTCACCCCAAAAATACTGCCTAATCGATCTTGAATGATTTCATCACTATATTTCGAAAGCTCACTTCTCATAAATTTGCGTACTTCATGCTCGAATCCTGGTGCACCAGGTAATTCAGTTAATGTTTTAAATAACGCTAATGTTTCTGTATTCACTATGTTTGCCTCCCTAATTCTTTCCTATATGTACTTTTCATTTTACTCAATAATAGCAAGTAATGCCATAATTTAAAGAAGTAACATTCATTTTTTCTCGTAAATGTATTAAACTAATGAATAGAATGATAAAGTAAAACTTCCGTCTGTATTCTTTTTTACGGATAGTTAGTTCAACAAAGCAAGTCTTACCGAATACATATTTTTTAACTACCCTTTTTATTTTCTTATAAGGTAAAGATTGAAATTCAGTATTCGTTAGGACGAGATAAACAAAAAGGATGTGATTGCATGAGCTGGAAGAAAACAATTGTTAGCCTTGGCGCTGGATTTGCAGCAGGTTATTTACTTCAAAAAAAGCGAGAAGATAATCGATTTGTTAGCGGAAGCGATGCTTTAAAAAATGCTAAGGAAATATTTAAGAAGAAAAGTGAAGTAGTAGGCTCTTGGATTTATATGGTTCCTGAAAAAGTGGAGCGATTCCAAATTGGATATGATGTCTATCGAGCTGGTATCAATACCATTGTAGATGGAGAAGCAAAAAACTACGAATTATTACTAGATGCAAAAACAGGCACAATTTTAGAAGCAGTAGAAAAATAAATATAGCACTGGCGCTATTTTTAGGAGTATATGAGTTGCCAAAACAAACGAATGTTTGGTACGATACAAAAAAATGTTAGCGAGGTATGAGAATGGAAACTTTACAATCGATTGAACAATTTGAACAATTAAAGCAAGAAAAGAACGTATTATTTATGTTCTCAGCACAATGGTGTCGTGATTGTGTCTTTATTAATCCTTTTTTACCAGAATTAGAGGAGCAAAATGCAGATTTTAAATGGGTATATATTAACCGAGATGATTATATTGAATTATGTCAGGAAAATGATGTATTTGGTATTCCAAGTTTCGTGGCATTTAGTGAAGGGAAAGAAATTGGTCGTTATGTAAGTAAAGACCGTAAAACGCCAGAAGAAATTCAATCTTTCGTTGATAGCTTACGTTAATAGAAAGTAGGCAGTTAAGATGAGAAAAGAACCAAAAGACTTCGTAAACGCCTTACAGCAATTTTTAAAAGAAGAAAATATAACATTTGCATATAACGAAAAAGAAAATACGTTACGTATTGAAGATAATGAAGTAAAGAAGGGCCTTACATTAACATTAGGTGGCCTTGTTGCGAAGTGGGAGCGAGATGGAGATGATGTTTTCAAACAGCTTGTTCATTATATAAATCATTCTTTTCAAGCGATGAAAGTATCAATTCCTGCCTGTTTAAGTGACAATAAGATTTATCCTGTTATTCGTTCCACCTCTTTTCCTACGACTACAAGTGAAGGCTTACCTTTATTTTATGAGGAGCATACAGCAGAAACACGTATTTATTATGCGATTGATTTAGGCGATACATATCGATTAATCGATCTTCCTTTTCTTGAAGAAAGAAACTGGGATGTGGAGCAAGTAAAGAAAATGGCAATAGATAGGATTGCTTCTGCCTCCGTTGAGTCAAAAAAAGATGAGGTAGGCGGTAATATCTTTTATTTCATTCGTTCAAAAGATGGTTATGATGGTAGTCAAATTTTGAATAAAGCTCTTTTGTTACAATATGCGCAAAAAAGCAAAGGTGAAATGGTAGTTGGTGTTCCTCATCAAGATGTGCTTATTATTGGGGATATTCGCAATGAAATTGGTTATGATGTGATGGCCCAAATGATGATGCAATTTTTTATGAAAGGTGATGTGCCAATTACGTCGTTATCCTTTGTTTATGAAGATGAAGAATTAGAGCCAGTCTTTATTTTAGGAAAAAAACGAAAGAAATAAGAAAACGTACGCCAGTGCACTTATTGGCGTATTTTTTTATTGAAAACTATCTACAAATACTACTTTTTCTTGATACAATAGGGATTGGAGAGTGAGAATAATGATAAAATGGTTTAAAAATAGATTTCATGAAGAACAAGAAATAGTAGAAACAGAGAATAAAGCCTCACATCATGAAATGTCGACACAACAAGAAGAGACAAAAACAATCATTCGTGATCGTCGCTTTCGTTTTCCGATTTTACCTGATGATGAGTTAGATACACAAACAAATAGAAGAGAAGAACCAATTACGATTAACAAAGGACAACGAATCTTTACAAATCCATATGCCTATATGGAAGAGAAAGTAGAGCCAGAAATAGAAGAACAACCAATTGTAGAAGAAAAAGTGACTGAAGAGCAGGTCATTGAAGAACGTATACAGATTGAAAACCAAGAAGAAAAGCAAAAAACAAGAAAACAAAGAGAGCCTAGAAAAGTTGGGACGAAACCATTTCAGCCAACACAGGTGATTTCACCAATCTATGGATATGAAAAACGACCTGAAACTTTAGGCGAAAGTACTTGTTCAAATAATTTTCAAGTGCAACAAACAGAGCTTGATGCGATTTTACGAAAAAATCGTAGTACCTTTTTTCCTAATGAGCAACATGCAACAAGTTTAACATTAGAAGCAGAAGATATTGTTGAATTCGAATTACCATCTGTTCCTTCTTTCATTAAAGAATTAGGTTTAAAAGTAGAAGAAGAGGCACAAGTAGATGTTCAACTACCTAGTATAAATGAAGTAGACAAAAAAGAAGAGCCCCATCCTATTGAGCCAAAAATGGTGGAGCATGTACAGGTTGAAAAAGAAGGATGTAAAGTAGAAATTGAGAATAACATTCAAGTTCATGTTCATACGGTCAAAGAGGAAGTAGAGCAGAAAGAACAAGTGGTTACTCAAGTTGAATCCAAAGCAAATGAAGCGAAGGAAGAAGCTGTAACAGTAGAAGAGCCTAAAATGGAGCAACCAAAACGTGAAAAGAAACGACATATTCCATTTAATGTGATGATGTTAAGAAGGGATAGGGAAGCTGCACAGCGCCAACAACTTCATCAAGTGAAAAAAGAACAAGAAGAAATGAAATCTCCTCAAATAGAAGAGACGTCATTAAAGGCAACAGACGAAAAAAAAGTTGGACATGAGGCTCAAATAAGTTCTGAAAATGAACAAGTTGTAAATGAACCGGGAGTAGTAGAAGAAAAAATAGTTGAAGTACAGAATGAAGTATTAACAAATCCAGAACCTGTGATAGAAGAAAAAATAGAAGAAAAAGTAGAAGAAAAGATAGAGGAAGAATCCTTACCTCTACCTAATGAAGAAAAAGAGGAAGATCAAGTAGCGATGCATACGCCACTTCCGTATGCATATCCATCCCTTGATTATTTAGAAGTGCCATACCATGCACAAGATCAAGATAATACATGGTTAGAAGAGCAATGGCAGTTATTAGATACAACATTGTTAAACTTTAATGTTGGAGCAAAGGTTATTCATGTGGCACAAGGACCTTCTGTTACTCGTTTTGAAGTACAACCAGAGCCAGGTGTGAAAGTAAATAAAATTACAAACTTAACAGATGATATTAAGTTAAATTTAGCAGCAAAGGATATTCGAATTGAAGCACCAATTCCAGGAAAAAATGCTGTTGGAATTGAAGTTCCAAATAAAAAGAGTAAACCTGTTTTCTTACGAGAAATATTAGAAAGTGATGTATTTCTTAATAGTTCTTCTCCTCTTACAATTGCTTTAGGATTAGATATTTCAGGGGAACCGATTGTGGCAGATATTCGTAAAATGCCTCATGGATTAATTGCAGGGGCAACTGGATCAGGGAAAAGTGTATGTATCAATTCCTTGCTAGTGAGTATTTTGTATAAAGCAATGCCTCATGAAGTGAAGTTGCTTCTAATTGATCCAAAGATGGTAGAATTGGCGCCATATAACAATATTCCACATTTAGTTTCACCTGTTATTACAGATGCCAAGGCTGCAACTGCTGCTTTAAAATGGGCAGTAGAAGAAATGGAACGCCGTTATGAATTATTCGCTCATGCTGGAGCCCGTGATTTAATACGTTATAATGATTTAGCACAACGTCATAATCAAGAAACGTTACCATACTTAGTCATTGTCATTGATGAGTTAGCCGATCTAATGATGGTTGCCCCTGGAGATGTAGAGGAGTCCATTTGTCGCATCGCTCAAAAAGCACGAGCATGTGGTATTCATTTAATTGTAGCAACTCAGCGTCCTTCTGTGGATGTTATTACAGGGTTAATTAAAGCAAATATTCCAACTCGAGTTGCTTTTACTGTTTCTTCTCAAGTAGACTCACGAACAATTATTGATGTTGGTGGAGCGGAGAAATTACTTGGGCGTGGAGATATGTTATTTTTAAATAATGGAGAATCAAAACCGATTCGCCTTCAAGGTGTGTATGTATCCGATGATGAAATTGAACAAGTCGTTAATCATGTAAAAGAGCAAATGGCTCCAAATTATTTATTCCAAAAAGAAGAGTTGTTAGCTAAAGTTGCTCATACGGAAAGTGAAGATGAGTTATTTTTGGAAGCATGTGAATATGTAGTGGAGCAAGAAGGAGCTTCTGCATCTATGCTACAGCGTCGTTTCAGAATTGGGTATAATCGTGCTGCGCGATTAATCGACTTGATGGAGAGTCGAGGCATTATTTCAGAAGCAAAAGGAAGTAAACCAAGAGAAGTGTTAATTTCACAAGATGATTTAGTTGGGATGGCAGAAGGATAAAAATAAGTTTAATTTAACGATTTAATCTTACTTTCAACTATTCAATAGGGCCGTTTATCTATCTTTTATCATATAGATGAAAGGCCCCTTTCATTTTTTATAACGATAGAACGTGGTTAGTTTTGTGATTTAGTGGTATAATGGTACATGTTATTTTGATACATTTAACATTTTTAACAATGAATCATATACTGTCTTTACATAGGCGGTTGATATAGAAAGAGAACGTGGAGGTTCTACAGGATGACAAGTTATCATTTTATAGGAATTAAAGGAACAGGGATGAGTGCACTTGCTCAAGTTCTTTCTGATATGGGAAATGAAGTACAAGGATCGGATTTAGAAAAGCAATTTTTTACAGAGATAGAATTAAAAAAACGCGGTATTTCTATTTTGCCATTTACGAAAAGTAATATTAAAGAAGGTCAATTTATCATTGCTGGAAATGCGTTTCCTGATACACACGAGGAAGTTGTAGCAGCGAAAGAATTAGGTATTCCAATGAAACGCTATCATCATTTCCTTGGGAATTTAATGGAGAATTACACATCCATTGCGATTTCAGGTGCTCATGGAAAAACATCGACAACAGGATTATTGTCTCATGTCATTGGAGGAGCAAAACCAACATCATTTATTATCGGTGATGGAACAGGACGCGGTATGAAGGATAGTGAATATTTCGTGTTTGAATCATGTGAATATCGCCGTCACTTTTTAAGTTATCATCCAGATTATGCAATTATGACAAATATCGATTTCGATCATCCAGATTATTTTAAAGATATTCATGATGTATTTAGTGCATTCCAAGAAATGGCAATGCAAGTGAAGAAAGGTATTATTGCATGTGGGGATGATGAACATCTTCAAAAGATCCAAGCAAAAGTACCGGTTATTTTCTATGGTTTTGGAGAACACAATGATTTCCAAGCGCGCAATGTTAATAAACATACGGAAGGTACAACGTTTGATGTGTTTATTCGCAATGACTATTTTGCAACATTTGATATTAATGGTTATGGAAACCATAGTGTTTTAAATGCACTAGCAGTTATTGCATTATGCCATTATGAAAAAATTGATGTGGAAACAATTCAAGAAGGACTTCGCACATTTAATGGTGTGAAACGTCGTTTTAATCAAAAAGAAATTGGAAAACAAGTGTTAATTGATGATTATGCACATCACCCAACAGAAATTAACGTAACGATTGAAGCAGCTAGACAAAAGTTTCCAGAACGTGAAGTTGTAGCTATTTTCCAACCACATACGTTTTCTCGTACTCAAGCATTTTTAGATGAATTTGCACAAAGCTTACAAAAAGCAGATAAAGTATATTTATGTGATATTTTTGGTTCTGCTCGTGAGAATACAGGAGAGTTAACAATTAATGATCTTTGTAAAAAAATTGACGGTGCAGAAACAATTGTAGAAGAAGTAGTAAATACACTACGTAAACACGAAGATGCAGTTCTTATTTTCATGGGTGCAGGTGACATTCAAAAATATCAAAAAGCATATGAAGCATTAGTAAAATAAAAAGAAATGAGGGAATTCCTCATTTCTTTTTTTGTTTCATATATTCTTGATGATATTTCTCCATTTTTTCACTCTTTGAATGAGCAGAATTTGGAGAGTGCCCAAATTGGTCAACTGAACTTTTTTGAGCTGCTTTACTTGTATCTTTCATTGCCATACGAAAAGACTCCCTTCTTGTTTAAAGGTACTTATAGTATGTACATGAAGACGTAAATTATTATTTTAAGTTTTCAGGATTTAAGCATTCTAATTCTGGAATAACGAAACGACCATCTTTACGAATTAATACATCGTCAAAATAAATTTCACCGCCACCGTATTCAGGACGTTGAATACATACTAAATCCCAGTGAATGTTCGATTTGTTTCCGTTGTTTGCTTCATCATATGCTTGACCAGGTGTAAAGTGGAAGCTGCCATCGATTTTTTCGTCAAATAAAATGTCACCCATTGGGTGTAAAATATATGGATTCACACCAATTGCGAATTCACCAATGTAACGTGCACCTTCATCTGTATCAAAGATTTTTGTAATGCGTTCTGTGTCATTAGCTGTTGCTTCGATAATTTTTCCATCTTTAAATGTTAATTTTACATTTTCAAATGTATATCCACTGTAAGGAGATGGTGTGTTGTATGAGATTGTACCATTTACAGAATCGCGAACAGGTGCTGTGTATACTTCTCCATCAGGAATGTTTGCAGACCCTGCACATTTAATTGCTGGAATATCTTTAATAGAGAACGTTAAATCTGTTCCAGGTCCTTTAATATGTACTTTATCTGTTTTATTCATTAAATCTACTAAAGATGTCATGGCATCTGCCATTTTGCTGTAATCTAAGTTACATACATCGAAATAGAAATCTTCGAATGCTTCTGTGCTCATTTTTGCTAATTGAGCCATTGAGGCATTTGGATAGCGAAGTACACACCATTTTGTTTTTGGAACACGAATGTCACGGTGTACTTTCTTCCCAACAGTATCCCCTTGTACTTTCAATTTGTCTGCTGGAACATCAGCTAATTCGTTGATGTTATCTCCTGAACGAAGACCGATATAAGCATCCATTTTACTCATTACATCTGCTTCGAAGTCAGCAATCATATTGAAGTGATCTTCTGTTGCCCCCATTAATAACGCACGGTCTACTTCGTGGTTTTTAATTGATACAAATGGATAGCCCCCAGCTTCGTAAGCAGCGGCTACTAATGCTGTTACTAGCTCTTTTTGTAAACCAAAGTTTTCAATTAATACTTTCTCGCCTTTTTGTAGGTTGACAGAATAGTTAATTAAGTTTTTTGCCAACGTTGTAATACGTGGATCTTTCATATTACATCACCCTTCTTGTATATTATCACATCTTCTATTCTATCCTATTTGATAGGAAATGTTTACTATATAAGGGTAGATATTTGTCGAAATTCGAATAATTTTTATAGCGATTGTTGAAATAACAAGTTAGCATGGTAGTATAGAGATAAAGAAAATAATAGTAGGAGTGAGAAAATATGTATTTTGTTTATGGTAGTGTGGTTGTAATTGCAGCAGCCTTTGTCGTTTTAGTTGCTTATTTAGTTCGATTATTAAAAACAGCAGATATTACATTAAGAGAAACATCAGAAACATTATCGGAAGTATCGGGAACATTAAAAACAGCGCAACAACAAATTGAAGGTATTACAAGGGAAACAGAGGAACTACTAAAGAAAGCAAATGATATTGCAGTAGAAGTAGAAGTAACAGTAAAAACAGTTAATGAAGTAACGCAAACAGTAGAAGAAGTAGGCGATACTGTAAAAGATGTAAATGGACGTGTTCGTAAGCTTTCAACTGAGTTTTTGGACCAAGTTGAAATGGGTGCGGAGAAATTATATGAAATGTTACAATGGATAAGCATGATTTCAGAATTTACAAATCGATTTAAGAAAAAAAGAAAAAAGGAGACGGATAGATATGATTACAAAGATTAATACAGTAGATGATTTTCAACAGATCAAAGATAAAACCTTTATCATTTTCAAACATAGTGTAACGTGTGACATTAGTGCAATGGCGTATGATGCATTTCATTCGTTTATGGAAACATGCCAAGTACCTGCGTACATGCTGTTCGTTCAAGATTCTAGAGAATTATCTAATGAAATTGCTAGTCACTATGGCATTAAGCATGAATCTCCACAAGTATTACTTGTGAAAGATGGAAAAGTTGTATGGCATACATCTCATTGGAACATTAAAGAAGAAGCGCTAAAAGAAAATATCGGATAAAGATGAGAAGGGATCTTAAAGGCGTTAATGCCATTTAAGTATCCTTTTTTTAGTTAAAAAAGAACAAGCTAGTTCTTTCTTCTTTTATTTTTGTGAAAGAATGTGTAAAATGGAAAAACAATAACAGCGAGGAGATGACAAACGGTGACACGTGAATTAGAGACATTACGCGATAAAATTGATGATATTAATTTACAAATATTAGATTTACTTTGCCAAAGAGGCGAGATTGTTCAAGAAGTGGGACGAATTAAAGAAAAACATGGGATTAAAACATTTGATCCAGTTCGTGAACGAAAAATGATGGAATACATAGCAGAAAAAAATGTTGGACCTTTTGATACAAAAACAATTCAACATATTTTTAAGACTATTTTTAAAGCTGGTGTGGATTTACAAGACGATGAACGTCAAAAAGTATTATTAGTTTCTCGAAAGAAAAAACAAGAAAATACGATTGTAACTATTAAAGATTTACAAATTGGAAATGGTGAACAATATATGGTCGCAGGACCTTGTGCAGTAGAAAGTTATGAACAAGTTTATGCAGCGGCGGAAGCTGTTAAAGCGCAAGGGTTAACCTTATTCCGTGGAGGTGCATTCAAACCACGTACATCTCCATATGATTTCCAAGGCTTAGGTTTCGAAGGATTGAAGATGATGCGTCAAGCAGCTGATGAGTTTGGCTTAGCTGTTATTAGTGAAATTATGAGTCCAAGTGATATTGAAGAAGCATGTAACTATGTGGATGTCATTCAAATTGGTGCACGCAATATGCAAAACTTTGATTTATTAAAAGCAGCTGGAAATGTGAAAAAACCAGTGTTATTAAAACGTGGCTTAGCTGCTACAATTGAAGAATTCATTTATGCAGCAGAGTATATTATGGCTCAAGGAAATGATCAAATCATTTTATGTGAGCGTGGTATTCGTACGTATGAGCGAGCAACGAGAAATACGTTAGATATTTCCGCTGTACCAATTTTAAAGCAAGAAACTCACTTACCAGTATTTGTTGATGTAACTCATTCTACAGGACGACGTGATTTATTATTACCGGCAGCAAAAGCAGCTATTGCCATTGGTGCAGATGGTGTCATGGCAGAAGTACACCCAGACCCTGCAGTGGCGTTATCAGATTCTGCACAACAAATGAATTTTGAACAATTTGATACATTTATGAAAAATGTAAGAGAAATGACAAAAATAAAGTAAATATATTATGAAAATAATTAATGAAAATTATTTTCTTTTTTGTTATAATAATAGTCAATTGCGATTAACGTTATTGAAAAATTATTCGACATCTTTTAGAAAGGTGTCGATTTCTTTATTTCAATACTTATATAATGACACAATTTGCAAATGATAAAAACAAATGGATGAATGACTGTGACACAAATGAATAAAGGAGTGGCGAAGGATGAATGTAACAATTTATGATGTAGCGAGAGAAGCCAATGTATCAATGGCTACAGTATCTCGTGTAGTAAATGGAAATCCAAATGTAAAACCTACAACGAGAAAGAAAGTATTAGAGGCGATTGAACGCTTAGGATATCGTCCAAATGCAGTAGCACGTGGATTAGCAAGTAAAAAAACAACAACAGTTGGGGTTATTATCCCTGATATTTCTAACGTGTTCTTTGCAGAATTAGCACGTGGAATTGAAGATATTGCAACAATGTATAAATACAACATCATTTTAAGTAACTCAGATCAAAATAAAGAGAAAGAGCTACACTTAATTAATACAATGCTTGGAAAGCAAGTAGATGGAATTGTCTTCATGGGTACAAGTATTACGGATGAATTAGTAGAAGAATTTGACCGTTCTCCAGTACCAATCGTATTAGCAGCATCTGTTGATGATAAACATGATACAGCATCTGTTAATATTGATTATACGCAAGGTGCATATGATGCAACAACAATGTTAGTTAACAACGGAAATAAACGTATTGCTTATGTTCGTGGTACGGATTATTTATCAGGTGTTACAATTAAAAAGCTTGAAGGCTATAAAAATGCATTAGCTGAAGCGAACATTCCATACGATGAAGAACTTGTTATATCAGGTGATTTTACATATGAATCAGGAATTGAGGCATTTGAACAATTATGGGCACTTGAAAACAAACCAACAGCTATTTTCGTTGCAACAGATGAAATGGCATTAGGTGTTATCCATGCAGCTCAAGATGCAGGCGTAAATATTCCAGAGCAATTAGAAATAATTGGTTTCGATAATTCAAAACTAGCAACAATGGTACGTCCAAAGTTAACTACAGTTGTACAGCCAATGTATGATATCGGTGCAGTTGCAATGCGCTTATTAACGAAATTAATGAACAAAGAAAATGTGGAAGATAAAAATGTCATTCTTCCTCATCGTGTTCAAGTTCGTCAATCAACAAAAGCTGGACAATAATAGAAATAAAAAAGAAGCTTTCTTTTAAGGATAGCTTCTTTTTTTATGAAATAAGAAAGTATAAAATTTCGAACCTTATACAAGTTTCTAACCTTCAGTTGTCTCTTGGGATATTTCATCTCATCTAAAAAAATCGAAGAGCAGACTTTTTGGGATGAGCTTCCAACACCTGTCGAGAGACTCCTTTCAATCCCCCTTGCTATTGCTAAGTAATATTGAAAGGACCGTTTGCGGTTTTTCTAAATTACTCCGTTAATCGCATTTTTTTAGGAATCATATTTAATGCTTGCTGAAGCATTTTATTATTTTTTTCTTCAATTTCTTGTTTACGTGGAATAGGTTTATATAGATTTTCTGGGTCTTCCCATTGTGTTACTAAATCCAGACTTGCTCGGTTGCGCCATGTATCAATCCAATCCAATGGAAGCATACCAGAAACATCCCGAATTCCGTTCATTTCCAGCCAAATAAACGACCAAGCTCGAGGAATAACGCGCCAGTAATCATATCCACCTCCACCTAAAGCAATCCAGCGACCATCACAATATTCATGTGCTAATTCGTGTGCTAATTTAGGAATTTCTCGATAAATATTAATGGTACTTGATAAATGAGTTAATGGGTCGTAATAGTGAGCATCTGCGCCATTTTGCGAAATAATCACATCTGGTTTAAAAAAGTGAATAATTTCTGGAAGAGCTTTTTTATAAATGGATAAAAAAGACTCGTCTTCTGTAAACGCATCCAATGGAATGTTAAAAGAGAAACCATACCCTTGCCCATGGCCTCGTTCATTTACAGCACCAGTACCAGGAAAAAGGTAACGACCTGTTTCATGCATAGAGAAGGTACAAACAGTGGGGTCATCGTAAAAGGCCCATTGTACACCATCACCATGATGAGCGTCCGTATCAATGTATAGAACACGGTAGCCGTATTTTTGTTGGATATATTTAATGGCGACAGAAGAATCATTGTAAATACAAAAGCCAGATGCCTTCCCACGAAAACCGTGATGGAGACCCCCACCTAAATTCAAGGCATGGGTTGCTCGTCCTTCTAATACTTCATCTACGGCTGTTAAAGTAGAACCAACGAGAAGAGCGGCAGCTTCATGCATATTAGGAAAAATAGGAACATCATCTGTTCCTAATCCAAACATAAGCGCTTTTTGAGAATCCAGTTCTCCTTTCCCAGCGGCTTTTACTGCATCGATAAAGGCTTGGTCATGGATTAGTAATAGCTCTTCATCAGTAGCCATTCTTGGAGCTACTAATACGTCCTCCTTCAAATAGCCTGCTTTCGTTAATAAATCATAAACAATTTTTACACGAATCTGATTAAAAGGATGATCTTTATTAAACTGATATGTATCAAAATCACTAGAGTAAATGAATGCACAATCCTTTTTCATGAAGGTCACATCCTAAAGAGAAGGCCAAAGTACGTCGTAGCCTTCAGATTTTATATATTGAATGAGCTCTAGTGGATTAATCGTTTGCACACGTATCGTTAAGATTTTATAAAAAGGTTCCTTTGATGGATAAATTAAAATACTAACGATATTGACATTTTTTTGTCCGATGATATTAAGAATATCGCTAACAATCCCTGGCTTGTCTTCAAACTTAATCTCAATTTGTGAACTTGGTTGATTAATGCCTGTTAATGCTAAAAGTGTATGCAGCACATCTGATTCTGTGATAATTCCGACTAATTGATTATTTTGAATAACAGGCATGCAACCGATTCGATTTTCATACATTGTCAATGCTGATTCTTCTACAAAATCTAAAGGAAAACAAGTAATAACATTTGTTTTCATAATTTCTCGGATTTTTATTTGTTTTATTTTTTCAAAGAAGTCACTATCAAAGTAAGAAGGACAGGCAGATCGAATATCTCGGTCTGTTACAATACCAATTAAATATCCTTCTTCATCAATAACAGGAACGTGACGAATATCATGATCACGAAGTAAATTCAATGCATCATTTAATGTATTTTCCTCCATCAATGTAGCAACATTTCGATTCATAATTTCTTCTACTAACATTGCAAAATCCCCCTTGTTTGACTATGATTATAGCTTTAATTAGTACATAAATCGATTTTTAAAGCGAATGGAATCAAATTGTTGAATCGATTTTAAATCAACTCGGCTTCCGATTCTGGCCATTAAGCAATTTGCTGGATGGGAACAGATTTCAGGGTCATCGGTTGCAAGCCATGTTAAACCACCTGCGTTCATCATTTTTTCCATTACTTTTCGATAGTCCCATACATTTAAGCCAGTTCCTTTTAAATCCCAGTGCCAATAATATTCAGTTGTAATAATGATATAATCCTCCATTGCATCATCCATCATCGCTACTTCTAACATGGTTTTTCCAACTCTGCAACCTCGAAAGGCAGGAATTACTTCAATTGCGCCAAGCTCAATTAAATTATCCATATTTGCTTCTGACCATCGTTCAAGCGGATCAGGATAAAGGAATGTAGTATATCCAACAATGGTATTACGATGTCTAGCAATAATAATACGTGCTTCTGGTAATTGTGATATTTCAATTATGGCTTCTCGTTGTTTATCTGCAATACGGAAAGCAGTAAGATCTTCATGAAAGTCATATGTTTCTAGTTGGGTTGCAGGTACAGGACCTTCAACAATGACCTCCCCATGGTGTGTATGAATCTTTTGGGCATTGTACACTTTTTTATGGATCATTCGATTTGACATCCCCTTTGTGAAAATACTCTCACTCTAATAGTAAAACATGTAAATGGAGATGTTAATCGAAATTTGTCAAAAAGAAAATAAATTTTTTTTAAAAAAACACAAAAAATTCAGAAATTTCGGTTATAATAAATTTTGTAAACAGATAAAGGAGGACATGTAAATGAAAATTGAAACGCTTTCAAGCATTAAAGGAAGTCATAATTTGACAAGCTATGAAGATGCATATGCGAACTTTGAGTGGACGGAAGTTGAAAAAGAATTTAGTTGGTACAATAGCAATCGTGTGAATATGGCACATGAATGTATTGACCGTCATGCTTTATCTGAGAAAAAAAATAAAGTGGCATTATATTATCACGATGCAACTCGCCAAGAGAAATATACATTTAAAGAAATGATGGATAACTCAAATAAGGCGGGAAATGTATTAAAACAATACGGGGATGTAGAAAAAGGAGACCGTGTCTTTATTTTTATGCCTCGTACACCAGAGTTATATTTCGTTTTATTTGGAGCAATTAAACTAGGTGCAATTGTTGGTCCTCTTTTTGAAGCCTTTATGGAAGGGGCTGTAAAAGATCGTTTAGAAGATAGTGAAGCAAAAGTGTTAGTGACAACTCCTGAATTACTACACCGTGTTCCAATGGATGAATTGCCATCCTTAAAAACAGTTTTCTTAGTTGGAGCAGATGTTGAAGAAGGCGGAAAAATTGTCGATTTTAATAAAGGAATGGAATATGCAAGTAAGAAATTAGACGTTCAATGGGTAGACCGTGAAGATGGACTAATTTTACATTATACATCTGGTTCTACAGGTAAACCAAAAGGTGTTTTACACGTTCATAATGCAATGATTCAACATTATCAAACTGCTAAAATTGTATTAGACCTTCAAGCTGATGATGTTTATTGGTGCACAGCAGATCCAGGTTGGGTAACAGGAACATCTTATGGTGCCTTTGGACCTTGGTTACATGGTGCATCAAACGTTATCATTGGCGGACGCTTTAGCCCAGATATTTGGTATAAAGCAATTGAAGATTATGGTGTAACAGTTTGGTATAGTGCTCCAACAGCGTTCCGTATGCTAATGGGGGCTAGTGATACAATCATTAAGAAATATGATTTAAGTTCATTACGTCATATTTTAAGTGTAGGAGAACCATTGAATCCAGAAGTTGTTCGTTGGGGAATGAATGTATTCCAGTTACGTATTCATGATACATGGTGGATGACAGAAACAGGCGGACAATTGATTTGTAATTATCCTTGTATGGAAATTCGTCCAGGTTCTATGGGTAAACCAATTCCTGGTGTTGGAGCAGCAATTGTCGATGATCAAGGAAATGAATTGCCACCTTATCGTATGGGGAACTTAGCGATTAAAAAAGGCTGGCCTTCGATGATGCGTGCAATTTGGAATAATCAAGCCAAATATGAATCATACTTCTTAAATGATGAATGGTATGTATCAGGAGATTCAGCGTATATGGACGAAGATGGTTACTTCTGGTTCCAAGGTCGTATTGACGATGTCATTATGACGGCTGGTGAGCGAGTAGGTCCATTTGAAGTAGAAAGTAAATTAATTGAACATCCTGCTATTGCGGAAGCTGGTGTAATTGGAGTACCAGACCCAATCCGTGGTGAAATTATTAAAGCATTTATTGCATTACGTGAAGATTTTGAGCAAAGTGACGAATTAAAAGAAGAGATTCGCTTATTCGTGAAAAAAGGATTAGCTGCACATGCGGCCCCACGTGAAATTGAATTCCGTGATAAATTACCGAAAACAAGAAGTGGTAAAATTATGCGTCGTGTCTTAAAAGCATGGGAATTAAACTTACCAACAGGCGATTTATCTACATTAGAAGATTAATAAATTAAGTTATAGTAAAGAAAATCCACAAATTTGTTTTGTGGATTTTTCGTGATTATTCTTCTGAAAATAACCTTTGAAAATTTTGATTAATTTGATAGTATAAATTTTCTTACACTATAATTATTTCCAATTAAAGCGTACAAATTCAATGATGAGAAAGAGTAAGTTATGATGCTGTTCTACAGAGAGCCAATAGATGCTGAAAATCGGTATTCAGTTCATAGGTGAAAATCCTCTCCGAGAAGTCGAGTTGAAAATCCAAGTAAGCTTGAACGGGTGTCTACCGTTAAAAGGAACACGTATGATTGTACGTTGCTGAGTGTTATTGATGAACGAACTGTTTTCAATAGAATTAGGGTGGTATCGCGGTTAACCCCGTCCCTTGTTTAGAGGGACGGGGTTTTGTGTGCTTTAGATGGAAAGGTTATTTTGTTAGATTAATAAAAAATTTAAAATGTTGTTCGTTGAAGAATAGCTGAAAAATAGAAGTTTGCAACGATTTCATATTTATAATAAAAAAGGTGCTGCAATAATTATTGCAACGCCTTTTGAAAGCTACTTTTGATTAAAATTGAAAGTTTAGTAGTTTTAATCGCTCGTATTATTATTTCCATCAGTTGTGGAACTTTGTGTACCATCTTGACCGCCATTGTTGTTTGGTGGAGTTGATGGGTTATTACCACCGTTATTAGTAGGCGGTGTTGTTGGATTAGTTCCACCAGTAGGAGGCGGATTTGTTGGTTTGTTCCCACCGGTAGTAGGTGGTTTTTGTTCAGGTGGCTTTTGCGCATCTGGGAATTTTGGTATAATAAGCTGCGATTCACTTCCTGTAATATCAACGGCAGTTACAGAATAAGTAACATTTTCATTACCACTTAATTTTAATCGTAATCCCTCAGTTGCTCGAACAGTGCGGACCTTTTTAGGTACTTGAGAACCACGATCAAATCGATAGATATAGTAGCCAATAATGTCTCTTTCTTTATTAGCAGACCATGTTAAAACATTATTTTTATATTGAATATTCGCTACACTGCTTGGTTTACGACCATCACTAATGTTTTCTGGTTTTTCTAACGTTAATACTTTTTCACCGAGAATTTGTGGAACTGTACTACTTTCTTGGTAACCTTTTAATCCTAAGGTAAAGGAATATCCACCAGTTCCTAGGGTAAAGCCTGATTGTACAAATTCTTTTGGTGTTGATGGGAAAACAGCATATGCTTTATTTTTAATTGTTACATATGATTTTTCTTCGAATAGAACATTGTTTGTCGAAGCTCTAAAATTCTTATTAAATAAATCTGTTTTTACTAATCCAGCTTTTGCACAGGCTGCTGTCGGAGCGCCACCAGTAGGAGTACAGAAAGAACGATATTCAACACCACTTGGTTTTTTAAATGTTTTATTTGCTCCAACTTTATTTGGTGCAGCTTTATAAGCAGCATTCATAAACTCGGTCCAAACAATCATATTTTTTAACGCTGTACCATAAGGCAAGTACATAGGTTGGTCATATCCTAACCAAGTTCCAAATGTAACACTTGGATTGGTTGCCATAAACCATACGTCTTTTTGGTCATTTGTTGTCCCTGATTTAGCAGCCCAGTCACTTGAATAATTCATGCGACGATGAAGAGATGCACCTGTACCATATTGAGTCGTATCACGCATCATATCAATCGTTAAGTAAGCTGTTTCGGGACTAAATATTTTTTTCTTTTCTACTTTATGTTTGTAAATTTCCTTGCCATTTTTATCAACGATGCGTTCAACCATATAGGCATCAACAAATTGTCCACCATTGGCAAAAGTTGTATAAGCATTGACGTTGTCTTCAACTGTAACACCTGTTGTTAATCCACCAAGTGAAGTAGATAATGGACCATAATCTGTTGGTGAAAGGTCATTGAAACCCATTTGTTCTAAATATTGCATTGGTTCTAATCCTAGTTTTTGCATGTTGTAGTACATACGTAAAACAGGTAAGTTATAGGATTCTGCTAAAGCAGCACGGGCAGGCAATAATCCATGAAATTGAAAGTCAAAGTTATTTGGTGAATAAGCTTTTTGTCCTGGTATATGGAAAGTAGTCGGAACGTCAGCTACTAACATTCCTGGCTGTAATAACCCTTCTTCAATTGCAGGAGCGTATACAAGTAAAGGTTTCATTGTTGAACCATTTTGACGAGGTGTTTGTGTTGCGTGATTTACTTGTTGCTGTTTATGATCTCGTCCACCAACAAAGCTCAAGATACCACCTGTATTGTTATCAATTAACATTGCCCCTACTTCAATAGGTAACTCTTTTTTTGCTAGTTTACTATATTTTTTTGGACCAAAATAATAGTTGTCTTTCACTTTTTGCATTGCATCATAAATTTTTCGATCAACGGTTGTATAAATTTTATACCCATTTTGACGAAGATCACGATTCGCAATTGTATAATAATCTTTCTTTAACGTATTATTTTGCTCTAAATCTTTAAGTTCATATCCATCTTTTTTAGCAAGAATTTCAACTAAAATATCTAATGAACGGCGCTCAATTTCATCTGTTAAATATGGATATTTTTCAGTTGGTGCTGGAACTGGCTTAATAAAGTCTTTTGTAATGTCATATTTAATGGCATTGTTATATTCTTTTTCTGTAATCTTACCAGCTCTTAACATGCTTTTTAATACAATTTTCATTCGGTTTAAACCGGGTTCAAGATTATCTTTTGATTTTCCCTCTTGAGTAAATGGAGTATATCCAAACGGACTTTGAGGAAGACCGGCTAAAAAGGCTGCTTGTGGAATTGAAACGTCTTTCGCGTTTTTTCCAAAAACTCCTTTTGCGGCACTTTGGATACCGGCAATGTTCTGACCAGAAGAATTACGACCAAAAGGAACGACGTTTAAATACGCTTCAAGAATTTCATCTTTACTAAATAGTTTCTCTACTCGCATTGCTAATAAAATTTCTTTTGCTTTACGGTCAAAGCTAACGTCATTTGTAAGCATTTGGTTTTTAATAAGCTGTTGAGTTAATGTACTACCTCCACTTTGCATAGAAGTATTTGCAGCTTCCTGGAAAATTGCTCGGAAGACAGCCTTTGGTACAACCCCATTATGCTCATAAAAATGTTCATCTTCTGTGGCAACAATTGCATCTAGAATGTGTGGAGAAATGTTATCGATGGATACATGTTGACGGTATAGGTCGGTGCGGAGTGTTCCTAAATAATCATTTCCTGCTAAATACAATTCTGTTGCTTCCTCATATTGATAAATGTCTGTTGCTAATTCACTTTTTGTTTTTAATGGTTCATTGCGAACGAGGGAGGCGAAATAACCAGCGCCAATTCCTGCTCCAAACATACAAAGGAGTACAAAAATGATAGCTAATGTTTTTATCAAGTTTCGAAAGATATCAATGGATAAACGAAAGCTTCGTTCAGTCCATATTTTTTTTAATAAATTTTGTATATATATGGTAACTTTATTTTTCATAATGACCCCCTTAAGCTAGTATGATTATATCATAATCTATTCGAGTTTATTTTACATTTTTTTAGATTGCACATGATAAAAAATGAAAATAAATTTGACAAGTGAGTAGAAATAATGATATAAAAATCAGTAATACATCTTAATAATATACGTTGAAAGGTTGAAGTAGTAAATAAAGAATGCTTATAGAGAGTCAGTGGTTGGTGAAAACTGATACATTTTTATTTATGAATTACGTCCTGGAGTTTCTTTTGGTGATAATCAAAAGACGGTGAAGAGCCGTTATGCAATGAAGTGGTGAAGAATTTCTCTTCACAATTAGGGTGGTACCGCGCTTAATTAATAATTTCTGCGTCCCTACTGGTTAACAGTAGGGGCGTTTTTTATTGTCCAAATAAAGGAGAGCTTCTACTTCAAAGTACATTAATGTTAGGGAATAATGTAGAAGATAAGAAGCGGTAATAAACCATTCGTAATTAATTATCAGTCGAAACCTATCTGCTAATGGGATTTACATTTTATTAGAAAAAAGGAGAGAACAACATGGATATTTTAAAAGATTTACAATTTCGTGGTTTATTAAATCAAATGACTGACGAAGAAGGCTTAACAAAATTATTAAACGATGAGTCTGTAAGCTTATACTGTGGATTTGATCCAACAGGAGACAGTTTACACATTGGACACTTACTACCAATCTTAATGTTAAAAAGATTCCAACTTGCAGGTCACAAACCTGTTGCACTTGTTGGTGGGGCAACAGGAATGATTGGTGACCCAAGTGGGAAAAAGGCAGAGCGTACATTAAACACAACTGAAACAGTTCAAATGTACAGTGAACGTATTAAAAATCAATTAGTTCGCTTTTTAGATTTTGAAGGTGAAAATGCAGCGACGGTTGTAAACAACTATGACTGGACTGGTCAATTAGACGTGATTACATTCTTACGTGATGTTGGGAAAAACTTTGGTCTAAACTACATGTTAGCAAAAGACTCTGTTGCTTCCCGTTTAGAAGCAGGTATTTCATTCACAGAATTTAGTTACATGATTTTACAATCATACGATTTCTTAAAATTATACCAAGACCATGGCGTGAAATTACAAATTGGTGGTAGTGACCAATGGGGGAACATTACAGCAGGTCTTGAATTAATTCGTAAATCAGAAGAAGATGCAAAAGCATTCGGCTTAACAGTGCCACTTGTTACAAAAGCAGATGGTACCAAATTTGGTAAAACAGAAGGTGGCGCAATTTGGTTAGACCCAGAAAAAACAACGCCTTATGAATTCTACCAATTCTGGATTAACACAGATGACCGTGATGCAATGAACTATGTTCGTACATTTACATTCTTATCTCATGAAGAAATTCTTGGATTAGAAAAACAAATGGCAGAAGCACCTGAAAAACGTGCAGCTCAAAAAGCATTAGCAGCGGAAGTAACAAAACTTGTTCACGGTGAAGAAGCGTTAGCACAAGCAATCAAAATTTCAGAAGCATTATTTAGTGGCTCTGTTGCTGATTTAACAGCTGCAGAAATTAAACAAGGCTTCAAAGATGTACCTTCATTTGACGTAAAAGAAGAAGGGGAAGTAAGTTTATTAGATTTATTAGTAAATGCAAAAATTTCTCCATCAAAACGTCAAGCTCGTGAAGATATTCAAAACGGTGCTATTTATGTAAATGGTGAACGTATTCAAGAATTACAATACGTATTAACAGGAAAAGATCGTATTGAAGATCAATTTACAATTATCCGTCGTGGTAAGAAAAAATACACGTTAATTAAATACTAATAATATAGAAGGAAAGCTCACACATTTAATTTTGTGTGAGCTTTTTTAATGATTTGCTAGTAGTTGTTCTACGAATAAAGTAAGATATTTTTCATCTATTTCATCAAAGCGATTTTTAGAAGGACTATCAATATCTAATACACCAATTACTTTTTCATCAACAATCATTGGAATGACGATTTCTGAATTAGTTGCCCCATCACAAGCGATATGTCCAGGAAATGTATGAACATCGGCGACACGTTGCGTTGTTTTCGTTGTTGCGGCAGCACCGCAAACTCCTTTGCTAAATGGAATACGAATACATGCTGGTAACCCTTGGAATGGACCTAATACAAGTGTATTGTCATCTTCTGTAAGATAAAAGCCAACCCAATTAACGTCCTCTAAAAACTGATTTAACAAAGCAGATGCATTTGCCAAATTAGCAATGGTATTTTTTTCATTCATTATTAAGTGTTTTAATTGATTAATTACGGTTATGTAATTTTCTTCTTTTGATTTTGTATAAGCTGTTTTTGCAAACATCAAATCCCTCCTTTTATTGAAATGCATATTTATAATCCTATCAAAAAAATAACAGACTGCCTACTTTTAGAATAAGAAAGGAAGGGAAAAATAAAACGAAGCTTCTCTTTGATGAAAGGGTATACAAGAAGAGAAGTTCAAGAAATGATAAAAGGAGGGAGAAAAATGAGCAATGGAATTGGCCGTTCTAAAAAGAATTTACCAAGTGATGCCAATCATGTCAGCGCAAATGATAAAGCAGAAACTAGGCAAAAGCAAAAAAATAGTAACCATGTAGATCCCATGAAGTTAAAATACCCAAGATAAAAGAAATAAAAAACCCCTTTATTAGATGAAGGGGTTTAATTATTAACGGCTGTAGAACTCTGTAGTATTAAAAATCGTTGATATAACAAGGGGGTGAGGCATGTTTTTTTAAAAGTCCCCCCAACTGCACTTAATGAAAGCTTAAATGCTGTTACAGATTCTTCTTCTAACTCTTTAAAAGAGTGACCGTAAATATCGAAAAATCATTTAAAATAGCGCGATAACTATTTTTTTGTGGTATTCATTCCTCGGCTGTAAAAAAATTGGCGGTTTTATTCTCTTCAGTTAGAAAAATTCTTGAAGG
>JBJEFI010000166.1:0-4537 GCA_051873875.1 Bacillaceae bacterium | reverse complement strand
CCGACACAGGCTTATCGCCAATTGAATAAAGCTGCTGACTTTGCCGACGTGCAAAGTGTGGGCAATCATACGTTGCGAAAGACGTTTGGATATTGGTTCTACAAGCAAACGAAGGATGTGGCTATGCTGCAGGGCATCCTGAATCATTCACATCCTTCCATCACGCTACGTTATATCGGTATTACAGACGAAGAAACCCATAATGTGTTGAAACATTTCAGTGTTTTTGATTAATCCTAAAGGAGCTGGAGAAGCATGGACGTGAATTATAAGCCTGGAACGCTGTTACCGGAAACTTTTGATTATGCAGAAGGCGACTATGTAACGATAATTGTTCATTTTTGGACTGTTAAGCATGAAGAAGAAACGCTTTACTATCATGGAACGATAACGGGGATTGACGAAGATCGAGAAGGCTTTTGGGCCGTTCTTGATGATGACAAGGAGCGCGAGGAATTCTTTGCTTTCCCTGACCTTGAAGGTGTTATCGATGGCGAACGGATACCGTTCTTAGCTGGAACAACTAAAAGAAGTAAATCTGATTTAGAAAAGAGAGATGTTTAATATGGATCATGTTATTAGCGATTTACAAAGATGGCTGGACGTTTTTAAAGAATCGGAGCCAGATAATAAAAAGGCGCACGAATGTATCGAGAAGGCGATTGAAGAGTTGCACAAGTATTATCCAAAAACAAAGGATGAATACGGTAATCCATTGAAATAAAATACGGTAAAGTGGTCTGATTTATTTCAAGAGCGCAGACTATTGTCTGGAGGATGAGAAGGGTGAGCAGAGGACATGGGCAAATCGTTAATTTATTTTCTCAAGAAGCAAGATGCCGTTATTGTAGGGAATAAGCTATGATTATTGGATTGGTATGTAATGTAAGTTAGACTATTAAATTAGTGATTTTACAATACAAAGTAAACCAAAGAGATTTTTGAGGCAAAGTATAATATTACTTTGCTTTTTTGTGTCCCAAAGGACATATTTTATTTTGCTGTTTTCTGTTGCATCGTAAGATGAAGAATGGTGTATATATTCGCACTATGAAAATCATTAAAATTAAAAGTAAGGCCTATAATGCCGCGCATAAGTACTTTGAACGAAAGGACAAGTTCAAAGAAATCTGTCTGATTATAATAATTAAACATAAAGAAATCGCTGATAAATTAGAAGTGAAAATCGATGTAGTTAAGTCTTGGTTTAGAAGAAAAAAATAAAAAGTGTATTGATATGTCCTTTTAAAAGACGGTAGATGGTAGGGGGATTTGTTGAGTATATAACTTTTTTAAACTCTTATGTGATCTAAGCGTTTGTTTTTTAGAGGGGAATGTATCAGAAAATAATTTGAACATTTCTGTATTTACTCTTCAGAGGATATTTTTGCAATAGTTATAATAAAAATCTACAAAAAACAAGAAAAAAATACAAAACTATTGTATTTGATATATATTGTATTTTTTTGTAGATTTTAATCTACAATAAAAAAAGGGGGGATATAATTGGTTAAAATAGGTAAGAATATTATGTTTTGTTTAGTAGCTTTCTTTATACTTAGTTTAGGGAATTCGGTTGACGCTTCAACAACAGAAGATGTAGTGTCAACCGAATCTATTTTATTGGAAAAAGGGTTTAGTGTAGAAGAAATAGAAAGTATGAATGTATATACAAAAGAGAAGATAGCTACTTCTGAAGGTGAAAGAGGAGATTATGAAGTATCCGTAGCAGAGTATTACAATAGCTTAGATGGAAAAAAAATAAAGGTAACTGATAAAAATAGAGAAATTGTTAATCAAATAATGAATAATGATAGGATGAAATATAGTGAAAAAGCTGGTATTTCTGTTCTTAAGATGAGTGAACCTTTATCTATAGAATCTACTAATGGGGGAATTTCTGTCCTTGATGCTGGAAAACACCGCGAAGATGGTAAATTGTCATTTTCAGCTTTTGTAACTAAAACTCAAACAGGTACTTACGAATATCGTTATAAAGCATTTTTAGATTTTTCTTGGAGTAGTGCTCCTCTGGTTTGGGGGAACTTTGATCATATTGCTATGGCTTGGGATAATAAATTTACCGGTGTTGCCAATAGTGTCGGAAGTCATTACTTCCTTTTACCGAATTTCAAAGAGAATCCTATGCATGTAACACAAGCAATATATGGAATATCCGCAAAATTTGCCGTTTGGCCTGAAGCTATGATAGGAGGATTATCTCAGGATGTAAAAGTAAGTAGATCATTATACACAAATGAAACTGGGAAATTCCGAGCAGTATATATTCATTCACTTGCTCCTATTACAGGAGGAGTTAGTATAGGACCATTATCTATAGACGTACCTCCTGGATGGTTAGCTCAAGAATTTGCGTTGGATTTCAATTTGACAATTGGAAGTTAATGCTATAATAAAAAATAATAAAACTAGCTAATTATATAATTAGCTAGTTTTATTATTTTTTATTATCTATGGATTGTGAGGATAACGTATGAAATTTGTCATTTTTATATTCGGATTTTTATTATTGATTACAATTACTATTCAACTGCAAACAAAAAAAATTTTTTGGGTCTACTTACAAGTTATTATACTCTATGCATTACTTTTAATTTATTTAAAAATCGATACTACATTTGGTATGTTTAATATTCCCATAGGAATATTAATAGGCTACTTTTTAGTAAAAAGATTTGCAAATATAAAATTATTAAGGTTAGCTTTTATATTTTCTATAGTAGGTTTCGTTTTTATCTATTATTTAACACCTTCTATTCCGATAAAATGGTTACCTAAATCAATCGGATTTTACGAACAAATAGAAAAGTTTGAAAGTATCGATTCAATAGAAATTCATTCCAAAGACGATGATTTCCAAAAGGATATTTCTGAGTATGTTAGAAAAGACATAAGAGAAGATTTACTTAAAATTCTTACTTATATTTTACACGATCAAGACATAGAAATTAAAAGTGAACACTGGTTATTACACTCAGCTAGAATAGATTTAGGGATAACAGTTTCACTGATTGAAAATAAAGAAAATTTCACCATAATATATGCATCTTATAATGATAGCGATTATATAAGTAGATTTAATAAAGAAGAGAATGGTGGTACATATATGGAATATGTTATAAAAGGAAAGGCGAAAAGTAAGTATGGTAATTTTAATGAAGATATCATTAACGATTGAATGAATAAGGTAATTAAAGCAAAATTTATTGATAATTTTAAATGTTTAACGATTTCCAACGATGGCTGGACGTTTTCGATGACCTGTTCCAGTTGAAAAGAACACGATGGGGGAATTTTATAGATTCTTCCGTAGGTGATATTGCAATTTGGCTTTAGCCAATCAAGCTCACTTAAGTGAGCTTTTTCTTTTCGCAATGACATAGATTTTTAATCTATGTATAATTGCGCCCTGTAAGGGGATAGGATTGCAGATTGGAATAAAAAAGAGAAGGGCAAGCTACGGGTTTGTATATACAAACCCAAAAAACGATGTTTTTGTCTTGTTAGGATAAATCCTAAAACCTTTACAAATTATTGCGGCCATTTACTTTACTTCGTAATGATAAATAGCTGCAACAATTTGTTATGTCACTTCGCTCGATTTTAAGGCATTACGCAATAAAAAAAGGTGGTACAAGCTGTGCCAATTAACGATTTTAGAGTGACACAAGGTGTGCCAAAATTAAAATTTCATGCTATCACGAAAACACTAGGCTTTGCCTAGTCTATCACTAAAAGTGATAGCAGTTTTCCCTTATGCTCTTCTAACTATTTTTCCTCATGATATGTAGTAATGATAAAAGTTTTTTCTTGCAAGAGGGCATGTTTTTTCTAGAACAAAATAAATGCACGGAGGAATTTTTGGATATCTAAAAAGGATTTAGAAAGTATGTCGATCAAGGAACTTGCAGTTGAATTGAGTAAAATTCACAAGGAACTAAACTTTCACCCAAAGAAAATAAAGATAGATGAGAAAGGGAATATATTGCTCGATTGGAATGATAAAAATGATCGAGAATGGTATGAAAATGATGATGAGTATGATGGGCTAATAAATATAAAGGAGTGTTGAAGTGATTAAATTTTCCCTCTCTATACTTACAGCCTCAATAGAACTCACATTTTGTGAGTTCTATAATTGTATATAGCAGGAGGAAAATTACTGGACTTTTCACATTCTTTTTCTACATTTTCTAGTAAATGCTAGTACGTTTTGTTAGAATTATAGACAAATAAAAAAAGCTCCCTCTAGTTTGGCGACCTGAGGAGCTTTCTTTGGTAAAGGGATTCGTGTACCCTTTTCATATTTTATTGCTATTAATATAGCATAGGTACGCGTTCCTTTCCAGTGGAGAGGAGGAAAAAGTTTGAGTCATTTATTGGCACGGTTAGACAATCAAGAAACATTCATCGAGCTTTGGCACGACTGCTATGTATCAGATAGCAAGATTACAGGCTTTGTATGTACATTCGAATTGAGCGACAAAAAACATATTTTTTATGGTTTGAACGACCT
>JBJEFI010000165.1:0-4569 GCA_051873875.1 Bacillaceae bacterium | reverse complement strand
AAAATAATAAAACATTTAACACAATTACCATTGCAACAACCGGCCAAGAAACTATTTTCTTTAATTCCATCCAGAATATGTTCATATTAATGAATATCCTTTCGTTGAAATTCAACAAAGCTAATTTTCAATACTACTAATATAATAATTGTCCACGCAAATAACGTTCCTATTTCATGATACTTAAAGCCTGTTAATCCAGATAAACCGTTAAAATACATATGTGGATTTAATAGCAATAACGATAAGTTAAAATGACTTATTAAAAGTAATATGGGAGAAAAACTAACTTTGCCTGGGATAACAGACATAAAAACTAGCAATAAATAAGTTGTAATTGCCGTAATATAGCTACTTCGAACGAATATTGACAGTGCAAAGGTCAATGTACTAATAAGAAGTAGTGTAATAAATATGATAAGAATTACTAGTAACAAATAAGAAAGAAATGATAACTTCCACCAAGTAACATATGGCAAATTATATTCCCAGTTCAATCCGCTCGTAATAGGTACATTCCACAGACCACTATAATCATATACGGTGAAATAAGTAACTAGCGTTATCCCAACTAATATACTGAATGCTAACGTTGTACCAAACAAAGAGGCAAACCATTTTCTTACCATCAATGTTCGTCCAATTTTCGTTGAAAAGGTTAAGTGGCTTGTGCGATTATCTCGTTCAAAACAAGCAATATATGCAGACAACAATACAACCATTAATGCTCCTTCAACTACAATCATTTTCATAATTGAACGAAATAAATGACTATGCATTCGATAAGGGTCTGCTGCAAAAAACCACGATTTATACTCTTCATCTTCAATCAACTTATTAAAACGCTTTTCTACTTCATTAAAATTTGTATCGATCCAATTACTTGCTGTACTAGTAATGTGGTACATTTTTTTTGTATCTTCACCGATTGCCTTTATATCGATAGCATAATATCGCTCATCAAGTGATATTGCCTGTGAATGATACATATAAAATAACGATAATTCATCAATTTCCTTTTGTTTTTTTAAATCATATGCTTCATATTTTTCAGATGTTAAGTTAGTGAAAAATTTTTCTGCCGAACTTTGTGTCTTATCAATGCTAGTAAGCTTATCATTGATATCACTTTCCATCTGCTTTAATGTCTCATCATTAAAAGTGAGTCCATAATTATTTACAATCTTGTTTACAACTTTCAATTCATCTTTCCAATGTGCATTAGAAACGATAAAAAAGATATTAAACCCTATAAAAATTACCATTAAGAGAAGAAGAAAAGGAGAACGAAATACCTTTTGTAGCTCAAGTAACGTAATACGCATCTTTGTTACCCACTTGTACTTTCATCTGCATATTCGTATAAAAATACATCCTCAAGCTGCGGTATCATTTCCCTCCATGTTGAATCTTTCTTATTTTCTGCAACAAATCGAACAATCATTTCTCCATTTTCTTGTTTCTCTGCTAGTGTGACATATTGCTTTCTGAAACTTGTAAACTCCTCAAATTTAACCTCTGTTTCAAATACCATCCCCTGCAATGTTGCACAAATGGAGGTAACATCCTTTTTATACAAAAGCTCTTTATTTTTAATCATGATAATTTCATTCGCTATCGATTCAACATCCGATACAATATGAGTTGAAATAATAATAATACGATTTCTCGCAAGGTCTGATAACAGATGACGAAATCGAGCACGTTCCTTTGGATCAAGTCCCGCTGTTGGTTCGTCCAAAATAAGAATACGTGGATCATTCAGCAAAGCTTGTGCAATCCCAATTCTTTGAATCATTCCACCTGAAAATTTACGCATTTTTTTATTTTTAACCTCTATAAGTGCAACCATTTCAAGTACTTCATCTATACGAGAAGCAACTGCATGTTTCGGTAAACCCTTTAATGCTGCTAAGTAAGTCAAATATTGTTTTGGTGTGTAGTGTTTATAGTAGCCAAAGTGCTGAGGTAAATAACCAAGTTCACTACGATACGCCTCATCTAATGTAAAAATATTTTGTCCGTTGTATATAATTTCTCCTTCAGTTGGCTTAATGAGTGTTGTTAGCATTTTTATAAGCGTTGTTTTTCCAGCCCCATTTGGTGCAAGTAAACCATATATGCCATTTTTAAATTCCATCTGAATGGCACGTAAAGCTTGAAAATCCCCATAATTTTTACTTACATTTTCTATAACAAGCATTCATATACTCCCCCTCGGTCTCGTGTGAAGAATTGCTTTACTGCATATAAAAATAATCCAAACGTCACAAACATAATAACGAAATAAATGATGATAGGAAATTGTACAATCATTAACTCGTATCCATTCTTAAACATCTGGCTAAACAATATATTTCCTCCTGTCCAAACAATACAAAATAGACCTGTCCGAACATATACGTATCGTTCCTTAAAGAAGAATAAAAAACAGGATGCAAATAAGAATAATCCTGATAATGCAATTGGAATAGAGCGAAGAACTTCCATTTTAATAAATAACGAAGCAATGAAACTACATGTAATAATTAAAACACTCGCCACCATACTATATAAAAGCATGCGTACAGCAAGAACTTGGTATAGTGTATATTTTGTCGTCATTTCAAGTTCAAGTACCCCATTTAGTTTTTTATTCATATAAGAAGCGCCTGTTAATGTTAAAAAGACAAAAGGTGATAAAACAAAACTTAATTTATAAAAATTGGTTATTTCAAATGCATCATTTTTAATAACTAAAATCATTGTCACGATACTACTAACGAATAAAATGAGTGTAAAAAGCCATTCGCTCATTCCAAAAATAAACTGTTTGCGTGGAAAGTCTCGCCAGATATCCACAATCGTTTGTAGCATTGTTTGACGTTGTGGTAAGCCTTTCGAAATAATTATCGAAACTTGATTAGATATTTCCTCTTCTGTTGGGAGATCAATATGAAATTTCGTTTTCTTCATAGAAATAGGCCTCCATTTCCTTACGTAAATTTCTCATAGCTTTATAAAAATTGGTTTTCACAGTGGATTGTGGCATATGTAATATTTCTCCGATTTCAGCAAACGTATAATCCAAAAATAGTTTATATCGTACAATTTGTTGTATCTGTTCAGGCAGTTTACAAAGTAACTGTTGAACAGCTTCATAATCCTCTTTGTATGACAGTGTTTTCTCTACCTCATTTGTTCCTGCTATTTCAATGTTTTCCACAATATCGATATGCTGGCCAGCTTGATATTGTTTCGAGCGAAAATAGTCGATGCAATGATTTGTTGCGATTCGATATAACCATGTACGAAATTTTGATTTGTTTGAATCAAAATGCTGAATCGATTGCAACATACGAATAAAAATCTCTTGTGTTAAATCAAGGGATAACTGTTTATCAAGCATTTGTTTATAAACGAAGACATACATTTCCTCATAGTATTTTTTAATTAATTTATTGGCACTAGCTTGATCAGCATGCACTTGAATTTTCCGAATCCATCTACCTTCAAAATCTATCACTCTATCACATCACTTTCATCGCTTCATTTATATATTCGTAATTCCACAATTAATAGTTTTAATTTTTATATTTTTTATAATTTTCTTATCTAATTATACTAGCGACTAAAATGAATTAATATTTTTAAAAGTGATAATTGAATTTTGTACATAAAAAAAGAAGCTAACATTAGCTTCTTTTTTACTAGAATATTTCCTAATTAAAAAACTTCATTAATTACCGTATTAAAACCCTTCATTTTTCCTTGCTTGTAAGGATGTTTCAATAATCATATTCAATAGGCTACTATAACTAATCCCTGCTGCATGAGCGCTTTTTGGCAGTAAGCTATTTTTTGTCATTCCCGGTAATGTATTAACTTCCATTACATATGGGATTCCATCTTTTATCATCATATCAACTCTAGCATACACACTGCATTTTAATGCTTTATAACAGCCCATTGCTGCCTCACTAACACGTTCGTATGTTGTAGCTGGAAGTTCCACAACCTCTTCAATTGTAGCAGCACTATCATATTTCGCATTATAGTCAAAGAACTCAGCTACATGTTGAATCGAAATGATTGGTAAAAGCTTCCCATCAAAAATAGAGCATGTAATTTCTTCGCCCTTTATATACTTTTCAATCATTATTTCAGCATCCCATTTGAATACTTCCGCAAGTGAGGCTAATAAAGAATCTCTATCGTACACTAATTTTACTCCTACACTAGAGCCACCTGAATTTGGCTTTACTACTAATGGATATCCCATCTTTTCTACCTCATCTAATTGAAGCTCTTCCATATTAGAAAGCTGAACCCAATCCGCTGTTGAAATTCCCTCATAGCGAATTATTTTTTTGGAAATATTTTTATCCATACACATACTGCTTGATAACATGTTACTTCCTGTATACGGAATACCAAGGGTATCTAGTGTACCTTGAATAGTCCCGTCTTCTCCGTATTTTCCATGAAGGGCTAACAATGCAATATCAATATTTTTTACCTTCTCGACAAGGTCTGTTTTCTCATTTAATTCAATCGGTACAATTTCGTACTTCGTCTTATCTAAATGGG
>JBJEFI010000164.1:0-24882 GCA_051873875.1 Bacillaceae bacterium | reverse complement strand
CTAAAAAAATGAAATGTTCAGAAATATTATATCATTGTATAAAGAATTGTGTCGATGAAATGAACATAAAAAACAAAAACTCCCTTTTTTGTGTTTGACTACATAAAAAAGCCCTCTTGTCACCATTGTGTACAAGAGAGCTTTTATAAAAAGATATTATTTAAATTGAGATACGTTCAAGCGGTTAATCGCACGACGTAATGCAAATTCTGCACGTTTGAAATCAACATGACCTTGACGATCATTTAGACGTTGTTCAGCACGTTCCTTCGCACGACGAGCACGTTCTAAATCAATATTAGTCGCTGATTCAGCAGCTTGAGCTAAAATAGTTACACCCGTTGGACGAACTTCTAAAAAACCTTCTGTAACGGCAATATGTTCTACTTTGCCTTCCGTCTTGATACGCACATCACCAATTGCAAGCGGCGCAACCATAGAAATGTGGCCTGGTAAAATACCAAGTTCTCCACTTTTGGCGCGAGTACTTACCATTTCAGCATCTTTTTCGAACACAGATCCATTAGGAGTAACAACACTAACCTTCATTGTTTTCATTTCGTACACCTCCAATGATGCTGTGATTATACTAATGTTTTCGCTTTTTCAATTGCATCTTCAATCGTACCTACTAAGCGGAATGCTTCTTCTGGTAAGTCGTCGTGTTTACCTTCAAGAATTTCTTTGAATCCACGAACTGTTTCTTTTACAGGAACATATGAACCTGGTTGACCAGTAAACTGTTCTGCTACATGGAAGTTTTGTGATAAGAAGTTTTGTAAACGACGAGCACGAAGTACAACTAACTTATCTTCATCAGAAAGCTCATCCATACCTAAGATTGCAATGATATCCATTAATTCACGGTAACGTTGTAACATAGATTGAACACGACGAGCTACATCATAATGTTCTTCTCCTACGATTTCTGGTGAAAGGGCACGAGAAGTAGATGCTAATGGATCCACCGCTGGATAAATACCCATCTCAGATAAACGACGCTCTAAGTTAGTTGTTGCATCTAAATGAGCGAATGTTGTTGCTGGTGCTGGGTCAGTATAGTCATCGGCAGGTACATAAATCGCTTGGATAGATGTAATTGAACCTTTGCTTGTTGATGTAATACGTTCTTGTAATTGACCCATTTCTGTCGCAAGTGTTGGTTGGTAACCTACTGCTGATGGCATACGACCTAATAAGGCTGATACCTCAGAACCTGCTTGTGTAAAACGGAAAATATTATCGATGAATAATAAAACATCTTGTCCTTCTTCATCACGGAAATATTCAGCCATTGTTAAACCTGTTAATGCAACACGTTGACGTGCTCCAGGTGGCTCATTCATTTGTCCGAATACCATTGCTGTTTTCTTAATTACACCTGATTCTGTCATCTCATGGTATAAGTCATTACCTTCACGAGTACGTTCACCTACACCGGCGAAAACTGAGATACCACCGTGTTCTTGGGCTACGTTATTGATTAACTCCTGAATTAATACTGTTTTCCCTACGCCGGCACCACCGAATAAACCGATTTTTCCACCTTTGATATAAGGTGCAAGTAAGTCTACTACTTTAATACCCGTTTCAAGAATTTCAACGTTTGTTGAAATTTCTTCAAAAGATGGTGCTGGACGATGAATTGGATCACGACGTACAGTTGTTGGTACTGGCTCTTTTAAGTCAATTTCTTGTCCTAATACATTGAATACACGACCTAATGTTGCATCTCCAACTGGTACAGAAATTGGTGCGCCTGTGTTAACAACTTCTAAGCCACGAACTAATCCATCTGTAGAAGCCATCGCTACTGTACGAACAGTATCGTCACCTAAGTGAACAGCTACTTCTAATGTTAAATCATCAGCTGTTTCACGTTTTACAATTAATGCGTTATAAATTTCAGGTAGATTCCCATTTTCGAACTTTACGTCTACAACAGGACCCATAACTTGGGTAATACGTCCGATATTCAAACCGACCCCTCCTAAATTACTGTATTACACGTTAGCTTAAAGCAGATGCACCTGCTACGATTTCCGTAATCTCTTGGGTAATCGCTGCTTGACGTGCGCGGTTATATTGAATCGTTAAATTATCAATCATTTCTGATGCGTTATCTGTTGCATTTCTCATTGCAGTCATACGCGCCGCAAGTTCACTTGCTTTCCCATCTAATAAAGCACCGTAAATTAAGCTTTCTGCATATTGTGGCAATAAGTCTGCTAAAATTTCTTCTTCGTTTGGCTCAAATTCATAAAGTGACGGTTTTGCTTCTAACTCCACTCCTACAAGTGGTAGTAGTTTTTGCTCCGTTACATCTTGTTGAATCGCACTAACAAAGTGGTTGTAATACATGTAAACTTCATCAAATGCACCATCATTGTACATGGAGACTACGCGTGAGGTAATAGACTTAATATCTTCAAATAACGGCTCATCACCTAAACCAGTTATTTCATCCATAATATTTAAACCACGTTTACGTAAGAAATCCCTACCGATTCGTCCAATTACAATAATTCCATAGTCATTTGATGCACTATGTTTTTCTTTAATTTTTGCACTTAATGCTCTTAAAATACTACTATTATAAGCACCTGCAAGACCACGATCTGATGTAATAACGATATAGGCTGTTCGCTTAACAGGGCGCGCCTGTAACATCGGATGATTAACACCCTTCGCACCAGCAGCTACATTCATTACTACTTCTTGAATCTTATCCATATAAGGCTTATATGATTTTGCTTGTTGCTCTGCTCGATGTAACTTAGAAGAAGCTACCATCTGCATCGCTTTCGTTATTTGACTCGTCTTTTTTGTTGACGTAATCTTCGTTTTTATATCGCGTAAAGATGCCATATTACGTTCTCACCACCTTTAAAGATCAGGACAATCGTCCTTATGAAAGGAACGAAAAATTGTCCTGCTTTTCGCACTTCTTCTATGCTAACTTATTAAAAGTCTGAGCGTATTCGTTCGCACATCACTTTTTTATTTATTGCTAGCGACAAAAGTTTTCTTAAATGCATTGATTGCTTCTACTAATTGCTCATCTGCTGGAAGTTTTTTCGTTGAATGAATTTCTTCAAATATTGCTTTACGATTTGCATCCATCCAGTTTAACATCTCATCTTCGAAACGTTGAATATCATGTACTGGAATATCATCTAAATGACCACGTGTTAATGCATAAAGAATTACTACTTGTTTTTCAACAATTAATGGTTTATGTAAACCTTGTTTTAGTACTTCTACTGTGCGCATACCACGGTTTAATTTCGCTTGAGTTGCTTTATCTAAGTCTGAACCGAATTGAGTGAAAGCTTCTAACTCACGGAAAGATGCTAAGTCTAGACGTAACGTCCCTGCTACTTGCTTCATCGCTTTAATTTGTGCTGAACCACCAACACGGGATACGGATAAACCTGGGTTAATCGCTGGACGAACACCAGAGAAGAATAAATCTGATTGTAGTGAAATCTGACCATCTGTAATCGAAATTACGTTAGTTGGAACGTAAGCAGAAATATCTCCAGCTTGCGTTTCAATAAATGGTAGAGCAGTGATTGAACCGCCACCTAAATCATCATTTAATTTCGCTGCACGTTCTAATAAACGAGAGTGTAAGTAGAATACATCCCCTGGATATGCCTCACGACCTGGAGGACGACGTAATAATAATGAAAGCTCACGATAAGCTGCTGCTTGTTTTGATAAATCATCGTAAATAACTAATACGTGTTTACCGTTATACATGAACTCTTCACCCATTGTTACACCAGTATAAGGTGCTAAGTATAACATTGGTGCTGGAGAAGCGGCAGATGCCGTTACAACGATTGTATAATCTAATGCACCGTGTTTACGTAATGTTTCAACGATATTACGTACACTTGATTCTTTTTGACCGATTGCAACGTAAATACAAATCATATCTTCATTTTTTTGATTAATGATTGTATCTAATGCGATTGCTGTTTTACCAGTTTGACGGTCACCGATGATTAACTCACGTTGACCACGACCAATTGGTACTAATGCGTCAATTGCTTTTAAACCTGTTTGTAATGGTTCGAATACCGATTTACGTGCCATTACACCTGGCGCTGGAGCTTCGATTGGACGAGTTTTTGTTGTATTGATTGGTCCTAATCCATCTACTGGTTGACCTAATGCATTTACAACACGCCCAACTAATTCTTCACCTACAGGAACTTGCATGATACGACCTGTACGACGAACTTCGTCACCTTCACGAATATCTGTATATGGTCCTAAAATAACGATACCTACGTTATTTTCTTCTAAGTTTTGTGCTAGACCCATTGTTCCATTAGAGAATTCTAATAATTCTCCAGCCATACAATTGTCTAAGCCATGAGCACGTGCGATACCGTCACCAATTTGGATAACTGTACCAACTTCGCTTACTTCAATCTCAGATTGATAATTTTCAATTTGCTTCTTAATTAGAGCGCTAATTTCTTCAGCCTTGATGCTCACGCATGTCACCCCTATCTTCTAATTACTTTGTTACAATATGGCGCTGAATTTTATCAAGCTTACCTTTTAAACTACCGTCAAAAATCGTATTTCCAATGCGAATCTTTACGCCACCTAAAATGTCTGGATTAACGATGTTTCGAACGCGTAATGTTTTTTTGTTTACTTTTTTCGCAAATACTTCAATTAAAGCACCTTGTTCTTCTTGTGTTAAAGGACGTACTGTCGTAACAATTGCATCCGCAATTCCTCGTTCTTCATTTGCTAGTTCCACATAGTCATCAACAATCTCAGCAATCTCATTTTGACGATGACGGTCTACTAATAAAAATAAGAAATTGATAACCTCTTCACGAAAATTAGCAAATACTTCACGTAGTACTTCTTTCTTCTTTTCCTTTGGTACACCAGGATGTTGTAAAAAACGAGAAAGTTCTTTATTTGAAGTCATTTCATGTTTTACAACTTGTAACGCTTGTTCAAATGAATCAAGCTCGTTCTTTTCTTTCGCTAGTTGAAACATAGCGACTGCATAACGTTTTGCCACGACACTTGTACTCATCGTGCTTCGCCTGCCTCTTTAATATAATTCTGAATGAATGATGCTTGATCTTCTTCTTTTAATTCCTTCTCAATTACTTTAGAAGCAATTAATACAGATAATGATGCAACTTGAGATTGGATTGCAGCAACGGCTTGTTCTTTTTCTTTTTGAATTTCAACTGTAGCCGCTTCTTTCAATCTTTCTCCTTCTGCTTTTGCTTCACGAATGATACCATCTTTTGTTTCATCTGCTTGTTTTTTCGCATTATCAAGCATTTGTTGTGCTTCCATTCGTGCAGTTTTTAATAATTCACGTTGTTCTTCAACTAAACGTTTTGCTTCTACATTGCTTTTTTCTGCAGAATCAATCTCATTTGAAATATGTTCAGCACGTGCATCCATAATACCCATTAATGGTTTGAATGCGTATTTTTTTAATAGGATTAATAAGACGATGAAGACTAGTAATTGGACAAGGATATCTCCAATATTTAAAGAGAAGCCTCCACCACTACCAAGTACAAAATTTGATACTTGTAGCACAATATTCACTCCCTTCAAGGGTTTTACTATATAAAACGTTTATTTAAACTTTAATTTCTTTTCCATTTAAATGAATGGCGAAGTTTCACTATTGAAGCTCCGCCATTTCTTAAAAATAACAAGCGTTCTTTTTACTTAATTAATCTTGTAGGTAGACGCCAAAGAGCCTCCCAACAAGTATGCGAGTACTAATCCTAATAATTGGACTAGCATCAATATCTCTAGGGAGGCTACTAGAAGTTAAATAGCAGTACCTCTCCAGAGAAACTTATCATTTTTCTTTCTTAAAACAAAAAGTACCTAATATGCTAGAGACACGTCTGCTCTTTCTTCTTTCCTATATGTATATAGGAACTATTATTTTGCAGCGTATGATAAGAATGCGATAACTACTGCGATGATTGGAATCGCCTCTACTAAACCTACACCAATGAACATTGTAGTTTGTAATTGACTACGTAATTCAGGTTGACGAGCAATCCCTTCTACTGTACGTGATACGATTAAACCGTTACCAATACCTGCACCTAGTGCCGCTAAACCAATTGCAATTGCAGCTGCTAATAAAGCCATAATTAAATATCCTCCTTCAGATCTTTTCCCTTTTATTTTAAATAAATTTTTATAAATTAATGGTCTTGGCTTACTTTATGAGCCATGTATACCATCGTTAACATAACGAAAATGAATGATTGGATTGCTCCAACGAAAATACTGAATGCTTGCCATGCCATCATTGGCAATGCTGCTAATACAGTACCTAATATACCACTCGCTGTACTAGTTTCATACCCACCAGCAGCAAGTCCCACTAATAATCCAAGCAATACTTCACCTGCGTAAATATTACCGAAAAGACGAAGGCCTAACGTTAATGTATTGGCAAACTCTTCGACAATCTTTAAAGGAAATAATGCTGGTAGTGGCGTAAAGTAATCTTTGAAGTACCCTTTTGTACCCTTCATTTTAATTCCATAGTAATGCGTTAACACGATAATCATTACAGATAACGTTAATGTAATAACAGGGTCAGCTGTTGGTGATCTCCAAATGATTTCATGTGTACTTGCATTAACGATACTAAAAGGCAAACCTAACATATTGGCAACAAATATGTACATAATTAAAGTTGCTCCAAGTATTTGGAAGCGACCTCCTGTTTTCCAATCCATTGCACTATTAATAATTCCTTTAACGAAATCAAGTACCCATTCAATGAAATTCTGCATTCCAGTTGGGCGCATTGACAATTTTCTCACGGAAACAACCGCTATAATAAATACAATTAGTGCAGTTAGGATCGTCATAATCACATTTGAAGCATTGAATGTGATATCAAATCCACCTAAATCTAAAGTCCAAATCCATGATTTATGATCCAATAGTTATTCACCTCTCTTCCCCGCTTGAGAATGTTTCTTTTGAAGTAAAATAAAATTTATGGTAACGACAACATAGCTTGCCATTAGTCCCAAGATAACTCCGTATAAATTAATATACGCTTCAAAATAAAGAGCTATTAAAATTGCAAGTACTGCGGCGGCAAAGCGAGATAATGTTCCTAATGATTTTACTTGTTGTCCACTAGAAACTGCCTCTCCAAACTGCTCTACTTTTTTTGAAAGTAGCCACATACTGTACAGAGCAGCAAGTGTCCCTACAATTAAACCTAAAAAGAATTCCTGCTCCTTTGTAAAACCCCAGCCAATAAAAAAGAGAGCCAGTAAGTATAGAGATGTTTTTAAGTAGGACGAAAAAATATGTTTAATATCAATAGCCATCTCACCGTTCTCCTGATTCAAATTGTTTAATTAAGCGATAAGTGCTATAAACTCCCGCACCTAATCCAATGAATAAAAAGACTAACAAAAAGATAGGTAATGTATTCATTTTATTATCTATCCACATCCCTAAAAATATGCCAAGAAGAGTTGGTCCAACTAAATAAGATGAAATCGTTGTAACAAGAGTCATTGCTCGCCAAACACGATGATCTTTCAACACCATTCTCTCCCTTATGTTCATTCGCTTTCGAAACACTACTTTGTGTTCCTATTCACGTTCGAGTATACCATGAAACGCAGGATGAAATATCATCCATCAATAGAAAATTTTATTAATTGCTTATCAATTATTTTCTAATGATACTCCTATTTTTCTCAAAAAACATCTATTCCTAAGAAATGTTTTTTTTTTAGTCACAGGTATGCTATTTTTTTAGGAAAAGAAAACCTTATCATAGATTTTATTTATAATTTTTTCCTTTTTAAAAAACAACAAATTCCATTTTGACACAAATCGTTAACAAGATAGTAACAAAATTATCATTGTAAGCACTATCACAACGAGGCATTTTTAGGATACAATAGTACATTTGTTATGTCAATTACAAAGGGCTAAACTATTTAAAATAATTCGAAAACTCTTTCACTTTCCTATTTTAATCATAGATTCAATAATATTTTCCTGTCCTTTATTCTTTGCAAAAACAATTACTTTATAAGTACCTGCCTTGGGTAATTGTTGTGGTGTTAACTTCACACGATGAATACCTCGTGGAATATTTTTCCCATAATCCATCGTTCCGACAAAAAACATTGTTGTTGGTTCATATAACAATACCCCTAATTCCTCTGCACCTTGTGGTAAGTATACTTCATATTTATACTTTTGCTTTTCGTATCGAAATTGAAAGCCCATTGCTCTTGGATAGGTTGGTTCTTCTACCATAAACAAGTAAGGAATTGCCTTTATATCATATAAATCTTCTATATAAATATACCCTTCGTGCATCCCTTTTTTTAATTTATTTGGAGCAATAGTAATTTCAATAGGAATTTGTCCACTTTTATTTTTCTCAATAAAAAAAGATTTTGGATATTGCCAAGAAATGTTATCCTTTTTATCAGTTCGTACAAGAAAATGATTTTTTTGTGAAATAACATTGTCAATTGTTACATAGACCGTCTTTTTTACTTCTTTGTCTTTTTTTGAAACAACGCCAAAGGAAAGCGAGCTAGGATATACAAGAGACTTTATATCAATTGCATCAAAAATTTGAATTCTTCCTGCCCCTTGTTCATATACATGATACCTTTTTCCTGATTGATTTTTTAGTATTTTTGCTGTATTCATAAGTGCAGCCTTAATTTGAATTGGTTTCCAGTCTGGGTGAGCTTCCTTTAAAAGAGCTGCCGCCCCTGCCACATGTGGAGAAGCCATGCTTGTCCCTTGTAAAGATAAATAACCACCTGGAACGGTACTATCAATAGCTACACCCGGGGCAACTAAATCAGGTTTTACTTCCCAAGTTGTTGTCACTGGCCCTCTCGAACTAAAATCAGCCATTCGATCTTTTTCTTGACGATAAATAGTTCTCATTTTTAATGCTTTTCGTTGTTTTTTCAGTAACCATTCTCCGTCCTTTTTTGAAAGAGAAATAGCTGGAAAATCAATCGTTGGTTCAACCTTCCCCATAAACAAACCATCCACATTATTATAAATAATAACCCCTTTTGCCTTTGCTTCTTTCGCATTTTTTACTTTTTCAGTAAAAGTAATTTCCCCACGTTGAATTAAGACAATTTTCCCTTTAGCACGTTTTAATTGTTCTTTCTTGCCTAAACCACCATCTACTACTTTTACTTTCTTCTTTATCACCCATTTAGATGTTCCTTGTAGCTGAAAAACCTTCATTTCATGCTTATCTATTTTTAAGTATTCAATTTTAATTGGCGGAAGTGAGGCACCAACAGAAATTGCCTTAGAAGCTGTTCCAGGAGAGCCGATACTCCATGTTGTTGGACCAGAATTACCCGATGCAGTTATAGCAACAATCCCTTTTTCTACAGCTCGATTTAAGGCAATACTCGTTGGCCAATCTGGACCGTTTACATCATTCCCTAATGATAAATTAATAATGTCCACTTTGTCATGAATTGCTTTTTCAATTGCCGCAATAACAGATTCAGACGTTCCAACACCACCCGGCCCAAGTGCGCGATATGCGATAATTTTCGCATGTGGTGCCACACCTTTCATTTTCCCATTTGCTGCGATAATACCTGCCACATGGGTTCCATGAATGGTAGGTGCACCTTCTCTTTTCATCGTTTCCATCGGGTCTTTATCATTATCAATTGTGTCATAGCCACCAATATAATTTCCTCTAAGATCAGGATGATGATAATCAATACCCGTATCAATGACACCAACTTTTATTCCTTTTCCAGTATACTTATTACCAATTTTCTCTCTCATCTCATCAATACCAATAAAAGGGACACTTTCGTTAATATCCACTTTATACGTGGCAACTGGAACAACATTTTTTACATTTTTTAATTGTTGGATTTCCTCAATATCTTTTGAAGAACCTTTAATAGACAATCCATAAAAGGCTTCTTTATATAATTGGCGTACTTTTACGTGTGGAAAATGATTTTTAATATGTTGAAGAACCGTATCTAATTGTTTATCTGCCACCTCAACAATGACTATTTCTTCCTCATTTTGAGGTGTAGCATAGACAGGAATGCTGCTTGTAAAAAGAAAATAACATAAAAACAACGATAAAATAATACGCATGTAAATCATTCCTTTTTTACGTTAGCGTGTGTAAAAAGGAAAATAGTTATACGCATATTTCATTCAGATACGTAGCAACAACCTTCCATTATTATAAGTGAATTAAAAAACCTCCATAATGAATCGTATGGAGGTTCTTGTTACTTATTTTGTTCCAAATAAACGGTCACCAGCATCGCCTAATCCAGGAACGATGTAACCATGGTCATTTAATTTCTCATCCATTGCAGCTACATAAATATCTACATCATCATGTGTTTCTTGAACCATTTGTACACCTTCTGGGGCTGCACATAAGCACATTAATTTAATATTTTTTGCACCACGTTTTTTCAAAGAGTTAATTGCCTCAATTGCCGAACCACCTGTTGCTAACATTGGATCTACAACGATGAAATCACGCTCTTCTACGTCAGTTGGTAGCTTTGCATAATATTCAACTGGTTGAAGTGTTTCTGGGTCACGATATAAACCGATATGGCCAACCTTTGCAGCTGGGATTAATTTTAACATCCCTTCTACCATTCCTAAACCAGCACGTAAAATAGGAACGATTCCTAGTTTTTTACCTGCAATCACTTTTGAAGTTGCTTTTGCTACAGGCGTTTCTACTTCTACTTCCTTTAAAGGTAAGTCACGAGTAATTTCAAATGCCATTAAACTTGCTACTTCATCCACAAGCTCACGAAACTCTTTTGTACCTGTGTTTTTATCACGGATGTATGTTAGCTTATGTTGAATTAATGGGTGGTCAAAAACGTATACCTTTGCCATTTATAACACTCCTCTTTTTGTGAAACGTTCACAGTTTTATTTTCCTTACCGATTGTACAACACAATCCTTAGTTTCTTCAAGTATACGTTATACTATTTCAAAAAAGAAAAGCTATTTTCTATATTTATTAGAAAATAGCCTAAATTATTTGTATTATTTTTCAATATATAGGGGGAATTTCTCTGTTAAAGCTAATACACGTTTAGATGCTTCTTTCAAAGCCACTTCACTTTCGTGGTTTTTTAATGTAAAAGCAATAATAGAAGCGATTTCTTTCATTTCTTCTAAACCAAATCCACGTGTTGTAACGGCCGCCGTACCAACACGAATACCGCTCGTTACAAATGGACTTTCTGTATCAAATGGAATTGTATTTTTATTTACTGTAATTCCAACTTCGTCTAATACGTGTTCGGCAACTTTACCAGTTAATCCCATCGATTTCACATTGATTAATAATAGATGGTTATCTGTTCCTCCAGATATAATCTCAATTCCTTCACTCATTAATCCTTCTGCTAATGCTTTTGCATTATCGATGATATGCCCTGCATACTCTTTAAATGATGGTTGTAATGCTTCACCAAAAGCTACAGCCTTTGCTGCAATAACATGCATTAATGGACCACCTTGAATACCTGGAAAAATAGATTTATCAATAGCTTTTGCATATTTTTCCTTACAAAGAATCATGCCACCACGAGGACCACGTAATGTTTTATGTGTTGTCGTTGTAACGAAATCCGCGTACGGAACTGGGTTTGGATGTAATCCAGCTGCAACTAATCCAGCAATATGTGCCATATCAACCATAAAATAAGCTCCTACTTCATCCGCAATTTCACGGAACTTAGCAAAATCAATCACACGAGGATATGCACTTGCACCAGCAACGATTAATTTAGGTTTATGTTTCAACGCTTTCTCACGAACATCTTCATAGTTAATTGTAAATGTTTCTTCATCTACACCATATTCAACGAAATTATATTGAACACCACTAAAGTTAACTGGGCTACCATGTGTTAAATGGCCACCATGAGATAAGTTCATTCCTAAAACTGTATCGCCTTGCTCTAAAATTGTAAAATAAACTGCCATATTTGCTTGTGCACCTGAATGAGGTTGAACGTTAACATGTTCTGCACCAAAAATTTGTTTTGCACGATCCCTTGCAATATTTTCAGCAATGTCTACATACTCACAACCACCATAATAGCGACGCCCTGGATATCCTTCTGCATATTTGTTCGTTAATACAGAACCCTGTGCTTCCATAACCGCTTCACTTACAAAGTTTTCAGAGGCAATTAATTCAATTTTGGAACGCTGACGCCCTAATTCTAATTGGATGGCATCAAATACTTCTTTATCATTTGTTTTTAATGAGTTCATTTCCATTCCCCTTTCATATTAAAAAGTGCAAATAATTCCTTTCATGTTCGTTCATTCAGTTAGTCACAAAAAAACTTTCTTTACAGATATTAAAATCCTATAACCTCTAAAGAAAATAGCTAAAGGTTAGATATCAGTATTTCGAAAGAAACTTATACTTTCAAAAATAACTTCACCCTAATCTCAAATACATGCATTCATTATATAATCCAAAAAACGAATATTCAACAAATTATTCTCATTATTATTTATATTTAAACAACTTTTTTCTTATACCGTCTCTTATATTCTTCTAAAAAAAATAAAAACCGAACAAATAAAGAAAACCATTAAGAAAGCAAACGCCTTCTTAATGGAATCTTTTTAACCAATTGATTCTGTTTCTTCCATTAACAACGATTTTGAAACGCCAGTATGGTAAACCGCACGCTGTCCACCAATTAATTTTGGTCGAGTATACGCCATTGTTACATGCGCTTCTCCTATTTGTTTCAATGAACAGCGAACAGGAACGGCAACATGCTTTAAGTGCATACCGATGAATGTATCACCAATATCAATCCCAGCATCGGCTTTAATAAACTCAACCATCACTGGATCTTTCATTTGATGGTACGCATGGGTTGGCAAAGCACCACCAGCTGACGAGACAGGTGTTACTGTTACAAGTTCTAAATTGTAGCGGTAAGCTGTTTCTCTTTCCACAACAAGGGCACGATTTAAATGTTCACAACATTGAAATGCCAGCTGAACACCTGTGTTTTGTTGAAATTGGGATAACCGTTCATAAACGACTGCTGCAACATCTATCGTTCCAGACGTACCAATTTTTTCTCCCATTACTTCACTTGTACTACAGCCCACTACAAAAATATGGTTACTATTTAAGTTTGCTACAGATTGGAATTCATTTAAAATGGTTTCAAGCTCTGTACCGATTGTTGCCATTCCCTTTCACCTCGCCTTAATTTTGTTCGTATTGTTTGATTTTCGCTACACGATTTTCGTGGCGACCACCTTCAAATTCTGTTGTTAACCAAATTCTTGCAATCTCACGTGCTAATCCAGGACCTATTACACGCTCACCCATTGCTAACATATTACTATCATTATGTTCACGTGTTGCTTTTGCACTAAACATATCGTGAACAAGTGCACAACGAATACCACGTACTTTATTTGCAGCAATCGACATGCCAATACCTGTTCCACAAATTAAAATACCACGGTCTACTTCGCCACTTGCAACCATTTTTGCTGCTGGAAGCGCATAGTCAGGATAATCAACAGATTGTCCACATTCACAACCCATATCGATATACTCAATATTTAATTCCTCTAATAAATTTGCAATTTCTTTACGAATATTTACGCCACCATGATCTGATGCTAATACTACTTTCATTCCTTCCACTACCTCTCCATTAATTTATTCATTAGTTCTTCTAGTTCTAATAATGTTTCCTTATATACTTGAAGAGATCCTCCAAAAGGATCTAAAATATCTTTCCCTTTATCATTTTCTATGTATTCGTAAAAAGTGAATGTTTTTTCAATCGCTCGCGGAAAATTCGCATCAATCGTTCGTTTGTGACTATTTGTCATCGTCAAAATTAAATCAGCCCATTCTACCTGTTCACTCGTTAATTGAGTTGCTTCATGTTTAATTGTCACACCCATGTCTTCAAGAGCTTGCTTTGCATGTTCAGAAGCATCACTTCCCGAAGCAGCATAAATGCCAGCAGACTTTACATGAAACTTATCTTTCCCAAGATGTTGCAATAATGCTTGCGCCATTGGACTACGACACGTATTTCCAGTACAAACAAATAAAACGTTATTCATCTTTTCACCTCTACTTTCATTATAATTACTATACATGGATTTGGCTTATTTTTAAACTATTATCCCCATAAAAGTTTAATTCCGAAGAGAAATAAAATACAACCACCTAATATTTCTCCGTACATGCCAAGTAATCGTCCCGCACGCTTTCCTACTAAAAAACCTATCCATGTTAATAACGTACTTACTGTTCCAAAAATAATAACGGTGGCAATTGTTCTCGCCCCAAAAATACCAAGACTAAGTCCTACTGTTAAACTGTCAATACTAACTCCAAAGGCAAAAATAATCATTCCAAAGCCAAATGGATTAAACTTTTTTTCTTCCGCTTCCCCAAAGGACTGATAGACCATATGAGCACCAATAACGATTAAAATAGAACCACCGATAATATGCGTAATACCTCCGAAATTTTCCGAAAGAAAGCGGCCAACCCCCATTCCAATTAAAGGCATCGCTACATGAAAGGCCCCCGTAATAATACCTATATAAAAAATATTTTTTAATCTTAATCCAGTTATCCCCATTCCAATACTAACAGAGAAGGCATCTAATCCTAATGCAAATGCCATCAATGTAATTCCAATCAATTCTTGAAGATAGTACGTAACATCCACCTTAACCACTCCGCTTCATTCAAAACATGCTATTAAAGTGTATGCATGTCCTTTTTCCTTTAGTACGAGTTTAATGTGGGCGTTACTTCTATTTTATACACGAATAATATATCTCTTTTCATATTAGGAATGGATTTATAAATAACTTGCCACTAACCTCATTCTCTATCATAAAAAAACAGCCTAGAAAGATGATTCTCTCTAGACTGTTTTTCTTTAAAATTTACTTTTCATCTACTGGTTTTTTCCAGAATCCTAAAATTACTGCTGAAACAATAGAACCAATAATGATAGCAAGAATGTATTTCAATGGGTGATTAACTAATGGAATAACGAAAATTCCACCATGTGGTGCTGGTAACTCAATACCAAAGCTTAATGCTAAGGCACCGGCTGTTGCCGCCCCGATAACACAACTTACGATAACACGGATTGGGTCTGCCGCCGCATACGGAATGGCACCTTCTGTAATAAATGATGCACCCATTACATAGTTTGTAAGACCTGATTCACGTTCTACAGTTGTGAATTTATTTCTAAAGAATGTTGTTGCTAATGCAATCGCTAATGGTGGAACCATTCCACCAGCCATAACTGCCGCGTGAGGTCCTAAGTTTCCTGATTCGATTGCTGCAATACCAAAGGCGAACGCTGCTTTGTTAACTGGTCCACCCATGTCAACAGCCATCATACCACCAAGAATTGCGCCTAAAAGAGCTGCGTTTACGCCACTTAATCCACTTAACCAATTACTAATCATTGTATTTAACGCCGAAATTGGTGTGTTTACAATGAAAATCATAATGAATGCTGTAATTAATAAACCTAATACAGGTAAAATAAGAACCGCTTTAATTCCATCTAATGAACGTGGTGTATTTTTTAATGCTTTTCCTAAATATAAAACCACATAACCAGCTAAGAAACCGCCAATTAAACCACCAAGAAAGCCGCCACCAGCTGCGTTAGCCAAAAATCCAGCTGCCATACCAGGCATAAATGCGGTACGATCACCAATTGAACTTGCAATGAAACCAGCTAAGACTGGTACTAAGAAAGCAAACGCTGCATCCCCAGCTTGTTTAAATGCTGCTGCAATCACGTTGTAACTTGGATCTGCTGGATCTACTGCATTGATTCCCCAGAAGAATGAAATTGCAATTAAAATACCTCCACCAACAACGAATGGTAACATATTTGAAATACCATTCATTAAGTGTTTATAAATTCCTTTACGCTCTGATTTATTTTCAGATGAACTTGTACCACCGTCACCTTCATAAACTGGTGCATCTTGGTTTAAGGCACGATTAATTAATTCTTCTGATTTACGAATCCCAGCTGCTACTGGCACTTGGATAACGTGTTTTCCTTTAAAACGATTTGTTTCAACTTTTTTATCTGCTGCTACAATAATCGCTACTGCTTTATCAATTTCTTCTGCTGTTAATTCGTTTTTAACACCTGTTGAACCATTTGTTTCAACTTTAATTGCCACACCCATCTCTTTTGCTTTTGCCTTTAGGGCATCCGCAGCCATATACGTATGAGCAATTCCAGTTGGACAAGCCGTTACAGCTAAAACTAATTTTTCTGCATTTGATGTATCTACTTTTTCTTCTTCTACATCTCCGCCTTCTTTTGCTTCAAATAAAGCGATGATTTCTTCAGCACTACTTGCTATTGATAACTGCTTACGGAATTCTTCATCCATTAATAATGAAGAAAGCTTTGATAGTGTCTCAAGATGGGCATTGTTAGCACCTTCACTTGCCGCAATCATGAAGAATAGATGTGCTGGTTGTCCATCAAGCGATTGATAATCAACACCATTTGTTGATTTACCAAAACAGATAGCAGGTGTTTTTACTGCTGCTGTTTTCGCATGAGGAATCGCAATTCCTTCTCCAATTCCTGTTGTACTTTGTCCTTCACGAGCCAAAATTGCATCTTTAAATCCTTGTAGGTCATTTAAACGACCAGCTTCATTTAATTTACTTGCTAATTCATCAATAACTGCATCTTTTGATGTAGCTTGTAAATCAACGATGATCGTGTCACGTTTTAGTAAATCCGTCACTTTCATAACTGTTCTCTCCTATCTTTGCTGTACTTTGACTTCTTTCACTAATTCATTAATATATGCAACTTCTGCCAAATCACTAGAAAAAGCAGTTGCACTTCCTGTCGCCACAGCATATTGGAACGACTTTAAGACGTCTTGTGTTTTTTCATATGTTCCAAGAAATCCTGCCACTAAAGAATCTCCTGCTCCAACAGAGTTAACAACCTTTCCTTTTGGCACGTTGGATACATATGTATGCTCTTTCGTCAATAATAGAGCACCATTTCCAGCCATTGAAACGACAACATGCTGTGCGCCCATATCAACTAATTTTCGTCCGTAAGTGATAATATCATCTAAACTAGTTAGTTCTACATCAAATAGCTCTGCTAATTCATGATGATTAGGTTTTACGAAAAATGGTTTATGTTTTACAACACCAAGTAATGCTTTCCCACTTGCATCAACAACAACCTTCAGCCCTTTTGCAGTCAAACGTGCTGTTAATGTTTCGTATAAATCACTTGGGACTGAATTTGGAATGCTCCCAGCTAACACAACAATACTACCAGGTGTAGCATCGTCTAACTTTTGCATAAGTTCTTCTAAGTTCTCTTGTGTAATAGTAGGACCTTGTCCGTTTATTTCTGCTTCATGAGTAGATTTCAGCTTTACATTGATACGCGTATCGCCTTCTACACAAATAAAGTCTGTCTTTATTCCTTCAGCTGTTAACGTATCGTATATAAATCCTCCTGTGAAACCACCGATAAAACCTAACGCCTTCGTGTTAGCACCTAAGCGATGTAACACACGCGAAACGTTTATCCCCTTTCCACCAGGATACTTAACATCCGATTCAATCCGATTTATTCCTTCTTCTTTAAAATCAGAGACATGAACAATATAATCGATAGATGGATTTAGTGTTACTGTATAAATCATGTTGTCACAACCTTCACTTTTGTTTTCTCTTTAAACATCTTCAATTTACTGTCATCAAGTTCATTCGTAACCATAATGCCTTCGTCAATTTCTAAAAACTTGGAAAACGTCACTTCTTCCATTTTTGTTTCATCTACTAATACAAACGTTTGTAATGATAAAGATGCAGCTGTTTGTTTTATTAAGGCTTCTTCTGGATCTGGCGTTGTATATCCATATAAAGGATGCGCACCGTTTGTTCCTAAAAAGCATTTATTAAATCGATATGTTTTTAGGGATTCAATAGCAGCCCGACCAATTAATGCTCTAGTTTTATGTTTTACATTTCCCCCAGTTACATATACAGGAAAATTTTTATTTAATAATTTTTCTACATGCATTAAGCCATTGGTGACAATCGTTATATCTTTTTCTTCCATAAATTGAATCATTTCATAGGTAGTCGTTCCTGCATCTAAATAAATACAATCCCCATCTTCAATCAGTGAGGCTGCATATTTAGCAATTTGTAGTTTACTTCCCACATTTGTTTGCTGTTTCTCTGTGTAATCTTTCTCTTCTGTCATCCCTTGAACAAGAGTAGCGCCACCGTGAACGCGTTTTAATTTTTTCTCATTTTCTAATTGTACAAAGTCACGGCGTACAGTCGACTCAGATGCATTTGTTAAATCAATAACATCCTGTAATTTAATAAAACCTCTTTCTTTTAATAACTGGATAATAAATTGTTGCCTTTGCTCTGTTAACATCTTATTTCCTCCTGTTCATTTGTATCTTAACGCTTTCATTTTTAAAAGTCAATCAAAAACATTCATTTCCATTCATTTTTTGATTGTTTGTGAACGATTTTGATTTAAACAATGAAAAAAGGGGATATTATCCCCTTTTTTCCGTTAATCTTTTATGACCACTTGCTTTGTTTAAGCGATTCATAATCGCAATTCCGATTCCTTCATATGGAAAATGCTCACTTAAAATAATATCTATATCCATCTTATTAAAAGATCGAAGGGCATCATATAAGTTAGTTGCGACTGTTTCTAACTGATTTCGTTGTCCACAAACAACAATTTCGTCTGCTTCCTTATAAAAACCTTCATTTTCCTTCGTTGTCAGCACGGCTACACGTAATCCCTCTCTCTTCTTCTCTACAATTAATTGCCGAAAGAAAGTTGGTGAACCTTCTACTATATATAAAGGCGCATTTGGTGCATAATGTGTATATTTCATTCCTGGTGATTTCGGTGCTACTTTTTCATCCAGCAATGCTTTATCATCTTCTACTTGTCCAATAATTTCTTCAATTTCCTCTTTCGTCACGCCTCCTGGACGAAGAATAACTGGTACTTCGACCGTACAATCAATAACCGTTGATTCTACTCCTACCCCTGTTGGACCACCATCCACAATTCCAGCAATTCGGCCATTTAAATCATCGTACACGTGCTTTGCTGTCGTTGGACTTGGGCGACCAGAAACATTGGCACTCGGGGCTGCAATTGGTTTTTTTGATTGTTCAATTAAAGCTAACGCAATCGGATGATTTGGCATACGTACCGCCACTGTTTCTAATCCTGCCGTTACTTTTGAAGCAATCCCCTCTTTTTTTGGTAATACAAACGTAATTGGCCCTGGCCAAAAAGTATTCATTAATACCTTTGCCTTCTCTGGTACAGAGGAAACAATATAATCTAATTGTTCTTTATTACTAATATGAACAATTAACGGATTATCACTAGGACGCCCTTTTGCTGTAAAAATCTTTTCTACCGCTTCATCATTTGTTGCATCTGCACCTAGACCATATACTGTTTCTGTTGGGAAGGCAACAACTTCTCCATCTGCTAATAAATTCGCTGCTTCTGCTAAATGTGGATAGTTATCACCATTATCCACACCTTTATCCACAATCCAATACTTCGTATTCAACTTCTTAACTTCCTCTCTATCATTCAATATCTATCGTTATTTTACATACAATATCAAAATAAAAACAAGGTTTTTCCACAAATTGTGGATAAACCTTGTTAACATGTGGGTAAACATGTGTATAAAATCGTCGCTTCTTGTTGAGAAATTGCATACTGATAATGGGACAATTCTTCAATTTCTGGTGAAATTTGCTCTTTCTCTATTTGAGTAAATCCAAATAATTCAAAAAAAGAAAAGGATGTTTTGTTATTTGTAATAACATATAGTTTATCCACACCTTCTTTTTTTACACATGTTATTACACTTAAAAAGAAATCATAAAAATGCCACTTATCCACTGTATCTGCAATCACAAAGGAGCGAAATAAAACAGCACTATCTACTTTCTCTACTCCTATAGCTCCCTGTAACCCATCTTCTTCTAATAAATAGAAGGTACCATTTTCAATACCATCATTTCGTACGCCTGCTTGTCCTAAAAATGAAGATAATGCTTCATAGTCTTTCACTAATGCTTTTCGCACTTCTTTCATATGTAACGCCTCCTCACTATCCTTATGTATATGCCGAGTAATGAGGCGGTAGAACTTAATTAAACAAGGAATTGTACAAATCTTTTAGAAAAAATCGCACTTCCACTTTGTCTTTTTCTTTTGGTTTTTTTACTTCTTTTACAATTGCCTTATTTAATTTTTCTTCAATAGAAACTTCTTCTTTCGTTCGTTCAAATACATTTACTGGCTCAATTATTTTTTCGTCTGTTTCTTCCTTTTTTTCTTCTGTAGAAGACTCTGGCGTTTTAATCGCTTCTCCATTTGAAAAATCTAAAAAGCATAGCGGTGGAAATAAGACACACCACCAGTTTTCACCTTCTCCATCCCCAAGTGTAATTAAGATTGCTTCATAGTCTCCTGCTGGATAAAGAAAATTACCATATAACTTTGTTGGAAACTGGACATTTTTTCGAAATTCAACAGTAAAAGTTTGATTACTTCCAGCTTCTTTTAATGTTTTTGCAATAATTTTCTCAATTTCTGGAAGATGACTTTGGATAATTTTTCGCCCCGTTTCAATTTCAGTTACATCTTTTACCCAATTCGTAATTGATGCGTTTACTTCATCACGAACACGATGCTTTAATGCTTGGTCACCTGGTAAATCACTATTTGCTAAAATTCGTAATCGAATTGCTTCTTTCGGAATAACCTTCTGCTCATTGGCACTTACATTTTTCCCACTATATAAAGATGATACTTGTATCGCTACAATCACCACGATTAAATAAATAACAATTGCTTTTTTCATCTCTCCACCGCCCCCTTTGTCCTTGCTAACAGTATGGACAAGGGGAATGTTATTTAAACTACTAAACTATAAAAAATTGTTTTTTCTATTGACTATGAAAAAGAATCCTCCATTGTTAGGAGGACTTTCAGGTTTAGCCTTTTAAACAATACACCATGCGATCTTTTCCATTTATATCAAATACAACTTCTGTTTCTGAATATGGAAATGTTTGTTGAAGCAGCTGGCGAACACTTTCTCCTTGTCCAGCCCCTACTTCAAAAGCGACAATTGCTTTTTCATTTAAGACAAGTGGTAATTCTTCCATAAAACGTCGGTAAAAATCTAATCCATCTTCACCACCAACTAATGCACGTTCTGGTTCATAATCTTTTACAACGGTGGATAACTCATTATATTCCTCAATTGGAATATAGGGTGGATTAGAAACGACTACATCCATTTTTTGATTTGTAGCAATCAACGGTTGTAACAAGTCACCATGTATAAATGTTACCTTTGCACCTAAGTTTTCGGCATTTTGTTTCCCCACTTCAATAGAAGGAAGGGCTATATCAACTGTACTCACTTGTAAAGATGGATTTTCTATCGCTAAGCTAATGGAAATGGCACCACTCCCTGTCCCAACATCCACAACTTGCCATTGACCATCACCAAGGTGTTGTTTAATACGATTTAAAACGCCTAACACAAGCTCTTCTGTTTCCGGACGAGGAATAAGCACTTCTTTATTTACAATAAATTTCCGTCCATAAAAATATTCATATCCGATTAAATATTGAACAGGCACACCTTGTCCATGTTCGACCACGTATTGTTGAAAGGTTTGTTGAACTTCTTCTTTTAACGTATCCTGAAAAGCCATTAATAAGCCTGTTCGGTTTACACCAAGCAAATGACATAACAATATTTCTCCCGCATTATCATCACGGCCTGCTTCCTTTAAAAAAGAAGAAGCCCACTTTAGGGCTTCATATACTTTCATTACAGTGAATTCTCCAATTTACGCGTTTGGTCATCCATGATTAAAGCATCGATAAACTCATCAATTTTCCCTTGAAGAATTTGATCTAGCTTTTGGATTGTTAACCCAATACGATGGTCTGTTACACGGTTTTGCGGGAAGTTATACGTACGAATACGTTCAGAACGATCACCTGTACCAACTGCTGCTTTACGGTTTTGATCATATTCTGCTTGTGCTTCTTGTTGAATTTTATCATAAACACGTGCACGCAATACTTTCATTGCTTTCTCACGGTTTTGAATTTGTGATTTTTCATCCTGACAAGATACAACGATGCCAGTTGGAATATGAGTTACACGAACAGCTGATGCTGTTGTATTTACCGACTGGCCACCTGCACCACTTGAACAGAATGTATCAACACGAACTTCTTTTTCATTTAATTCAAATTCAACTTCTTCTGCCTCTGGTAAAACAGCAACCGTTGCTGTTGACGTATGAATACGTCCACCAGATTCTGTTGATGGAACACGTTGAACACGATGTGCACCATTTTCAAATTTCATTTTTGAATAAGCGCCTTTTCCGTTAATCATAAAGATAATCTCTTTAAAGCCACCAAGCTCTGTTGGGTTGGCTTCAATTACTTCTGGTTTCCACCCTTGTGTTTCTGCATAACGGCTGTACATACGATATAAATCACCAGCAAATAATGCTGCCTCATCGCCACCAGCTGCACCACGAATCTCAACAATAACGTTTTTATCATCGTTTGGATCTTTTGGAATTAATAAGATTTTTAAACGTGCTTCATAATCAGGAATCATTTTTTCAAGTTCTGAAATTTCTTCCTTTAACATCTCACGCATGTCATTATCTTTTTCATCAGCAAGCATTGCTTTCGCATCTTTTAATTCGCTTACAGCACCTTTATATTCACGAAATACATCTACTGTTTCTTGTAAGTCAGATTGTTCCTTTGAATACTCGCGCAATTTCTTTGTATCACTAATAATATCAGGGTCACTTAAGAACTCTGTTAATTTATCATAACGATCTTCTACTGCTTGTAATTTATCTAACATTATCGTCACCTCAATTTCTTCATACCATTCCAATATTATAGTATATGCTAAAATCTTTTTCAAAGCTAGTAATTGAATAAATAAGTTTTCTATAAAAGTAAAAGTGATTGCCATTTATCGACAATCACTTTTACTAAATACTTTAAAAAATCCCTAAAAATTTCTTTCTTGCCTTTATTTCTTCTGGAATTTCACGATAAATATGTGACCCATCTACAACGAGTTGGGCATTTTCTTGAAACATATAAACATAATCATTTCCAAATTCACGTTTCAACTCACTATATGCTTCCCTAAGCTTAAAGCCACGCCCTTTCATCCCGTGGGCATCAGAGGCAATAAAATGGGTTAAATTATGCTCAATTAATTGAAATGTAAGCTTTTGTACTTTCTTTCCAAAATCACCTGTTACACTTTGAGCTGTCACTTGAGATAAGGCTCCAGCTTTTACTAATTTATAAAGTATTTCTGGCTTTTCAACAATCTCAGCATTTCGTTCCGGATGAGCAATAATCGGTATGTAACCTGCTGTTTGAATATCAAATAACAAGCGTTCAGCATAGCGCGGAACATGATTGGACGGAAACTCAATTAAAAAATATTTGCCACTATCCCCAAGGGTAACGAGATGATTTTCTTCTTCTGATGACAATATCTCCCCAAACAGACGAATTTCTTGTCCTGGAATAACTGTAACGTCAATTCCTTGTTCACTAATGCACATATTAAGTTGTTCAACAGCATTTAAAATATCTCGTCGATTATTTATATATCGCCCATTTTGATGATGCGGTGTAGCAATAATTGTACGTATTCCGCTTTCTGCAGCTTCCTTTGCCATCTCAAGACTATGTACTACATTACTTGGACCATCATCAACATTAGGCAAAATATGACAATGTATATCGATCATCTCATTTACCCCCTAGGTTACTTATTTCCATAGTAGTAATAATAGTTACTCTCCTGTTGTTCGCGACCGTTTAAAACAACACCTAATAACTTTCCTTTGGCTCCTGAAAGAATATTTTTAGCTTTTACTGCTGACTCAATTTCTGTTTGTTCACTTCTAACAACAAAGACAATTCCATCGACCTTATTCGCTAAAATTTGTGCATCGGCTACAGCTAATACAGGTGGTGTATCAAAAATAACAATATCAAATTGTGTTTTTGCTTCCTCAATTAAACGCTCCATTCTTCTCGAAACTAATAATTCAGATGGATTTGGAGGGATTGGACCACTTGTTAAAATCGATAAGTTCTTCACATATGTTGGTTGAATACATTCATTTAATAACTTTTGTTTCGTTAATACTGTTGATAAACCATATAAGTTTTCCACTTTAAATGTATAATGATCCGTTGGTTTACGCAAATCCGCATCTATTAATAACACACGTTTTCCTTGTTGTGCAAAGACAACTGCCATATTTGATGCAGTGGTTGATTTCCCTTCACTAGGTCCTGAAGATGTTACTAATAAGGATTTAATATCTTCATCGACAGAGGAAAATTGAATATTTGTACGAACATTACGGTATTGCTCTGAAATAACCGCCTTTGGTTGCACATGTGTAATTAAACTACGCTGTTTTAGGTTTTTTACCGCCTTCTTTTTACGTCCAATCATCCTGCAACCCTCCTAGATGTTCTTGAATGGTCATTATTTCCACTTATCATTCGTATTTCTTCTTCATTTATTTTCGTAATTACTCCTAATAAAGGTAAATCCAAATATTTTTCAATGTCTGCTTCCGTTTTTAA
>JBJEFI010000163.1:0-25127 GCA_051873875.1 Bacillaceae bacterium | reverse complement strand
GCCTGACAATCAGTTTCAATTGGTTCAAGAAACGTATGAATCGTGAAGGGGTTATCAAATATAAAGAGTAGGTCGGATTTTGAAAACCTATTCTTTATATTTTATTACACATTTCCACAAGTGGTGGTGTGTAATAAATGTTATGAGAGGAGAGTGAGCATTGAATGAAGAATTTAATCCCTTTAATGATAAGTGAAATTAAAAAGAGCTTTTTCTATAAACAACAACCGTCTAATGATTTTGAACCAGTTATTAATTATATAAATTCTCTTTCTGAAGATACTCTTTATAATGCTATGAAAAAGATAAGTGATAAAGCAAATAAAACAGAAGAGTTAAATCAAGAAAATCTTTATTATCTTGCTTGGAGAACTGTACAGTCTCATTATAAATATCCGTTTAAGGAAAACGATATAGTGATTTACAACAGAAAAGAAAGGAAAATAGTGAAAATAGATGAAACTAATAGTATGGCTGAAATGGAGAATGGCGATTTAATTCATCTGTTCGTGCTGTCGCTTTGTAATCCAGAATACACATCTAAGCAAAGTTTTACTAGAAATAATGAACCCGAACAATTAGTGTTCTTTTAATCTTCATTTTCTACATAGTTATTTATATTGCTTCCATATTTATATTTAAGTAAAATAAAAGGAGATAAATTTACTTTTATGTCGGACAAATATTTATTGATTGAATGGATTTCAGTAATTGAACAAATTGATTCATCTACTTTAATTGCTTTCAATATGGACGAATTAGAAAAAAAGTATAGGTTAGCTTTATTAATCTTAGAGGATGAGTTAGACAATTAAGCCAATATTACACATTTCCTCTTTTACACTCATGTGTATTTTTTTTTGGAAAGATAAGGAGAATATACTAATGAATATTATTACTATCGCAAATTTTAAAGGTGGAGTAGGGAAAACAACAACAAGTGTACTATTTTCTTATTTATTGCAAGAACAAGGAAAAAGGGTATTATTATTAGATTTAGACCCTCAAGCTAATGCCACTAATTTTATTTTTAAAACGTTTGGAGTTAAATCAAGTCCTAGCATGAGCCTTTTTGAAAGTTTTAAGGAGCAAGATTTATCTAAAGCTCTTATGACTGTATCACCTAATTTGGATATTTTACCGAGTGATATAGACCTAGTAGGATTTCAAATGCACCTTTACACAATTGTGAAAAACAGTGATAAACGTCATTACTTTTTGTCCTTTCTACTAGAAAAATTGCAAAAAAAAATTGGTAAGGAATACGATTATATAATTATTGATGTTCCACCAACTATTTCAGAATTCACGAATAATGCAATCGTAGCTTCTGATTATGTTTTGTTAGTAATGCAAACACACGAAGATTCTTATGGTTCTGCTGTTAAAATGATTGACTATATGCGTGATTTGAAGGAATTTAATGAAAATATTAAGTTGCTTGGTGTTATTCCCTACTTGGTTTATCAAAAAGGAAATGTAGATCATGAAGTAATAAATGATGCTCGAAATACCTTTGGAGATTTAGTATTTGAAAATCAAATACATTCTAGGGAACGTATTAAACGATTCAGTAAGGATGGAATTAAAAATGAGGATATGCACGATAAAAAAGTTTTAGATATGTATAGAAAAGTATTAAATGAACTGGAAGAAAGGATAAATGAATAACATGAACTTTGAAGATATTGATACATCAAGATTCAAATCCAAAAAATCTAATCCATTGGTTACATCTAAACCTAAATACTCTCATAAAACAATTAGAATTTATGAGGAGGATTATAAAGAGTTGAAAAGATTAGCTTATGAAAGAGATACTACAATTGTTGAATTAATGGGTGATTGTATTAGACTTTTAAAAAATGAAGAAGAGAAAGTTAATTGGAGCGAAAAAGATTATACGTGGTTTAATAAAAAAACAAACAAAAAGGCAATTGATTTAGAATTGATGTTAGATACTGTACTTTCAAAAGTGGAAATCGAAGAACTATATAATAAAGGCTTTTATTTAAAAAATATTGATGATGTTTCATTAGCGATCAAAGACATTGATTTTAGTTGATAAAAAAAACTAAGCTTGGCTACTGCTGCTTAGTTTTTTAGTTTATCAAGAAAGTCTGGAAAGCTCATTAAACCAGTTTTAATTTCATCGAAATAGTAAGCAACTATGGCCGATAATGTCACTTCTTTATCGTATGGGTTATTTTTATTAATAAATTTTAAAATTGCTTTTAGTTCTCGTTGTCTATTTACATCTAATTCTTGTGCAACATATTTATCTAAGAACTCACTAATAAAATTACTGTTTCTAATTGTAGCGTCTAATAATAGTGCTGTAGCTTTAGATGGTGTTACATCTAAAGAATAGGACAAGCTATTAATTCTTTCGTATGTATTTTGTGTAAATCTCATTGTAATACGTTCTTTAATGCCTTTTATTCTTTCTTTTTGTACAGATTCAAGATTTAAATCACCGATAAAAACAGTATTTTTAAAAGTGTAGTTTCTTCTAAAATTTTGTGCAAGGAGTTCAATTACTCTCCTAGAATATAAACCAGTTTCACAAATTTCTTCACTAATGTCTTTGATTGGTCTGTTAGTGATATAGGAAAGTCGGTCAATACACTCTTTAAGAGATATTGAAACAGTTGGTTTTACATCTCTTTTTTTATCTGATCTAACTTTTCTTTTCTTCTCTACTCTCATCATCTTTTTTTCTCCCCAAAACCAAAATTTACTTTAGGACACATTCCCACTGTCTAACATATTTTAAGTTTATGATAGGGAAGATAAGAGTATGTATATTTTCTGGAATATTGGGAAGAATGTTAACAGATGAAGATTAAGGTAGGTGCTGTTACATGAAAATGACTAAGGATAAGGCGAAAAATATAGCAAAAAAATCTATTCTTAGTGCGGAAAAGTACGGTTTTCCTCTGCCTTTTAAAAAAGGTACAGCAAATCGAAAAGTTACATCTAAATAATTAAATAATGCACATGAATTAAATCGTTATATTAATTTAACTAATAAAATAACATTAATCCATGTGCATATTAAACAAAAACGCTTACACATTTACACACTTACACATTTCTAATAGGTGAAATAAATGGTATAATATATATAAAAAAGGAATAAAAGGGAAGTTTTTCTTTTTCGTTGATGTATGAAGGGGAAAAATAACTCTCATTAAATAAAAATCAGACATGCTTTATACGTATGTCTGATTCTAAGGTGGTGAACTAAGATGATAAATGTATTAAGTCTAACAACAGAAAAGTTTAAGTATATGAGATTTAAAAATAAATTATCTTTAATTTTTCTAGCTATATCAGTAATTTCAGTTTTCGTTTTTTCGCAAATAACGTATGTTTTTATAGTTTTAGCTGCATTATCATATTTAGCAGATAAATTTTATTATGCTTTTAAACACATTTTATCTGGTATTCTAAATTTAGCTGTATCATTTATTTCTTTAATTATAGTGTTATTTTTAATCTTGTTCGCTATCGGTGTTTTTTGATTCTGATAGCGATCTTTTTTTATTCTCATTTTCCTCAAGTAAATCTAACTGGTTATACGAAAAGTACTCACTAGAAAAAAATTCTCCCATTGATATTCCACAGCCAGTACAAAACTTTTGTATTGTGCTTACTCTAGGGTGTTTGGAACGACCACTCATTATTTCGGATATAGTTGATTGATTTATACCTCCTCGCTTTATGATTTCATTTACGGATATGTGTCGTTCTTTTGCTAGTTCTTTCATGCGTAATGATAGCGCTTCATTTATATCCATAGGATTTCCTCCTTTGTCCATAATTGAAATTATAGTGGAAATATCAGAAAACTGGTATTATGATGCTTTAATTGTTGATTTGAAATAAAGTCGCACTGTTTGTAAAAAAGTTTAACCGTTTTAGAAGGGTAAATATAAAAAAACATTGCTATATCAAGGTTTGTAAAATATTTTGATCAATCTTTTTTCAAAATGGAGTTTTTGCATTTGTTGTTAAATAAGGATTGAAGGACATTTTTTAATCAAACTTTATTCCAAAGCTACATTAATTGTAAATCAAAGAAAAGACTTAACACAATAACACATAGTTAATTTTCTCTATAAATCACTCACTATAAACCACTCTTTTTTTACAAAAGAAACCAAAAAATGAGGAAATATTACTTAAATAAATTAATGGGAAAAATAAGAAAAAAAGAGTAATAACATTTTTATATATTACCTTAACCTTGATATATCAAGGGTTTTTTATTTTTTAATATTTTAAATTTTATAAAATATCAGAAATCTGTTGACTTGTAACAGAATACTGATATAATTGGAAATATAAAGAAAATGTTTTGGTGAAAGGAGTGGATTTATGGGCTACCTATTTGCTTTTGCTGATTGGTTAAAAGAGCAGCGTGAATTACATTCATTATCGCAATCTCAATTATCTGAATTAACCGATAATGAAATTCCACAAAGTACAATTAGTGCGTGGGAAATAGGGAAAACAATTCCTTCTGTAAGAAATATCGCATTGATTGCTCAATCTCTTAAAATACCAATGTCGAGCATTCCCTGGGATTATATAGATTTCGGGATAGAGCCAAAAGATGAAAATGAGTTGAATGTGAGAATGTGGGATTACACAGAACTTGAACAGAAAGCAGGAAGTGATACGAACGTGAATGAACGTTACGGTCTATATGAATTACCGTCTGCTGACACTATTCGCACATTTGAAGGAAAGATTTATGAAGTAAAAGGATTTGTAGGTATCGAAAAAGATTCGGGAGAGATGGAGCATATAACAGATTTATATTATAGGACTAAGACAGTTGTTTCTAATAACTGTGTATTAGCGAAAAGAAAAAAATCTGATGATGAACTAACTCGTTTGAAAAAACCTAAGAAAGTAGGGAGTAAATGATTGAAAATTAATGATGATCTACGACACATCCAATAAGGACAGTTTTAGGAGTACCTTTAAAACAAGGTTATATAAAAAATCACAACTAAATAAGCGTGTTCGTTGCCTTTGTAGTCGAGGTTACGAATATACGAATTTAAATGGTTAGGCGAGATTTTCCTAAAACTGGTCAGAGACTACATTTAATAGTTCTTGGTTATCTAAAAACCTTGTGCCGCAGAGCTAAATGCTTTGTAGAGTTAGCGAATGAACAGCTATAAATTCGCAAAAATAACTGTCCTTATTGGGTGTGTTGTTTTTCATTTTAATCCTAAAATGGGGGGTGATTTTCTCTTGGCAACTAAGGAACAAAGACAGAGTAAGAATTTTGCTGAAAAGTTATTACAGATTCAAGGGATTGATTATGATACTTGGCTAGATGAAAAACATCAAGAAGTTATACAGAATAATCAAGCCTTAATACTTGAAGCTTTAGACAACAAATTAAACGTTAGAACATCTGTAGAAGGTCCAACGAAACCAATTAGTGAAAGTAAACCAGTTGATAGTAATAGCGATATGTTTAAATAAAGGGGTGCTTTATTATTAAGAGTGATGTTCAGTTTACAACCGCCACAATTGACTTATTACAGCTTACAATGAACGCTTTTTTAAAAGAAGATTTTTCTACTGCTCGGAAACATGCTTATTCATTAGCTTCAATGTTATGTAATGAACCAAATGAAAATGAAAAAGATATATTTTGGACTGATGTATCAACAAATTTTTGTACAGCTTTAATTTTAGGTTTATGTGAAAAACACAAAGATGAACCTCAAAGTATTTACGAACATACAATTGCTTTTAAATTAACTGAATTACCATTTGAAAATGCTTCTTCTTTAGATGCTTTCTTTAATCAATTTCAAGAAAATCATCCTGCGAGAGTACAATATAATAATATTTTTTCTTCTGAAAGATTAAAAGAAAGTGTTTTAGTAATGACACAAGGAAAAATAAATAAATTTTACAAATAAAGAAGGATGGTGTTATTGGATGGAAAGCTTAATTAGTACAGGTCAAGCAATACTGGAATGGGCTCAAAGGCTAGGAATTATTGGTGCAGCTATCGCCTTTTGTATCGGAGCATACTTTTTAATTTTTGGTGGAGATCGTGGTCGTTCGAAGTCTATTGGTTGGTTCATTGGAGGAGCTGTGGGGTTAGTCGTGTTAATGGGTGCATACACTTTAGCTGAAGGTATTGATAGCAATATTAAATTCTAATAATTTTATATCGTTGAAAAACCACTCATTATTAATGGGTGGTTTTTCTATTACAAAGAAAGGTGAGGGTTTAATTGATGTATGTGTTATTCACTAATGCGGTAGACGGAAGAATAAAAATATTCGAAAAGATAAAATTTGAGGATGCTGTTAAGTTAACTCATGAAATTGAAAAAAATAGTCGAGAAGAAAATAAAGTATTTTTTGGTGAATTTCATGTAGTGGATGATAACGATACTCTCTTCTATAAAGGTATTTTTAACTTTGGCTCATATGATTATCCTAATATTTATCATCAAATTCACGAAATGGTAAACAGAATAAAAGTAGATAAGAAAAATCAAGCTGACAAAATGTATCTCTTGGAACAAATTGAAAAATTAACTCCAGAAGAATATAAGAAAAAAGAAAACATTGATCGCACACTCATCAACTTAGATAAAAAGAAAATATCAAAGTTGAAAAAATGGCAACGTAGAACAATTTATTTTTTAACAACAACATCTATGGTAGCTTTAAGCGTTTCTGTAACAATCTTTTTCGTCTCTAAATTCCAATATGAAGAAGCCATTAAAACTGGAAGAGAGGTAGTTGCTAAACAAGATGTGCTAATTGAGAGCTATGAAACTGCTTTAATAGAAAACGGAGAATCATTAATACCGTTTTTAGAAAAGCAATCAGATTTAAGTGAATCTCAAAAAAGAATTTTAGTCAGTTATTATTTAGAAAAAGATGAATTTAATAAGGCTGTAGAGCTTTTCGATGACCCAGTTCATGTTGAAACTTTAATTTTAACATCAAATATGATTGATAAAACAAAGGTAGAAAAAATTAAGATATTTAATGAGCTATATCCAACTAATGAAGCTCGTTTTGACTTAGCGTATTTTGCTCGTGACTATCAATTGATGCTAAACATACCTTCAATTAATACAACAATCGAACGTTCAAAAATGAAAACGTATGGTTTATTGAAATTAGGTAAGATTGAAGAAGCAAAAGTTGAATTGAATAATAATAATGATGAACAATTAAAACAAAAAATTACTTCATATGAAGTGCTGAAAGCTGAAATTACTACATTGGATGAAAAGCATAAACGATTAACCGCAGATAAAAAGACAGATGAAGCAAAAAAAGTTCAAGCAGAATCTAACAAAAAGAAAAATGAACTAAAGGCGTTGTAAGGAGAAATTTAGATGGAAAATGAAAACAAATTTAAAGTTTATGCTAAGAAATTAACTATTCCAATATTAATCTTTATATTTTCAGCAACAACACTCTTTTTTCTAATAAACTTTGTTATCAATGCTATTGTAGAGATTTTCAAGAAAACCTTACTTACTGGAAATTTACTACAACCAGAAGCGATTAGAATAACATCGGATATGATTTACAAGCTTAATTATATTGAGACAGTTATGTTCTTATATCCTTTTATCGCTTTTGTAAGTGTAGTTGCAGGGGCGTTTTTGGTGTATAAATATGTTTCGAATTTTGGTAAATTAAAGAAAGACCAAAAAGGTAGTAGTCGATTTGCTACTTTTCCAGAAATAAAAAAACAATATAGACAAATACCAGAAATAAAAGAGCGATTCAATAATGGTGGCGGTGTTCCAGTAGCACGATATAAGAAGAAGATATTTATTGATGACTCAGCTGTAAATAATCTTATTATCGGTACTACTAGATCCGGTAAAGGTGAGACTTTCATTTTCCCTACAATTGATATTTATAGTCGAGCAAAAGAACAAGCAAGTATGATTATCAATGACCCAAAAGGCGAATTGTTTTCTGCTTCAAAAACTACCTTAGAAGGACTTGGTTATAAAGTAGAAGTGTTAAACTTGATGAACCCTATTAAATCAATGTCATATAACTTATTGCAGCTTACGATTGATGCCTTTTTGGAGGGGAATTTTTCTTTAGCTCAACAATACGCACGTTCGGTTGCATTTATGTTGTATAACGATCCAACAGCAAAAGATAAGTTTTGGGCAAACAGTTCTACAGATTTATGTACAGCGTTAATTTTAGGACTGTGTGAACAATGTAAGTATGAACCAGAGAAAATCAATATGTACAATGTAGCTCTAATGTTATCTGATTTAGCAACTAGAATGGTTGAAGATGAGGACGGTAATGAAATTAGTGCAATAGATGATTTCTTTAATCAGTTTCCAGAAAATCATCCTGCAAAAATGCAGTACGCTACTATCAATTTTTCTGGGGGGCAAACCAGAGCGAGTATCTTAGCTAATACAAACGCAAAGTTAGGAGTTTTTACATTAGATGGTACAGCGAAACTAACATCACAAAATACATTAGATATGACTAAATTTGGTTTTAATCATTGGATTAAAGGTAAATCAAAACCTTTAAGTCGAATTAAAGTAACCTTTCCTAGTAAGAAAACAGAAACACTTGATACTGATTCCGATGGAGGTTTTTCACTTTATCATAATCATCACTTAGAAATAGGAGATACTTTCGAGATTAAAAGCAATAAGCAAGTAACTACTTTTACGGTAAATGGTTGGTTAGATGAAAATGAAGGTATATTCAAAATATCTAATGACAATGATAATGTCGTTTTAACTTCAGTTATGCAGTTTGAAAAACCTCTTGCTTTATTTATGATTGTTCCAGATTATGACCCGACTTTTAATGTAATCGCTTCTCTGTATGTTAAACAAGTTTATACAACTCTTGCACGAACAGCTTCCAATGTGAAAAGTGGGAAATGTTTTAGAGAAGTAATTTTTCTCTTGGATGAATTCGGTAATATGCCACCTATTGATGATTTAGCCAGTATTCTGACGGTTTGTTTAGGACGTAAAATTCGTTTTAATCTAGTTATTCAAGCATACTCTCAAATTGAAAAACTTTACGGTGAAGATTGGAAAACAATTGATGGTAACTGTAATAACACGTTTTATCTTTTAACTTCTGATTATAATACTGCTGAAGCGATTTCGAAAAAATTAGGAGATAAAACCATTACAACAAAATCACGTTCGGGGCAAACGATCTCGCTCGATAAATCAAAAACAGAAAATCTTGATTCAAGAGCTTTATTAAATCCAACAGAGGTTATGGGGTTAAGAGAAGGGGAAATGATAGTAATTCGTACAATCAAGCGTCAAGATAACAAAAGGAACAGAATTAAACAATATCCCCTCTTTTTAACTGGAAAAACACAAATGAAATATAGATGGGAATATTTATCGGAGTATTATGATACCGACAAATCCATAAATGAAATCAATATTAAATGTACTCATGCAAATAAAGATTTAGATGTTATGAAAGTTAATTTTGAAACAAACAATTATCACTCTAATAAATTAAAAGAAACTGAAAAAGAGCAGATATTAGAAGTACCTTCAAAGCATGAAGCACCTTCTAATATTCAAGATGTAGTGAAAGCTAATAATGAAGTTGAGGATATAGCATTTTCAAACAGTCAACAAGAAGAAAAAGAACTTTTACTAGAAAAAGATAAGCCTTCTTCAGATGATATTGTTGCTGAAATAAAACGAGAAAAAATGAGACTACGTAATGAAGAAAGAAAAAGAGCTTTACAGCTTGAAAAGGCTCTTGATGAAAAAATTAATAAGACTGTTAAGGTTAAGGATATATTTAATGATAAGTTTTTAACCATTGTTTTCAATGGGGATTTTGAAGAATACAAAGATATGGGTGTATTAGATTTTAAAGAACTATTAATTAGTAAAGAAAATGAAATTAGTGAAAATAATTATGTGTTTATGCTAGAAAAAATCCAGAAAACAATTAATCAATTTCATACGGAAAGAAATGAAAGTGTTGAAGGGGCGATGATAACATGACGGGTCCAGTTATAGAGAATAAAAAGTTACATCATTTTATGAGGATTTTAGAATTAAATAAACATCGTTTAAATCAAGGTGCGGTGATAAATGTTCGTTTAAAAGATGGATTCCTTACGATCTTTAATGAAATTGATGAAGTAACTAAAGAAAGTAAAACCATTACACTTATAGATGAATTTGACTATAACGTAAATTTAACTATTGCGGATTTAAGTCGTACTAATTAATGGAGGGTGGATTATGTATGAAGAAGCTTTATATTTCCTTAATGTTGGTTTCCTTTTTATTACTAGCAGCATGTTCTTCAGATACAGGTACAAAAGTAAAAAGTGAAGGATTAAATCAAGTGAATTTAGAAAAAGTGCAAGCTCTGATGAATGGTGATGATGAGGGATTCTTATTAGTTATAAAAGACCCTGATGAATATTATCTTTCTTCTGTCAAAAAAGTAGCAATTGATAAAGGTGTAAATGTATCGTTATATCACACTCATCAACCAGAAGGAGCAAACACGAAAGAAATAGACAATCCAAACTTTGAGTATGCAAATAAATTAAAAGGAAGTCGGTTGTATTACATTGAAGATGGTGAAATTACAAGTCAATTAAGAGTTAACAGCTACACTGATTCTAAGTTAGTAGCTGAAATTCAAAACTTTATAGAGGTTAATCAATCATAAGTTTTTTTAAAAGGTGGTGTTAATATATGAGTGATGAAGAATTAATTCAGAAGCTCGAAGAATTTGCCGAACATCTTAGTGTAGGGAATATCTTTACGGATGCTTTTCGAACTTTAGGATGGATGCTTTTAAAAGGTATCGGCATTTTAGTTGATGGTTTAGAAAGTGTAACTAATCAAGTCCTTTTAGTAAAAGAATTTTTTCAAAATCCAGAGATAGTCGCATTTGTTGATACAATGCGACCTTTTTTATACATTCTTTTAGCATTTAGTCTTTTGTTTACTGGTTATATGCTGATTTTTCAAAAGAAAATAGAACGTGAAGCGATTGCAATAAATATTTTTATTGCAATTATTATTGTTGGTTTGCTTTCTAATGGTATGGAGAAAGTGAATGATTTTACTGATGAAGCAGTCAAAACCGTACAATCAGATGGAGGGTTATATGGTGAAAATGAGAGTGGAACGGTGTCTGAAAATATTCTTTCTAAAAATATTACTGATTTGATTGAATTTGATAATAACAGTTTTTCGAATAAAGATATTGACCCAACAAATACTATTCCACATTCATTAATTTTAGGCTTGAAATCAACAGAAAAGTTTGAAAAGGATGACCTCTCTTCAAATCAAGGCGAAGAAATATCTCAACACTATATCGTTTGGACGAAAGACGGTAAAGATGTAGAAGAATTTGATCAAGGCGGTATAGATTGGAATAACGAATATTATTACAGATATGATATTGATTGGTTTAATGCAATTGTCACACTTTTGGTAATGGGATTCACTTTGTTTTCAATTGCTTATAAGTTAGCACGATTAGGTTTCGAATTAACATTTAATTATGTTCTCGCTTTATTAGTTGCTCCTGCCGATGTACACGATGGTCAAAAAACAAAGAGGGTACTACAATCAATTTTAAATACTTTTATAGTTATTATGCTGATTTTTATATCAATGAAGATTTATATGTTTGGCACAACGTATTTAGCGAATAACTTTGAAGGATTAACTTATCTTATTGCTTTAATTGGCTTTTCGGTAGCTTTAATCGATGGGCCGAATATGGTTGAGCGCATTTTTGGTATTGATGCAGGATTAAAAAATGGTTGGGGTCTATTAGCTGGTGCAGCAGCATTAACTAAAGCTGTCTCAAGTACTGGTCGTGCTATCAAAAATTCACTTGGTACTAATGGTGAAGTTAACCCGAATTCTCCTAACAGCGATGAAAACAATAAAAATAATAATAATAAGAACAACAAGAATAATAATAGCAACTTGAATAGCAACTTGAACAACGGTAAGGATGATAACGGTAATGATCTTATCTCTGGAAATGAACAAGATGAGAATAACGATACTAATAATGATAAATTAGCATCGATGAGTGATGCAGATGCTAAAGCTCCATTATCAAATGGAATTTCTGATCAGATGGAACAATCAAGTCAACAAAATGATAATGCTTCAAAAGCACCTTCACCAAATGATGTGGATAAGAAAGAAATAGATGCTCTAGCTCAATCCAATAATGCTTCAGCAACTCAAACAGCTAATGGCTCTGATTCTGTATCTGAAAAAGGAAGTAGTTTTGGTTTACAAACAAATGCAGAAGTTAGTCAATCATTGGACGAACAAATGGGTCAACAACCATTATCTCAAAACGGAAGTGTTAATGATGGAGCAACAACACCTTTAAGTAATCAACAGTCAGTATCTCCAAATAATGTAAGCGGTGGAACTATTGAAGGTGGTATGCAACAACAAAATCAATCATATGAACAACGTTCTGGTATTGTAACAAATTCTGAAGTTGCTACAACGATGGAAGAGCAACAAGGTACAACAACAGTAAATCAAACTGGTTCTGGCTCTGGTGTATCATCAACAACTCAAGTAGCTCCTTCAATGCCGAATAATGCTAGTTTCGATTCAGTAAATCAAAATATATCTGATAGCAGTATTGCACAACAACAAACTCGTACTACGAATGTACAAAATACTGGTGGTGGCGTTATTGTAAATGATGAAGTAATCATGAATAATGAAGCTCAACAAGTACAACAAGGCTCAACTACTGTACGTGAAACTGGTGACGGTTCAGTAAATGTTAGTGGAGGAAATAGTTCATTCATTCCTCGCGATGTGTATAATCAAGAACAATCGATAAGTGGCGAAAATCAAGTTGTAAACAATAATGTGCCTTCCCAAACTATTACAAATACAACAACAGTGAACAATGAAAATACGAAAATCAGACCTTCAAAATATGTTATGAATCAATTGAAAAAATTCACAAGGAGATAAGAAAAGACAGCTATAAGCTGTCTTTTCTTATTATAAAGAGGTGAAAGTAAATGAGGACTTACAGAATCCCTAGTGAAGTAGCAGCAGAATTAAAAATTAATAAATTCCTGTATTTATTTGACTTGTTATTCATTATTAGTTTGATTGTATTTCGAATGATCGCCATTCAATTTGTACATCCAGATTTAGAATGGTGGTTCACTTCGTTTTTATTGTTATTCGGTTTATTTATGATAATCCGTCCTACTACAAACCCCCAAAAGCGTATGTTCCATGCTATTTATTACGCTTTGATACGAAAAAAAGATACTTATATATCTGTTGATTATAGTGAAGGAGAGTGAAATAAATGGTACTGATTGATGAGACAAAAGCAAAAAAACATAAAGAAAGCAGTACAATTACAGCTATTTTAGATGAGAGTAATCTTATAAATGAACATGAAATGAAAAATAAAAAACTTAAAGTTAAATCTTCTGTAGGAGATATTATTCCAGTTATTGATTTTACTAATAATGATTTTTTTGAAATGCGCAATGGCGAATATATGGAGATTTTACAACTAACCAGTAAAGATATTTATTCACTAAATGAAAGCGATAAAGACAATGATATTTTCTCATTAGCATACTTTTTTCAAGCGTATTTACCCGATATTAAATTTGTACCTTTGAATACTCCAATGAATTTAGATACCCAAAAAGAACACATTTATAGACAAATTAAGAAAAATAAAATACCTGCTTACTTATCCTTTCTAGAAAAAAAACTATATGAATTAGAATTTTTAGAATCCAATCGAACTAATAGAGAGTATTTTATTTTCATTTATGCGGACGACGAAAAAACGTTATTAGAAAGAAAGCAGCACGTAAAAAAATTACTTATGCGTAGTAATCCAATTATTGAACTGGAATTGAATAAAAAAATAAGCGTGTTACGTCAGTTAAATAATCCAAATTCGAAACCAATTACTGATTAGGGGAGGAAAAAAGATGTTGTTAAATGTTTTAAGTAGCCTGTTTAAGAAAGAGAATGAAGTTGAAGATGTAAAATCAGATAAAGGTTATAACCCTTTCCTTGTGGCAAATATACAGCCACAAGGAGGGGTGAAATTCGAGAATAGTTATGTGAAAATGGGAGATGGATTTATGTCTTGCCTTCATGTTTACAAATACCAAAATATGGTAAATGACTTTTGGTTAGAGCCAATCATTAATATGCAGAATGTTATTACGACAATTGATGTAGCAAATGCAAATAAGCGTGAAATGATAGACCAAATCAACAAATCAATGGCTGAACAAAATACTCGTTTTGAAATGGCAAAAGATAATGTAGATCGCATAGATGCTCGTGAAACTTATACTGAACTTAGAGATTTATATAATCAAATTTCGCATGGTGAAGTAATGAAAATGATTCATTTACGCTTATATGTAAAAGGTAAAACATTAGAAGAATTAGAGTTTAATGTGCGTGAAGTGATGGAAGAATTAGAAAGCCTTAACTTTAGAACTTCCGTCCTTTTAAATGAGCAAGAGTGGGAATGGGAAAGCTTATTTACAAGTTATCAAGGGCAACTTAAATATGCTAATAAAAGAAAGGGGAAAGAATTACCCTCAACCACTCTAGCAGGTGGTTATCCATTTCATTTTACTTCTTTAAATGACCGAACAGGTACTTATTACGGTACAACAGATACAAATGGTACGGTGATTTTTGATATGTTTCACAAAGATAAATTTCGTAAATTTTACAATGCTCTAATGATTGGTAAAATGGGGTCGGGAAAAAGTACAATGTTAAAAAAGACGGTTTTAGATCAAGCGATTAAAGGAAATAAAATTCGTATTCTTGATGTTACCGGTGAATTTGCTGACTTGGTTACTAAATTAGATGGTAAACAAATAGCATTGGATGGCTCTCAAGGTGTTATTAATCCTTTGCATGTTTATAAGACAGTAACTAATGATGATGGCTCTTCAAATGACGTATTATCATTTACACAACATTTATCAAAATTGGCTGTTTTTTATAATTTTATTAACCCTGCTGCTACGAAAGATGAGGTAACAGAATTTGAATTAATGTTACGGAATTTATATATTGAGTTAGAATTGTGGTCTGATAATCCAGATATAGTAATTGAAATTACTAAGTTTAAAGCTGAAGAATTCCCCACTTTTTCTAGTTTCTTATCACTTATTAGAAAAGAATTATATGAGGATTATGAAAATAAAGTTGTTCATAAAAATCTAATTAAAGAAAGAGCAAAACGATTAGAAAATATTGAATTAACTTTAATGAATCTAGTTAAAAACTATGGGAATATTTTCGATGGAACATCTTCTATTGATAATTTTGACGAAGAATTAATTGTTTCATTTCCATTAAGAAATCTTACAAATTTAAAAGGAGAAATTTATCAAGCTCAAGTATTTAATATCATGAATATGCTTTGGGATAACATGATTGTAAATGGTTCACCGCAATTAAAAGCTTTCAATAGAGGTGAATTAACACAAGATGAAGCTAGGAAGTTATTAATTGTTATTGATGAAGCACATCATTTAATTAACACTCGTAATATCTCACAACCTGCTGTACTGTATTTAGAACGCTTCATGCGTGAAGCAAGGAAATACTTCGGTGGTATTTTCTTTGTATCACATGTTATTTCTGACTTTGTACCTTCTGGTTCATCGGGTGAAAATGCAGAGAATGTAAAGAAACTATTTCAATTAACTCAATATAAATTTATCGGTGAACAAGATACTGAAAGTATGCCAACGATTCAATCGGTATTCGATGGACAATTAACAGAATCGGAAAGTCGAATTATTCCTAATTTACAAACTGGTCGTGTTGTTCTTTGTATTTCTGGTGTGAAAAATATTGTATTTGATGTTGATGTTTCGAAGCAAGAATTACAATTGTTTGGTGGTGGAGCTTAATGAGTTCGGTAGGGCAAACAGCTAAAAATGTAGCAAAATATGCAATTAAAAAGAAGCTTAATATAGCAACTTTAAAATGGAAAATTATTATTGTAGGAGTACTCATAGCAGTACTCCTTTTTGTTGCGATAATTGCAGGAGTTGTTTCGTCTCTTACTGGTAGTGACACTGATTCTGGTATCGGTGGTGGGTTGATTTATGGAACAGGTTTATATCCAATTTCAGCAGAGGTTGAACAATATAGAGGTGATATTCAAGCAGAGTTAGAGAAGTATGGAATGGATGGATATACAGATTTACTTTTAGCTCTAATGATGCAAGAAAGTGGTGGTCGTGGTAGCGATCCGATGCAAGCAAGTGAAAGTAAATGTGGCTTTATAGGATGCATTACTAATCCTAAGGAAAGTATTGTATACGGTGTTAAACACTTTATAAGTGTATTTAATAATGCAAATAAGGATATTAAATTAACTCTACAAAGTTATAACTTTGGTGGAGGATTTATTAATTTTGTAATGAAAAATGGAGGGAAATATACATTTGAATTAGCTGTAGAATTCTCGCAAATGATGTATAACAAGCTCGCTCATACTGGTATCTATAAATGTCATAGACCTTCAGCAATTAAATATAATGCGTGCTACGGTGACATTGAATATGTAGATGCAGTATTAAAATATTTGCCTGCTGCTGCTGTTGGTGGTGGAGGTATTGCTATTGAAGGAATGGGTGAACAATTTAATATCGTTTTTGGTGAAATGAAGAAATATGAAGGCTTCCCTTATACGTTTGGCGGAACAAATCCTTCAACATCTTTTGACTGTTCTAGTTTGATGCAGTGGGGATTTAGAAAGATTGGTGTTAATCTTCCTAGAACTGCACAAGAACAGTATAACGCTTCTCAAAAAATTAGTGCTTCAGAATTAAAACCCGGCGATTTAATTTTCTTCACCAGAACGTACAATGCGGGTAGACCAGTAACGCACGTAGGGCTATATATTGGAAACGGAATGATGTTCGACGCTAATGGCGGAGGTATCGGTTTTTCAAACTTAAATACTTCTTATTGGCAAGAACATTTATATGGTTATGGAAGAATTGTAGACTTTAAATCATAAAGGAGATAAAAAAATGAAGTGGAAATTTTTTGTAGTTCCTTTGGTAATTTTAATTGCTATGTCTTTAAGTGCTAACGTCTATTCATTCCAAAAAATGAATGATAATTCTAGCGAAAATAATAAATTGATAGGACAAAAAGAAAAAGAAATTAACGATCTAAAATTAACTGTTTCTTCTCTTGAAGAAGATAAAAAGGATGAAACGAGTAACAAAAATAATCCCATAAATACTGCTAGTAAAGAATCACCAGAAGTTAAAGCTTCTGGTGATTCAATTAACAGTAACTCTTTAGATTACAAAAAGGAAATGGAGAATTCAGCTTTACGTTTTATTGAATATGCTTTTACTTCTTCTTCAGAAAATTACGCTTTAAGAAAGAAAAATGCAAGTAATTATATGACGGATAAATTAGTAAAAACCCTTTTTTCTAGTGATGGTATAGACGAATCTGTTCAAAGGTATAAAACAGAAGTAGAAGATATAAAAGTGTTTGTGGAGCAAGGCAACAAAGATGAATGTATTGTTTTTTATAACCTAACAATGCAAATGCGTGCTTCTGAACATGAAGAAGTTGAGAAAGATTATGAAGAACAAAATAGCAATTACGTAAGATTAAGTTTTGAAAATGCGAATGGAGAAATGAAGGTTTCTGATATTCAAGTAATTAATGTTGCGAGAGGTGCGTGAAATATATGAAAAAGAAAAAGCGAAAAAATTTAACAATTAAATGGTCGAATTATTATATAGCTGTTGCATTATTTTTTATTTTAGGTTTTGGATTTTTTAGTACTTCAAAACTCTATATGGCTGAAAATCTTGAAATAAATCAAACTCCATTAAATACTGAATTTGATCTAAGAGCTAACGGAAAATTTATGATAAATGATTGGAAATATGATTCAAAAGAAAACAAAATGGAAGTGATTTTAGTTACAAATGGTATTAAGAATTATAGGTCAGAATTAGACTTTATTGCTGTGGCTAGAAGTAATATGAAGAAGCAATTACAGACAAAAGTTATGTATAACGATAACGATATTTATATTCTTCATATCAATAATGTTCCAAAAGATTTTCAACAGGTAGCACTTAGATTAGTGAAATCTGAAATTTCATTTCAAGATATTTTTAATGAAGAAAAAATGGAAGTTGAAAATAATGAAGCTGTTATTTCTAGTATTTATACAGACCAAAGAAAAGTGAAAAGAGAAGAAGTAACCGAAAAAGATATGAAGGAATATGCAATCTCCATTACACAAAGTATGATTGAAGTAAGCGAAAAACAAATTATAAATAAGGAAAAGCAAATTAAAAAAGTTGAAACAGTTATTAAGGGTTTGAATGAAGAAATTGAAAAATTAAAGGTTGAAAATTTATATAAAACTGTTGATGAACAAGTGGAAACAAATAATGAAATTTATCAGCTTGAAAAAGAAATTGAACAATATAAAGCTGAAATTGAAAAGTTCAGTCAAGACATTAAAAACATAACATCTAAGATTGACAGGTTGACACAACGTAAACGAGATTTAGAAATTTAATTTATTAGGCTAGGTGGCACAGGATGTGCCACCTAGCCTTTTTTTGTTGGCACAAGGTGTGCCAAAAGGGAATTTTAGCTATGCACAACCTGTGCCATTTTTGTCTTTTCTTGTACCCAATGAAACACTAGGCTTTGCCTAGTTCCACTCGGTACGAGGGGACAGTTTCCCCTTATGCTCTTCTCTCTAACAATCATTTTTCTCTCGATAATATCAGAATTCTGATGTATAATGTAATTATATAGAAAAAGTTCCAGAAAGGAGGTAATAACTATGGAGATAAAGATTCGGTATTTAACTCCAATTGTTATAAAACAAATAGATCAGTTAGCGAAAAGTAAAGGTCAAAACCGTCAAGAGTTTTTGAAAGAACATTTAGAAAGTGTGGCTTCAGTCGGCATTCGTTCATCTGAAGTAGAAAGATTGGAAAAACAAATTGAAGCAAATAATTTATTCATGAAAAAGACTTCAGATACATTAGATGAATTAGTTTTAGTATTAAAGGAATTATTGGTTAATGAGTAATACACCTGCTGTAATTATTAAATCTCAATTTCAACTAAATGAAAAATCTGCAAGTCTTGGCGGTGAAAAATCAAGCTTTAATAATTATTTAAATTATATGGATAGACCGAATACACATCTTGAAAAAAATCAATTTGAAAATTATCAAGATTACATGAGTAATGATGAAAAATCTACTGGCTTATTTACAAATGAAAAAGATAAGCTCGATAAAATTGAGAAAGAAAAAATCAAAGAGATTTTCAAACACTCTCAAGAAAAAGGAAGCATATTGTGGCAAGATGTGATTTCGTTTGATAATGATTGGTTGAAAGAGGTTGGAGTATTAGATAAGCATACAATTGATGAAAAGAAGTTACAGCAAGCTTCACGAAATGCAGTTAATGAAATGTTGAAAAAAGAGGATATGCTCGATTCTGCCTTATGGACTGGTGCTATTCATTATAATACCGATAACATTCATATTCATATCGCTATCGTTCAAACAAAAAACTTTCGTGAGCGTGGAAAACGTAAACCAAAGTCAATTGAAACAATGAAATCAAAAGTAGTAAATTCAATTTTAGATCGTAGTAAAGAAAATGCAAAACTAAATGAATTTATAAGAGAAAAAGTAATTAATACAAAGCGTGATGATAATTTATTAAGTTTAAAAAATCGAATTGTTAATCGAGATATGGTGAAACAGTTCAAGAATATCCATAGCATGTTACCCGATGATAAAAGAATGTGGAAATATAATATGAACGGTATTTCTCATGTTAAACCAGAAATTGATAAGCTCACTTCTATGTACATTGATAAGCATTTAAAAAAAGAATATCAAGGTTTTTTAAAGCAATTGGATAAGGAAGTCAACTTATTCAAAAAGACATATGGTGATACAGAAAAAGCAGAAAAATTCCGAGATACAAAAATTAAAGATTTATATACCCGCATGGGGAACACCATTTTAAAAGAAGTAAAGGAGTTTGATAAATCTCAAAATAATGTTACTAGAAAAAGTGAAGGGAAGTTCCAGAAAACCAATTTCGAAATGCAGCGTGATATGAATAATTTTATGTATCGAATGAATAGAGGTATGAATGATAATTTACAGCATTATAAAAATCAAAATGCTTATGAACGATTGCAACGTGAGCAAGAGATGGAGAGGTGAGATAAATGTCTTATAATAGAACACAAACCAGATTAAGATTGAATGAAGAAACATTACAATATCTATCTGATTTTGCTGAAGATTACGGTTTACCTTACACAAGTCTTGCATTAGAACAAATTGTTAGAGAGCATAAACAATTTGTTAAACAGAATTGGAATTTGCAGTATGTTTCTGAAGCTGTTGCCGAAAAAGTTAGTCGTTCTGTTCAAGTTAGTATAAAACACAATGTATCTAATGAGCTAAATAAAATTAGATTAGGAACAAATAATGCTGACCGTAATTCTCAAATATTAATTGAATTAGTTCAAGCTCATATGGAAATGGATAATGTGAAAAATATTATGACAACCGATATGTATAAACCAGATTTTTTAGAGCAAGCTGAAAAAGTTGTTCATGAAAGAATTATTCATCAGAAGCAGAAGAAAGATGCAAAACAAAAAGAAAAAGAAGGAGATAATTAAATGGATACTTTTAGAAAGAATTTTAGTTACGGTACGATCAAAGAGGTTGGAGAAAAGGATATTTTAGTAAATATTGACGGGGAGGATGTTGTGATGGAATTAACCGAAAGTAATCGTAAGCCGATTTTTGAAGCAGTAGAAGAAGGGATTTTTATTGTTCCAGTTGATGCAGAAAAGAAAAAATTATTAATGACGGTTGATACAAAAACCTTATATGAAGTTTTTCCAGAATTGGATTTGAAAGAATTGAAAGGCTCTACAGATTCTTTTGAAGAACATGAGTAATTTTCAGCAAATAAATGATAAGGGAATGGTGGCTTGAGTGGGTGATAGAGTGAGTAGAGAAGAAGTCGAAAAGGCTAATGATATACACATTTTAGACTACTTGAACGCAAAGGGAGAAAACATCATTAAACAAGGAAATAAATATTATCGTCATGCAGAACACGATTCATTGATATTCAATGAGAATGGAAAATGGTATTGGAATAGTAAGGGGGAAGGTGGTTTTGGTTCAATTAGCTTTGCAAGAATGTACTATGATTTATCTTTTCAAGAAGCTGTACGTGATGTAAACAGTCAAACTATTGAACGTAGTTATACCGATAGCAAGAATTACAATCAAAATCAAGAGTTTTCCTATCCTCATCATTACGAAACTAAAGGAGTTGAAAATGCTACAAATTATCTTGTTAATGAGCGTTGTATTGATGAGAAAATTGTTTTAGCACTTTTCAAGCATGATTTAATTGCTGAAGATAAATTGAAGAATTGCGTTTTCAAATGGAGAGATAAGGAAGGGAATATTGTTGGCGCTGACCGTCAAGGTACAGTGAAAATGGAAAATAAAAGAGGTACTTTTAAACAAATAATGGCGAACAGCAAAGGAGACGGAGGATTCACTTTAGATATTGGTTCTCCTAAAAAATTAGCTGTATTTGAAAGTCCAATTGATGCTTTAAGCTATTTCGATTTAAAAAGACCACAAGACATTAGATTGCAGTCAATGTCTGGATTAAAAGATGCAGCTATGCTTTCAAGCATCAGAAATCTGTTGAAAGAGTGTAAAGAAAGAGGTGAAAAGTTAGAGAAAGTAATAATTGCTGTTGATAATGATAAAGCCGGATTAGAGTTTACAAAACGTTGGGAAAATGTTTTAGGCAATAAATCGCAAATTGATATTCCGAATAATAAAGATTGGAACGATGATTTAAAACAAGAACGTACTAAGGAAAAAACTAAGCAATTTTCACATGATTTTTCTAAAGATATTCTTAATGTAGAAAGGTAGTGAAATGTTTTGGCTTTTAAACGCAAGACACAAGAAGAAAAAGAGAAAGAGATCAAAGAGCTAACAACCAAAATGGAAAATAAAATTTCAAACTATTTTGAAAGCGAGGAGAATATTAAGGAGCATCTTGCTTTTATGTCGAAATTTTATAATTATTCTCCTCGTAATATGGCTCTTATTGATTCGCAATTTAGAGGTGCTGAAGCTGTTGGTTCATTTAACCACTGGAAAGAAAAAGGGGCATCAGTTAACAAAGGAGAAAAAGGCATAAAGATTTTAGTTCCTACTCCTGTTGAATACTTTAAACGTGCAGATAATTGGGTTCAAGTTAAATATGCAAATGCAAAGGAAAAGGAGCAATTAAAGAAAGGGCAATTGGAAAAACAAAAGAAATTGTTTTTTAAAGTAGGCCACGTTTTTGAATATACACAAACTAATGCCAGAGAAAAAGGAATACCTATTTCAGAAATTTTTGGTCGTTATCATAGGGATGGAACGATTGATAATGATAAGGAATTCATAAAAGCTCTTGAAAATGTATCTGACAAGATAGGTGTAAAGATAGCTACAGAACCACCTATTGAAATCGGTGAACTTGGTACAGCAAAAGGAGCTTATTCTAGAGATTTAAATATGATTGTTTTAAATCCTCGAAATACACCAATGGAGGATATAACAGTATTAATGCATGAACTAGCTCATGCCGAACTTCATAATAATGAGAGAAATAAAGCAAGGAATACGGAATTAACTACAAACGAAAAGGAGTTTCAAGCTGAAATGACAGCTTATGTTGTAGCTAGTAGATATAATATTCCGACTGAAAATTTTTCTTTGTCTTATCTTGCAGGATGGACGAAAAATAAAGAATTTGCAGACAAAGAGCAATTATTAAGAGAAGTTCGTGAAACATCGGCTTCATTTATAAATGTTATTGATGAGCATTTTGAAAAAGTAAATTTACTAGAAAAAGAACACATAAATTATCGGGATGAGTTAATGAATATTCAAGGTAATAACGGTTTGAACTCCGATAAATTAGAATTGGAAAATACAGAGTTTTGGAGGAAGTTAGAAGAGAGAAATCCAGAAGATCACAATAAATATTTAACTAATTTACCTCTTTATTTATATGAACAAAAACATGGTGAAGTAAAATTCGATGAACCGATGATGTATATACATGGGGTATCAAGAGAATTTGAACCGTTTGGCGAAATTAATAATCGTGATTTAGACCCTCATAAATATGCTGATGTTATTTATACAGTCGTTATACCAGAAGATGATAAGCTTAATACTTTTAGCAATAAATACGAAAGTAATAACTTTGTTCATCCTTTACATCATATTGAAAAAAATGAACTTGTCGATAAAGAAACTTACTCTAAGCTTGAAAAGAGTTGGCACAACGTCTTAGAAAAAGAAGATAACGAATATATAAACTCAATAGCACCCTCAATAGTTGCCAGTGTATATGCTTTAGAAAAAAATAGTCCTCCACTAGAAAAATTAACCCAACCAGAAAAACAACAACCAAAGAAAGTATCTAATAAAATAAATCAATTCGATTTAGAAAGGTAAGGTGTCATTTCAATGAGTAAAGATTATTTATTTAAACTTGAAATTTATGATAAACCAGAAGGAAAAAAAGTTGGCGATTTTCTTGCTATGAATGTAAATCAAGAAGGTGCTTCTTTAATCACTATACCATTGGAAAATGAGAATCATAGAAATAAAGAAGGTCTACACATTAAAACTGATAATCAAAAACAGCATTTCATTAAAGATTTATTGCAAGATGATATGTACAAACAAATTCAATCTTCTGTATTTGATAAAGAAGGTAATAGCACCTTTACCATTCACTCTCAAAATATGAATATGAGTATTGATGATTTTGTAAGACAATTCGCTAAAGAAACGATGGAAATAAATAAAGCCGAAAATCCCTCGTTAAGTAAAGAACAAGTAAATACTTTAGAAAACTTACATTTTTGGAGAAGAAATCAATTAGTCGCAAAACGTGAAAATGATGATTTAGAAGTTGGAAAAAGTGATGCAGCTATAAGAGAGCTCTTTGATCGTGCTGATGAACAAGGCATACCTATGAAGCTTCAAAATAATATTATGGACCATGCTGAAAATAATCGTGATGAATATTTTAGTGATTTACCATTTATAAAAGAAAATAATTCGATTGTACCTCATCATACAATTAAGCTTACATCTTTTGAACCGAATAGTCTTATAGATGCCGAAGGTTTAGCTCAATTGACCGTAACAAATGGAGTAACTGGTAAAGAACACTCATTTACTGTTTGGGCTGAAAATGCTGAAGAAAGAGAATTTGAACCGTATCATGTGTATATGAATAATCCTATTCTTAATGATTACGATTCTAATTATGAAACGATAGAAGATTTACTGAACCAATCACTTTCCGATACCACACTCTTTGACGTTGTTCAATATGATGAAAAGGTGGAAAAAGCAATTGAAAGATATTATGAAACTGGTGAAAATTTTTCCGTTGATTTTCCACCAGAAAAGCAAATAAGTAATTTACATTCAATTATAGTAGATGAGGAAATTGCGGATTTGATGATTAAAGGAGATAAAGGATTACTTGAAAAAGATGATATTGTTTCCTTCGGAAAGTTAGTTCAAAATGATACTGATTTATTCGATAGTAATATTGAATTTATAGGTAATCAATTTAAAGATGTTTTAGAAAAAAAACCATTAAATAAAGATGAAATGAAGTTTGCTGATAAAACATTCGAAGCTTTGAATTTAAATATGAAAGCTAATGATTTTTCGCTTTCAAATGAAAAACAAAAATCTTCAAGCTTATTAGCTAAAGATGAAGGTATTTCAAGATAAAAGGCTGTTAGATGTTTATTATTTTTCCACAAATACATCAGTATTCTGATGTATTTGTGAGAACTGTAAAAAAGGAAGGTTTTACTTATGATGAATTCAGAAAAATTTAATGTTGAATGTGTTTTTCATAGTGAAGATT
>JBJEFI010000162.1:0-4970 GCA_051873875.1 Bacillaceae bacterium | reverse complement strand
GAGATAAACAAAATAAAACATTGCTTAGAAGTTTTAGGATACAATGAAATGGAACTCGAAAAATCCATACTGGAAGGAAATCACAATTAAAGATTCAGATAGCTGACGAATTGAATTAATGAACAGAAGGGGATTAAGGAAGGAGTGAGAGAGAATGGATGCAGTTATTAAAACAAATGTGGGTGTTCTTAATATAAGAACTGCAGGTATTTTAATAAAAAATAATCATGTTCTTTTACATAAGAATGTGAACGATCAATTTTGGGCGCTTCCGGGTGGAAGAGTAGCTATTAATGAAGAGTCGAAAGAAAGCGTGAAAAGAGAATACAAAGAAGAATTAGGAATTGATGTAGAAGTAACTCGACTTCTTTGGATTGTAGAAAATTTTTTTACATACAACAATGATGATTTCCATGAACTAGGATTTTATTATTTGTTAAAGCTAGAAAATGGAGAATCCTTTTTTAAAGAAGATAGTTTTTATGGATTAGAAGGAGAACATTTAATTTATAAATGGTTTTCTGTTGATGAACTAGAAAACGTGCTTGTTTACCCTGAATTTTTAAAGCAAGGGTTGAATGATTTACCAGTGCATACAGAACAAATAATTGTAAGAGATCGATAAGTAGAGATCCCAAAAGGAATATATCCTTTTGGGATTTTATAGTTAAGAACGTTTATTACTATCATCTTTTAGTTTAAAAATTAGCTCTTCAATGCTCATATTGCCAAGATTTCCTTCTTGGCGATTTCTAACGGCTAAAGAGTGATTTCCCATTTCTTTATCACCAATAATGAGCATATAAGGAATTTTTTGTATTGTTGCCTCTCTAATTTTAAAGCCTACTTTTTCAACTCGATCATCAACTTCAACCCGAAATCCAGCATCCTCTAGTTTTTCTTGTATGTCATTTGCATAAGTAGTATGAGCGTCAGCAAGAGGGAGAATTTTTATTTGTACTGGTGATAACCAAAGTGGAAAAGCACCAGCAAAATGTTCAATTAAAATTGCCATAAATCGTTCAATAGAACCGTAAATTGCTCGATGAATAAGAATTGGATGCTGAAGCTCACCATCTTCATTGATATACTGGCAGTTAAACTTTTCTGGCATTTGGAAATCTAATTGAACTGTGCCACATTGCCAGCTCCGACTTAATGAATCTAAAATGTGAAAATCGATTTTAGGTCCATAAAAGGCACCGTCGCCATGATTTATTTTATAAGTTAATCCCTTTTTCTTTAAGACAGCTTCTAAGGATGCCTCTGCTTGGTCCCATCGCTCAATTGAACCCATGAATTTCTCTGGTCGAGTAGATAGTTCAATTTCATAATCAAATCCAAAGTAAGAATAAAACTCATCGATTAAATCTAACACATTGGCTACTTCTGCCTCAATCTGTTCTTCTCTTACAAATAAATGAGCATCATCTTGAGTGAAGGCACGAACTCGCAATAAACCGTTTAAGGAACCTGATAGTTCGTGTCGATGAACTAAACCTAGTTCGGCAAAACGAATTGGAAGTTCTCGATAACTACGACGCTTGCTATTAAAAATTAAGACAGCACCTGGACAACTCATTGGTTTAATTGCATAGTTTTGTTCATCAACGTTGGAAAAGTACATATTTTCGTGATAATGTTGCCAATGACCAGATTGCTCCCATAATTCTTGCTTCATCATAATCGGTGTTTTGATTTCTTGATAGCCAGCTTGTTGATGCTTTTCTTTCCATAATTGTTCTAGCTCGTTTCGAACAATCATTCCTTTTGGTAAGAAAACTGGCATTCCTGGAGCTTCCTCGAGTGACATAAATAACTCTAATTGTTCGCCTAACTTACGATGATTTCGTTTTTCTACTTCTTGTTGAATTGACATGATAATTCCTCCTAAATAGTTGTTTATAATAAAAAAAGACCACACTCCTCCCAAAGCAAGGGACGAATGTGGTCGTGGTTCCACCCTAATTCCGCCATGTACAAGTTATGACGCTTAGAAAAAAGATAACGGTTTAATCCGATTATAGATAGTAAGCCAAAGCCGTTCCCTATAATAGCTCCAAGGTGGTAAATCAAACGTTTTTTCTCAAGGTTCTCAGCCGGTGACCTTGTTCTCTGTTAAGAAAAAGAAAGAATGATTCGTGTCCTTATCAATGCAATTATATATAAATAAAAAGACCGCACTTATCCCAAAATAAGGGACGAGTGCGGTCGTGGTTCCACCCTAATTTCGTCATGTACAAGTCATGACGCTTAGAAAAAAGATAACGGTTTAATCCGATTATAGATAGTAAGCAAAAAGCTGTTCCCTATAATAGCTCTGAGGTGGTAAATCAAACGTTTTTCTTCAAGGCTTTCAGCCGATGACCTTGTTTTCTGTTAAGAAAAAGAAAGAATGATTCGTGTCCTCTTCTTTGCTTTGATAAAGTGAATATTCTAATTAATGTTTTATGTATTATAATATGCCAATTATTGAAAAGTCAACAGGCAAAATGGCCAGTTGAAGGAGAAATAAATGTTGTTTAGTAAGAAAATTATTTATTTTAAAAATATAGTTGAATAAAATTTTATATCATACTAACATTCGAAGTATAAGAAAGATTAGGGGGAGAAAGGAAGGAGAAACAATGAATATTCAAATTGAAACACTTCCAAACTATCGGATTGCGTATGTACGACAAATTGGTCCATATGGTCCTAGGAACATGCAGGCAATGGAAAAATTAAAGAAATGGGCAATAGAGAAAGATATTATGAAATCTTCAGTAATATTCGGTATTCCACAAGATGATCCTGAAACAACACTTCCTGAAAATTGTAGATATGATGCATGTATTGTGATTTCAAAGGATTATCAACTGGATGATTCCATTTGTGAAAGTGAACTTGCTGGTGGAGATTATGTTGTTTGTAAAATCAAGCATACAGCGGAGGCTATTCAAAAAGCATGGGATGAAATTTTTCCATATTTACACAGTAAAGGCTATCAAATTGACAATAAACCCGTTATAGAAAGATACACAGGTGAGATGATTACTAATCATTATTGTGAGATATGTGTACCTTTAAAAAGGATATAGTTTGAGTTTTACATTTAGCTAAGAAAAATAACAAAAGAAGAATAAGTGGCTTATTGGCATTTGTTCTTCTTTAATCTAACTTGAACAATTTTTTGGAAAATGGAGGTTTATTTATGCTTAGTCAAAAAAGAATAAGAGATTATGGAGTAAAAATAGGACGCTTAGAAACAGGTTACTATAACTCTATTACAGATGTGGAAGGAGTTACTGTTGGACATGTAACGCTTAGTGATAAGGATACACAAACCGGTGTTACAGCTATTCTTCCTCATCAAGGTAATCTATTTAAAGAAAAACTAATTGCTTCAAGCCATGTAATTAATGGGTTTGGCAAGACGATGGGGACCATACAAATCAATGAGTTAGGTACATTAGAGACACCCATCCTTTTAACAAATACATTAAGCATTGGAACTGCTGCAGATGCATTAATTGAATATATGTTAGAACATAATCCAGAAATTGGACGTACGACTGGAACCGTTAATCCGATTATTTGTGAGTGCAACGACATGCTCTTAAACGATGTTCGAGCTAGATTTATAACGAAAGAACACGTTATTCAAGCATTAAACAATACCTCATCCGAAGTTCAAGAAGGTAGCATTGGAGCAGGTACTGGGATGCTGTGTTATTCATTAAAAGGTGGTATTGGTACTGCTTCTAGACTAATGAGAATGGAACATGGAACGTATACGATGGGTGTTTTAGTGTTATCCAACTTTGGAATCTTAAGTGATTTAAAAGTAAATGGAAAAGCTGTTGGAAAAGAGTTGAGTGATGCAATCCTTCAATCACGTGAAGAAAAAGATAAAGGTTCCATTATCATAATCGTTGGAACAGATCTTCCCGTATCAGAAAGGCAGCTAAATCGAATTTTAAAAAGAACGGTAACAGGTTTATCACGTACTGGTTCTATCATTACTACTGGAAGTGGTGAAGTGGTAATCGGTTTTTCAACAGCTACAAAAATCCCTCATGAAAAAACGGAACATTGCATTTCCGTTCCAATGATTCATGAAGAAGATATAGACTTAGCATTTAGAGCGATTGGGGAGGCTACTGAAGAGGCTGTTTTGAACTCATTAGTGACTGCCACACATGTTATTGGACGAGACGGGAATGAAAGACCTGCTTTTAAAGATTTATTAGATAAGTTTAACATTCAATTAACATAGAAAGTGATATTCCTTGCTAACTACTGATCATTTGAATGGTTGACTGAATTTTAATAGAGTTTGAGGATATATGGCTAAATGATTTATTAATCCATGACTATACTAACACCAAAATTTTAAACTTAGATGATATGCAGGAAACTACGAAAGAATCATTGAAGTATCTATGTAGATTAAATCAAGACGTTGATGAATGATTAGGAGGATTGTAGGAATGATTGATTGGAAAACTAAAATAAATCCCATAGTTATAACAAATCATGATATTTATAAAATGATTTGCTTATATAACACATTAACAGGTGAGTGCAATGAGATAGAGCGTTCAGGGTTAAAAGGTTTGAACAAAGATTGGATAGGATTTTACGTAAAAAAAGGTAATGATTTAATAGGTGTTTTTGCCACTAATAAAGGTCCTGTATTCTTTATTAATTCTAATATGTATCCGTTGGTACAAAATGATTGGGATTTTGACATAGAAGTGCTTTCTTCGGAGAGAAATGTATTTTCATTTGTGTACAATGGTCAAGAGATTTATAGGCTTGAGTATGAGAGAACAAAACTCATAGGAATACATCCATATGCAGATGAAGAATTTATGGACTTCTTTGTTTGGATGAGTAAATGGAAGGAAAGTGGGGATTTTCTGGACTTTTACACAATTAATTAGTGCGGTTGAAATGAAAAGATAACTATACTAAAAGAATTTAAC
>JBJEFI010000161.1:0-26024 GCA_051873875.1 Bacillaceae bacterium | reverse complement strand
TATTTCCTAAAATACCCTTTTTAAATGGTGTAATTAATGGGCGTGAAGCAATGATTTCACGTACATTTGCACCTTTTTCAACGAAGTATTTTTCTGGTGTTTTCTTTTCTAAATTTTCTTTAGAAGGTTCGTTAATATATGGGAATGACTTCGGTAAAATTTCGTTAAATACTAATTTACCGATTGTTGTTAATAATAACATGCCATTTTGTTCTTCTGTGAATGTTTGGTTATTTAATGAGCCAGCATGAATCGCGATACGAGTATGAAGGTGTGCATAGCCGTTTGCATATGCAAGTAATGCTTCATTTGTATCTTTGAAAATCATACCTTCTCCAACAGCACCTTCACTTTCTAGTGTTAAGTAATAGTTACCTAATACCATATCCTGAGATGGCGTAACAACTGGTTTTCCATCTTTCGGATTCAAGATGTTTTGTGCTGCTAACATTAACATACGAGCTTCTGCTTGCGCTTCTGCTGATAATGGTACGTGAACCGCCATTTGGTCACCGTCAAAGTCTGCGTTATATGCCGCACATACAAGTGGATGCAGACGAATCGCACGACCTTCTACTAGTGTTGGTTCAAATGCTTGAATACCAAGACGGTGAAGCGTTGGAGCACGGTTTAATAATACTGGGTGTTCACGAATAACTGATTCTAATACATCCCAAACTTCTGGTTGTACACGTTCAATTTTACGTTTTGCACTCTTAATATTATGAGCTAAACCACGTTCTACTAGCTCTTTCATTACAAATGGTTTAAATAGTTCTAACGCCATTTCTTTCGGTAATCCACATTGATACATCTTTAAGTTAGGTCCTACAACGATAACCGAACGACCAGAGTAGTCAACACGTTTCCCTAATAAGTTTTGACGGAAACGACCTTGTTTCCCTTTTAACATGTGCGATAACGATTTTAATGGACGGTTACCAGGTCCTGTAACAGGACGGCCACGACGACCATTATCAATTAACGCATCTACTGCTTCTTGAAGCATACGCTTTTCGTTTTGAACGATGATGCTTGGTGCACCAAGGTCTAATAAACGTTTTAAGCGGTTGTTACGATTAATTACACGACGATATAAATCGTTTAAATCTGAAGTTGCAAAACGTCCACCATCTAATTGTACCATTGGGCGTAATTCTGGTGGAATAACCGGTAATACATCAAGAATCATCCATGAAGGTTTGTTTCCTGAGTTACGGAACGCTTCTAATACTTCTAGACGTTTAATTGCACGAGTACGACGTTGACCTTGAGCTGTTTTTAGCTCTTCCTTCAACATGTCTACTTCTTTATCTAAATCAATATCTTGTAATAATTTCTTTACCGCTTCTGCTCCCATTGCAGCTTGGAAAGATTGACCGTATTTTTCACGGTTATTACGATATTCTTTTTCAGATAATAGTGCTTTCTTTTCTAAAGGTGTATCTCCTGCGTCTGTTACAACATAAGATGCAAAGTAGATAATTTCCTCCAGCGCGCGTGGAGACATGTCTAAGACAAGCCCCATGCGGCTAGGAATACCTTTAAAATACCAAATATGTGAAACTGGTGCTGCTAATTCAATATGACCCATACGTTCACGACGTACTTTTGCACGTGTTACTTCTACACCACATCGATCGCAGACAACACCTTTATAACGAACTCGTTTGTACTTTCCGCAATGACATTCCCAGTCTTTTGTTGGACCGAAAATACGTTCACAGAATAAACCATCTTTTTCTGGTTTTAACGTACGATAGTTAATTGTTTCTGGTTTTTTTACTTCACCAAATGACCAAGAACGAATTTTATCTGGCGATGCTAATCCGATCTTCATACACTCAAAGTTGTTTACATCAATCAAGGGTCCTACCTCCCTTTAAATCTTCAGGTTTCTCCAACCGTTTATTATTCATTAGTCGCTTCAACTTCGATATTTAATTTATCTGTTGGATGATGATCATCATCCTCTGTATCACGCATTTCAATTTCTGTTTCATCGCTTGATAGAATTTTCACATCCATACCTAAGCTTTGAAGCTCTTTAATTAATACTTTAAATGATTCAGGAACACCAGGCTCTGGAACATTTTCGCCTTTCACAATTGCTTCATATGTTTTCACACGACCAACAACATCATCTGATTTTACTGTTAAAATCTCTTGAAGTGTATAAGCCGCACCATATGCTTCAAGTGCCCAAACCTCCATCTCACCGAAACGCTGACCACCAAATTGTGCTTTACCACCTAATGGTTGTTGCGTTACTAATGAGTAAGGACCTGTAGAACGAGCATGCAATTTGTCATCTACCATGTGAGCAAGTTTGATCATGTACATAATACCTACAGATACACGATTATCAAATGCTTCACCTGTACGACCGTCATAAAGAACTGTTTTTGCATCTCTATCCATACCAGCTTCTTCAATTGTATTCCATACGTCTTCCTCGTTTGCACCGTCAAATACTGGAGATGCAACATGAATACCTAGATAACGAGCTGCCATACCTAAATGAAGCTCTAATACCTGTCCGATGTTCATACGAGAAGGTACCCCTAATGGATTTAACATGATATCGACTGGCGTTCCATCTGGTAAGAATGGCATATCTTCTTCTGGAAGAATTCTTGAGATAACACCTTTGTTACCATGTCGACCAGCCATTTTGTCACCTTCAGAAATCTTACGTTTCTGAACGATGTATACACGTACTAATTGGTTTACACCTGGTGGTAATTCGTCACCATCTTCGCGGTTAAAGACTTTTACATCTAAGATAATACCGCCACCGCCATGTGGAACACGTAGCGATGTATCACGAACTTCACGAGCTTTTTCACCAAAGATTGCGTGTAATAAACGCTCTTCTGCTGTTAACTCAGTTACCCCTTTAGGCGTTACTTTTCCTACAAGTAAATCACCATCTTTTACTTCCGCACCAATGCGAATAATTCCACGTTCGTCTAAGTTGCGTAATGCATCTTCTCCAACGTTTGGAATATCACGAGTGATTTCTTCAGGACCTAATTTTGTATCACGAGCTTCTGATTCATATTCTTCAATATGAACAGATGTATACACATCATCTTTTACAAGACGCTCGCTCATGATAATCGCATCTTCATAGTTATAACCGTCCCATGTCATGAATGCAACTAATACGTTACGTCCTAATGCCATTTCTGCTTTTTCCATTGAAGGACCGTCTGCAAGCACTTCACCTTTTACAACACGGTTTCCAACAGCGACGATTGGACGTTGGTTATAACATGTACCTTGGTTCGAACGAACGAACTTCAGCATACGATATCTATCTAAGTTACCTTTTACTTCTTGCCCATCTACTATTGAGATGCGACGTACACAAACTTCTTTTGCTTCAACACGTTCTACAATACCATCGTGTTTACAAATAACAGCTGCACCTGAGTCTTTTGCAGATACGTGTTCCATACCTGTTCCAACAAATGGCGCTTCTGGTTGTAATAAAGGTACTGCTTGTCGTTGCATGTTCGCTCCCATTAGGGCACGGTTTGAGTCATCGTTTTCTAAGAAAGGAATACATGCTGTTGCAGCTGAAACAACTTGTTTTGGTGATACGTCCATGTAATCAACACGCTCACGTTTTACTACTGTATTATCACCACGGAAACGAGCTACAACATCCTCCTCTAAGAATGTACCATCTTCAGCTAAACGAGAGTTAGACTGAGCCACAACATAGTTATCTTCTTCATCAGCTGTTAAGTAATCAATATGGTTTGTTACTTTTCCTGTATCAGGGTCAACACGACGATAAGGAGCCTCGATAAAACCAAATTTATTTACTTTCGCAAAGCTTGATAAAGAGTTGATTAGACCGATGTTTGGTCCCTCTGGCGTTTCAATCGGACACATACGACCATAATGAGAGTAGTGAACGTCACGCACTTCAAAGCCTGCGCGCTCACGGGTTAAACCACCTGGTCCTAATGCAGATAGACGACGCTTATGCGTTAACTCTGCTAATGGGTTTGTTTGGTCCATGAATTGAGATAACTGAGAGCTACCAAAGAACTCTTTAATTGCCGCAATAACTGGGCGGATATTAATTAACGCTTGTGGTGTTACTGCGTTCGTATCTTGGATAGACATACGTTCACGAACAACACGTTCCATACGAGATAACCCAATACGGAATTGATTTTGTAATAATTCTCCTACTGAACGTAAGCGACGGTTACCTAAGTGATCGATATCGTCTGTATCGCCAACTTTGTATAACAGATTAAAGAAGTAACTAATTGATGAAATAATATCAGCAGGTGTAATGTGTTTAATACCTTCAATAATATTTGCATTTCCGATTACTTCCAACACTTGTTCATTTTCTACATCAGCTGGAGCGTAGATTTTCACAGATTGAATGGTCATGTCTTCTTCAACAACGCCACCGTTTAAACCTACTGTTTTATAATTTAAACCATCGCTGATATACGGAAGAATACGATCTAACGTACGACGATCAAGAATTGTTCCTTTTTCAACAAGGATTTCGCCTGTTTCAGGATCAACTAATGTTTCTGCAATTCGTTGATTGAATAGGCGGTTTTTAATATGAAGCTTTTTATTAATTTTGTAGCGACCTACACTTGCTAAATCATAGCGTTTTGGATCGAAGAAGCGAGAAACTAAAAGACTTTTCGCACTTTCAACCGTTGGTGGTTCACCAGGGCGTAATCTTTCATAAATTTCAAGCAACGCTTTCTCCGTGCTATCTGTATTATCTTTTTCAAGTGTATTACGTAAGTATTCATTCTCACCTAATAAGTCGATAATTTCTTGGTCAGTACCAAAACCTAAGGCACGTAACAGAACTGTTACTGGCAGCTTTCTTGTACGGTCGATTCGAACATATACAACATCTTTTGCATCTGTTTCATACTCTAACCATGCACCACGGTTTGGAATAACTGTTGCTGTGAAGCCACGCTTACCATTTTTATCAACTTTTCCACTATAGTAAACGCTCGGTGATCGAACTAACTGTGAAACAATTACACGTTCTGCACCATTAATAATAAACGTACCTGTTTCCGTCATTAATGGGAAATCCCCCATAAAGACATCTTGTTCTTTCACTTCGCCTGTTTCTTTGTTCATTAATCGAACTTTCACACGTAATGGCGCAGCGTAGTTTACGTCTCTTTCTTTAGACTCTTCTACATCATATTTCGGCTCACCTAGAGTATAGTCGATAAACTCAAGCGATAAGTTTCCTGTGAAGTCTTCAATCGGAGAAATCTCTTTAAACATTTCTCGTAACCCTTCATCCAGAAACCATTGATATGAAGAGGTTTGAATTTCGATAAGATTCGGTAATTCTAAGACCTCACTAATACGAGCATAACTTCTACGTTGGCGGTGCCGTCCATATTGAACTAGTTGACCTGTCAACTTCTTCACCCCTCAAATCAAGAGTTTTAAAAAACTAGTACACAAAAGAAAAAAATGGTTTTAAAAACAAAACCATCATTCTTTTCAACGTCCACTGATTTTACTATCTTTTCCATAATAACCTTTTTTATACTTGGATAAAAAACATGGTTATAGATAGACCTAGATAGACATTGGCATTTAACAACAATAACACAAATAAAAAAAAATGTCAACTTTTTTTAGATTTTATGATATAATACCCTTTTTTCTTTTCAACCACTTTTACTTCATCGAAAATAGACTCTAATTTCGCTAAAGCAGATGGAGCACCTTGTTTCTTTTGAATAACAATCCATAGTTCTCCACCAGATACTAACCGTTCATAGGCACCCTCTAAAATCGTATGTACAACTTCTTTACCTGCGCGAATTGGTGGATTTGAAATAATCACTGCAAATTGATTGCCACTTACCTTCTCATACAAGTTACTCTCATAAATACGCACATTTGAAATACCATTAAACTGTGCATTTTGTTTCGAAAGGGCAATCGCACGCTCATTTACATCAATCATCTCAACCATACGATTGGAATCCAAGGATGCAAAAGCCAATCCAATCGGACCATATCCACAACCAACATCTAATATATCACCAGCTACTTCAGGCATCTCAAACGTCTCAATAAGTAAACGGGAACCAAAATCAACTTCCTTCTTCGAAAAAACACCACGATCTGATGTAAACGTAAAGTTTTTTCCTCTTAGCGAAAAAGACCATTGCCTTTGTTCACTTTCAACAGTCGGTTTGGAAGAATAATAATGATTTGACATTTTTCGCACCTCCACTTCTTATTATTTACAATTTATTTTTATACATACAAAAAAGCTCGCGAAATCACGAGCTTTTTAAGTGTAATAATGAGTCGAAATTACTTAATTTCAACAGAAGCGCCTTGCTCTTCAAGTTTAGCTTTCATTTCTTCAGCTTCTTCTTTGCTTACAGCTTCTTTTAAAGTTTTTGGAGCGTTGTCAACGATTTCTTTAGCTTCTTTTAAGCCTAAACCAGTTAACTCACGAACTACTTTGATAACTTTGATTTTTTGAGCACCAGCACCAGCTAATACTACATCAAATTCAGTTTTTTCTTCAGCAGCAGCAGCACCTGCACCACCTGCAACTACCATAGGAGCAGCAGCTGTTACACCAAACTCTTCTTCGATAGCTTTTACTAAGTCATTTAATTCTAATACAGTCATAGATTTAACTGCTTCAATGATTTGTTCTTTAGTCATTTTAAAATCCTCCTTATGATCTTTTACATATTATTTTAATATACGAACGATAATTCTAAATTAAGCGCCTTGCTCTTCTTTTTGATCAGCAACTGCCTTAGTAGCAAGTGCAAGGTTGCGGATTGGAGCTTGAAGTACGCTAAGTAACATTGATAATAATCCTTCACGTGATGGAAGTTCAGCAAGAGCTTTAACTTCTTCAACTGAAGTGATGTTACCTTCGATGATACCAGCTTTGATTTCTAAAGCTTTGTGCTCTTTAGAGAAATCATTTAAGATTTTTGCAGGAGCAACAACATCCTCATTAGAGAACGCGATCGCGTTTGGACCTGTTAATACCTCGTTAATTCCTTCTAAACCAGCCGCCTCAGCTGCACGACGAGTTAAAGAGTTTTTGTAAACTTTGAATTCAATACCAGCTTCACGTAATGATTTACGTAATTCAGTTACTTCAGAAACTGTTAAACCACGGTAGTCAACTACGATTGTAGATTTGCTATCACGTAATTTATCAGCAATTTCAGCAACAAGTTGCTGTTTCATTTCCATTACTTTACTCATTATTACACCTCCTAATTTAGGTTTTATAATAAACCGTAGTAGCGTAATCATTAAAAAAGCCTCCAAGCAAGTAAAACAAGACATGGAGGCATAATATCAATAAGCAATACTTATTACGACTTACACCTCGGTAGGAAATTAAGCTTATCAAAAGCACCTACTGTCTACGGTACATATTAAATTAACAACGAAACTTATTATATATAAACTTCATACAGAAGTCAATTTACTTTTTTTAAAATTAGAAGCTAGCAGTGTCTACTTTTACACCAGGCCCCATTGTTGCAGCAACTGTTACATTTTTCATGTAAACGCCTTTTGCAGCAGCAGGCTTAACTTTTAACATTGTGTCATAGATAGTAGCTAAGTTCTCAACTAACTTTTCGTTTTCGAAAGAAACTTTACCAATTGGAACATGGATGTTACCAGCTTTATCTACACGGTATTCTACTTTACCAGCTTTAATTTCGTTAACTGCTTTTGTTACATCAAATGTAACTGTACCAGTTTTAGGGTTTGGCATTAAACCTTTTGGCCCTAATACGCGACCTAATTTACCTACTTCACCCATCATATCAGGAGTTGCAACGATTACATCGAAGTCGAACCATCCTTGTTGGATTTTAGCGATGTAGTCAGTATCACCTACGAAGTCAGCACCAGCAGCTTCTGCTTCTTTTGCTTTTTCACCTTTAGCGAATACTAATACACGTTGTACTTTACCAGTACCATGTGGTAATACTACTGCACCACGGATTTGTTGGTCAGCTTTCTTAGGGTCTACTCCTAAACGGAATGCTACTTCTACAGTTGCATCAAATTTAGTGTAGTTAGTTTTCTTTACTAATTCGATCGCTTCATTCACAGAATATGCAGTTTGACGATCAACTAACTTAGCAGCTTCTAGGTACTTTTTACCTTTCTTTGCCATATCTTTTTTCCTCCTTAAATTGTGGTTTTAGCGGAATGGACCTCCCACGAATAAAGGTTGCGAATAACCAAAAACCCGCAACCTTCTCAAAGCACGAAAGTACTTTATATCGAATCAACTAAAAATTATTCAGCGATTACGATACCCATACTACGAGCTGTACCTTCAATCATACGCATAGCAGCTTCTACGCTAGCTGCATTTAAATCAGCCATTTTTGTTTCAGCGATTTCACGTACTTTATCACGACTAATCGTTGCAACTTTGTTGCGGTTTGGCTCACCAGAACCTGACTGTACGCCAGCAGCTTTCTTTAATAAGTCTGCAGCTGGAGGAGTCTTAGTAATAAACGTGAATGAACGATCTTCAAACACAGTAATTTCAACAGGGATAATGAAACCAGCTTTATCAGCAGTGCGTGCATTGAACTCCTTACAGAATCCCATGATGTTAACACCTGCTTGACCTAACGCAGGACCAACTGGTGGTGCTGGGTTTGCTTTACCTGCAGGAATTTGTAATTTAACGACTTTAATTACCTTTTTTGCCACGAGACACACCTCCTTAAGTCCGTGATGTGGTTAATGGGCATTCGCCCTCCCACTCAACTATTTCATCATATCTAAAAAGATAGAAGTTTGCAAATTGTTGTCTTGTTTAAGACATACTGACCTAAACAATAGTAACACTTCTTAAAATGGATTTCAAGTTTTTTACGTTATAATTTTTCGATTTGGTTGAAGTCTAATTCAACCGGAGTTTCGCGTCCAAACATATCAACTAACACGCGAACTTTTTGTTTTTCAACATCCATTTCTTGAATATATCCTGTAAAGTTTGCAAATGGCCCTTCGCTTACACGAACTGTTTCTTTCAATTCAAAATCTACTTCTGAACGTGCTAAGTCCATTCCCATACTCTTTAATATACGCTTTGCTTCGTCTTTTAATAACGGCGTTGGTTTTGAACCTGATCCAGCTGAACCTACGAATCCAGTTACACCTGGTGTATTACGAACGACATACCAAGAATCATCCGTCATTACAACTTCTACTAATACGTAACCCGGGAAAATTTTTCGTTTTATTTCTTTTTCTTTCCCATTACGTTTTTCAATTTCTACTTCTTCTGGAACAATGACGCGGAAAATTTTATCTTGCATTCCCATTGATTCTACCCTGCGTTCCAAATTTGCTTTTACTTTATTTTCATAGCCAGAATACGTATGGACAACATACCAATTTTTTTCCATCTTATTCCCTCCCTATTGCTTTTTTAACCAAATTAAAAAACCCGTTTCCGGGCTTTTATTTTTTATACATTATCCATTATTATAACATGGATATGTATGACTTATTCAACTACTAATCGAATTAAATAAGAAAGACCTAAATCAACAACTGCAAAAAAGATAGCAAAGAAACCAACAGTCGCGATAACTGTTATCGTTGAGTTTACTAACTCTTTACGTTTTGGCCAAGAGACTTTTTTCAGCTCACGACCTACATCACCAAAAAAACTTGTTAAACGACGCATAAACGAACCTCCAGAAAAAGAATACCTAAAACATAAAACCCCTTCGTTATTTTGTTTCACGATGGATTGTATGTGCATTACAGTTCTTACAAAACTTTTTTATCTCTAGTCGCTCAGCGATAGTATTTGTATTCTTTGCTGTAGAATAATTTCGACCGCCACATTGACTACAAGCTAAACTAACTTTTTTCAATCTAGACACCAGCCTAATCTTGTTCACTTAACTATTGTTATAATAAAATAAAATAGCTTATCGTTAAAACTGTAACACACAAAAAAAGTGCCGTCAATCGTTGAAAAAAGAACGTAAGGAAATTAAAGTTTAATTTCTTTAATCTCTAAAAAACGTTCTAATTTACGCTTTACTCGTTGTAATGCATTATCAATAGATTTAACATGTCGATTGAGTTCTTCAGAAATTTCTTGATAGGAACGACCGTCTAAATATAAAGCTAATACTTTCCGCTCTAAATCACTTAACAATTCCGAAATCTTTAATTCGATGTCGCCATATTTTTCACGTTTAACAATCAGCTCTTGCGGATCTAATATCTTTGCTTCTGAGATTACGTCTAAAAGTGTACGTTCTGACTCTTCATCGTAGATAGGTTTGTCTAACGAAACGTATGAATTTAAAGGGATATGCTTTTGGCGAGTAGCCGTTTTGATTGCTGTAATAATTTGTCTTGTAATACATAATTCAGCAAAAGCCTTAAAAGAAGAAAGCTTGTCCTCTTTATAGTCACGAATAGCTTTATACAGTCCAATCATCCCTTCTTGGATAATATCTTCTCTATCTGCTCCAACTAGAAAATAAGCTCTTGCTTTTGCTTTTACAAAATTTTTATATTTATCAATCAAGTACGTTAATGCTTCTTCATCCCCACTTCTCACTAACTCTACTACTTGTTCATCATCGAGTGATTCAAAATTCCTTTCTACCCTTACCATGCCCATCTTCACACTTACTCCCCCTCGACCATCTAAAGACACCATTTAGAAATATTATACAGTAAGCGTTTTAAAGGCGTCAATGAGGTCATTTTTCTCCTCGTCGCCATTTTTCAAAAACATCTGCTACTTTTTCATCCAAAGTTGGCCTGAAAGAAGCTTTGCCTTGATGTTTTTCTTTTACTTCTTTTTTTACTGTTTGCTCCATTAATGAAATTTCACGAATTAATTCACGTGCTGATTTACGAAGTGCTCCTTGTCCAAAAATTGTCCATTGTTCTGTAAAATCAGATGTTGCCACATATATTTTCGTATCAATTCGTTTTAGTTCAATTGCTAACTTCTCAATTTTTTCATCTGCTGATTGATTTTTTCGAGTAAAAATTACTTCTACTTTCGATTTCTTCTCTCGCTTCTCAATCCCTTCAACGAAATGAGCATCAAATACTAGAATAACTTTATATCCTGTAACAGCTTGATATTGAGAAAGCGCATCGATTAATTCATCCCGTGCAGCATCCAAATCGTCTATATCGCGCAGTTTTTGTAGCTTTGGCCAAGCCCCCACAATGTTATAGCCATCTACAATTAAAATATTTTGCAAGTTTATTCCCCTAATGGATTACGCTTTCGATATACTTCATACATTAATAAACTTGCCGCCACAGATGCATTTAATGACGTTACTTTCCCTACCATTGGCATTTTAATTAAAAAGTCGCACTTACTTGTTACTAATCGACTCATTCCTTTTCCTTCACTACCAATAACTAAACAAATTGGCATCTTCCCGTCTATTTGACGATAATCTTGTTTACCTTTTGCATCTGTACCAACAATCCACAAACCGCGCTCTTGTAGTTCTTCCATCGTTCGAACTAAGTTCGTTACACGTGCAACCGGAATATATTCAATTGCCCCTGTTGAAGCTTTCGCTACCGTTGCCGTTAATCCAACTGCTCGACGTTTTGGAATGATGATTCCATGGGCACCAACCGCATCCGCTGTACGCATAATAGAACCTAAATTATGTGGGTCTTCAATTTCATCTAAAAGAATGAAAAAAGGCTGTTCTCTTCGTTGTTCTGCTAATTTAAATAAATCATCCAACTGGGCATAATCATAAGCAGCTACTTGCGCAACAACACCTTGATGATTTCCTTCTACCATTTGGTCTAATTTTTTCTTTGGTGCATACTGAACTTGAATGCCTCTTTCCTTCGCAATTCCTAATACAATCTGAATTTGTCCTTTTGTAGCACCTTCCGCTACAACAAGCTTGTTAATATCGCGTCCTGATCGCAACGCTTCAATAACCGTGTTACGACCAATAATGTATCCTTGACTCATGCTTTTTGATTCTCCTTTATTTCTTTTTCAACAAAAGAAATAGCAATTTCAACAATTTCACTCATTCTTGCTTCATTACCTAATATATAATGATAGCCTATTAATGCTTCAAAAGCTGTGCTATATCGATATGTTTGCACATCTGTATTTTTCGGAACACTGCCTGATTTCGCATTACGACCGCGGCGTACAACTCCCTCTTCTTCCTCTGTTAACATCCCAAGATCAAATAAGTGATATAACACACGTGCTTGTGACTTGGCCGACACAAATTTTGTTGCTTGTTTATGTAACTGATTTGGTCGAATACTCCCTTGAGAAAGAAGGTGGGCACGAATAAATAATTCATATACACCATCACCTAAATAGGCAAGAGCAAGGCTATTTAATTGCCTTGCATCCGCATGTACATTTACTAACATTGTTTATCCTCTTTTCCAACGAGTTCCTTGTGGCGTATCTTCTAAAATGATGTTTTGCGCTTTTAAATCATCACGAATTTTATCCGCTAAGGCAAAATCACGATTTTTACGTGCCTCGATACGTTGTTCTAATAGCTTTTCAATTTCATCATCAAGCAATTCTTCTTCTTTCGTAATCGTTACACCTAATACATCAACAATTGTATCGAAGGCTTTTAAAAAGGCATCTAATACAACATGAGATGTATTTGTTTCACGTAAATAAACATTTGCATCTTTTGCTAGGTTATATAAAACCGTTACAGCATTAGCTGTATTAAAATCATCATCCATTGAACGAACAAATTCATCATGGTGCGCTTGGATTTGTGTTAAATATGTTTCATCATTCTCAGCAAGGTCCACACTCACTTCTTTTCGATGCTTAATGTTTTCATAAGCAGAAACAATACGGTCAAAACCATTGCTTGCACTTTGTAATAACTCTTCGCTAAAGTTAATTGGATTGCGATAATGAACCGATAAAATAAAGAAGCGGATTAATTGCGGATCATATTGTTTAATAATGTCATGAACTAAAATAAAATTACCTAATGACTTCGACATTTTTTCATTATCAATATTGATATACCCATTGTGAAGCCAGTAGTTAGCAAATGTCTTTCCTGTCACCGCTTCTGATTGAGCAATTTCATTTTCATGGTGTGGGAATGTTAAGTCTTGACCACCTGCATGAATATCAATTGTATCACCTAAATATTTACGTGCCATTGCCGAACATTCAATATGCCAACCTGGACGACCTTGTCCCCATGGGCTATCCCAATAAATTTCGCCTTCTTTTGCTGCTTTCCACAATGCAAAATCAAGGGCATCTTGTTTTTTCTCCCCAACTTCAATACGCTCACCTAAACGTAAGTCATCAATGGATTGGTGTGATAATTTTCCGTATTCATTAAAAGCTCGTGTACGATAATACACATCACCTTCTGATTCATATGCATATCCTTTTTCAATTAATGCTTCAATAAATTCAATAATAATATCCATATTTTCTGTTACACGTGGATGAACACTTGCTCTTTTGCATCCTAGTGCCGACACATCTTCAAAATAAGCTTCTACAAAACGATCAGCAATTGTTGGAACATCTTCTCCAAGTTCATTTGCCGCTTTTATCAATTTATCATCCACATCAGTAAAGTTAGATACGTATTGTACATCATATCCACGATATTCTAAATAACGTCGAATAGAATCGAACACAATTGCTGGTCTAGCATTTCCAATATGAATGTAGTTATAAACTGTTGGACCGCATACATACATCTTTACCTTTCCTGGCTCTAATGGGATAAATTCTTCTTTTTGCCTTGTTAATGTGTTATACAGTTGTATTGTCATATTTTCCATTCCTTTCTTTTAATGTTTCCACTTCTTGTCTTAATCGAATCACTTCTTTTTCCATCATGCATAGCTTCTCAGCAATTGGATCAGGTAGATTACAATGATCCCAATCTTTATTTATTCGTTTTCCATCTTGGACAACGACTGTTCCTGGTATACCTACTACTGTCGAATTAGGTGGTACTTCCTTTAAAACAACCGAACCTGCACCAATTTTTGAATTCTCGCCAACAGTGATAGAGCCTAACACTTTTGCGCCTGTTGCAATTAATACATTATCTTTAATTGTTGGATGCCGTTTTCCCTTTTCTTTTCCTGTCCCACCAAGGGTGACACCTTGATAAAGGGTTACATTATCACCAATTTCACATGTTTCACCAATAACAACACCTGTTCCATGGTCGATAAAAAATCGTCTTCCTATCTTTGCACCTGGATGTATCTCAATTCCCGTTAAAAACTTACTACATTGCGAAATACATCTAGCTAAAAAGAAAAGTCTTCGCTTATATAACGCATGGGCAACACGATACCACCATAATGCATGTAATCCTGAGTATGTTAAAATTACTTCTAAATAACTTCTTGCTGCAGGGTCTTGTTCAAAAATAGTTGTAACATCCTCTTTCATCCGTCTAAACATGCTCATTCTCCTTTCTTTCACATAAAATGAAAAACATCTATATGAAACAAGAAAAAAATACCACCATTAATTTTGTAAAACAAATAGGAAAGAGAGGAACATTCTTCAGAAAAGGAATACATATATTTCCTATCTATACCAAATAAAAAACCTCTGTGTATATACTTATACACAGAGGCGCTTGTTGGCACGGTTCCACTCTGTTTTAGATAGTCAAACTATCTACTCCATTTTGTTAACGACAAATTGCCGCTTTTATCTACTAAATAATATGTTCGATAAAAGACTCAAAGGGGCATTTCAAAAGACTGTTCATTAAGCTACTTTCAGCTACGGTAGCTCTCTCTGAAAATGAAGGGAATCTTTTTACTTTTCCTTCTCAACGTTTTCACTATTCAAATTTAGTTTTCATTATATGATAGATGAATGAAAAAGTGAACTTTTTAAAACCAATTTTTTATTTTTATAAAAAAGTACTTACGCGTTCATTTACTTTTTCTTTTCCAACTAATTCAATTGCTTTTGGTAAATCTGGACCATGCATTTGACCTGTTGTTGCAACACGAATTGGCATAAATAAGTTTTTCCCTTTTTGACCAGTTGCTTTTTGTGTTGCTTTAATACTTTGTTGAATACCCTCTGCTGTAAATGATTCTAATTGATTAACTTCATTTAAAAACGTACGTAATACTTCAGGTACTGTTTCACCAGCTAATACCGCTTTTGCATCTTCTGTTAATGTCATTTCTTCTTTAAAGAACACTTCTGATAAGGCAACAATTTCTGCACCGAAACTCATTTGATCTTTATAAAGAGCGATTAACTTTTCAACCCATGCTTGTTCTTCTGGTGAACGTACTTCTTTTACTTTTCCTGCTTTCACAAGGTGTGGAAGAGCTAAGTCAACGATACGCTCTAAAGGAGCCTCTTTAATATAGCGATTGTTAATCCATGCTAATTTGTTTGTATCAAACATAGATGGAGATTTCGTTAAACGATCTACATTAAATGCTTTAATTAATGCATCTTTTGCATAAATTTCTTCTTCCTCTTCTGGTGACCAACCTAATAAAGCAAAGAAGTTAAACATTGCCTCTGGTAAGTAACCAAGGTCACGGTATTGAGAAACGAATTGAATGATAGACTCATCACGTTTTGAAAGCTTCTTACGTGCTTCATTTACGATTAATGTCATATGAGCAAATGTTGGTGCTTCCCAACCAAACATTTCATAAATCATTAATTGTTTTGGTGTGTTTGTTAAATGCTCTTCTCCACGGAATACGTGTGTCATTTCCATTAAGTGATCATCGATAACTACTGCATAGTTATATGTTGGGATACCATTTGCTTTTACGAGTACCCAGTCACCAATATCTTCTGATTGGAATGTTACTTCTCCACGTACCATATCGTTTACTGTATATGATACATTTTCAGGTACTTTTACACGAATTGTATAAGGACGGCCCTCTGCTTCAAAGGCTGCTACTTCTTCTTTAGATAAATGGCGACATTTCCCGTTATACTTTGGTGTTAATCCTTGTTCCATCTGTGCTTCACGCTCTGCTTGAAGCTCTTCTTGATTACAGAAACATTTAAAAGCTTGTCCTTTTTCTAATAATTGTTCTGTATACTCACGATAAATATCTAAACGCTCCATTTGACGATATGGGCCATAATTACCACCAATTTGTGGTGATTCATCTGGAATAATTCCTAACCAAGCTAAGTTCTCAAGTTGAGACTCTTCGCCACCTTCAATATTACGCTCAACATCTGTATCTTCAATACGGATAATAAAATCACCATCATGATGCTTTGCAAATAAATAATTAAATAAAGCCGTTCGTGCGCCACCAATATGTAAATGTCCTGTTGGACTTGGCGCATAACGTACACGTACACGTTTTGTCATACTTTAACACCTTCCATTAAACTTTTCCTACTCAGTTTAATTCCTTCTTATTTTTTTTTCAACAGTACAACAGCTTGAGCCGCAATTCCTTCTTCTCGACCAGTAAAGCCCAATTTCTCTGTTGTCGTTGCTTTCACATTTACATTTTCAATTGATGTATGCAACAATTCGCTAATTCGTTTACGCATCTCATCAATATAAGGACGAAATTTTGGACGTTGTGCAATAATTGTGCAATCCAAATTCCCTAATTCATACCCTCTATCTTCAACAAGCTTCCATACCTGTTCCATTAAAATCGCTGAATCTGCATCTTTAAAAGCTGGGTCAGTATCAGGAAAATGTTTTCCAATATCACCTTCTCCAATTGCCCCTAAACATGCATCTGAAATCGTATGTAATAAAACATCTGCATCTGAATGACCCAATAATCCTTTATCGTGGGGCACTGTAATCCCACCGATAATTAATGGCCGACCTTCTGCAAATTGATGTACATCAAATCCTTGACCAATTCTAAGCATTGTTTTAACTCCTTATCTTTGTGCCAAAAAGCTTTCTCCAATAATTAAGTCTTCTGGCGTTGTCACTTTTATATTACGATAATCTCCCATGACAACACAAACTTTCTTCCCAGCCCATTCAATTAGGCTAGCATCATCTGTTACCAAAAACCCTTGTTCTGCCGCTTGTTCATGAGCATGAAGCAGATCTTTATGAACAAACCCTTGAGGTGTTTGAATCGCCCATAATAAAGAGCGATCCATCGTTTCCTCGATTATGCCATTTTGAACACGTTTAATCGTATCCTTCACAGGAACGCCACACGTAGCGGCACCTTCCATTTGTATCCCTTCGATAACACGATTAATAATTTCCATTGAAACAAAGGGACGAGCACCATCATGAACAAGTACATAGTCTGTTTGGAAATCGCCTTGCATTCCTTTATAAACACTCTCTTGGCGTTCGCTTCCACCTTCAATTAAAACGACCTTTTCAGTTAACGCATATGTTTTCATTAATTCTTCAAATATTGCCTTTTCCTGAAAATTGATAACGAGACGAATTTGCACACATGCTTCATCCTTCAAAAATTGTTTCACTGTATGAACGATAATCGGTACATTGCCTAGTTGTAAAAATAACTTATTTTGACTTGCACCCATTCGTTTACCGCTACCCGCAGCAGGAATAATGACTGTGTATTGCTTCATCGTTTTTATTGCTCCTTATCCTGCTTTATCTGTTTTTAACTTAGCAAAAATCATACGTCCAGCCGATGTTTGTAGCACACTAGTTACGACAACCATCACTTCTTTTCCAATACACTCTTTTCCATCTTCAACAACAATCATTGTGCCATCATCTAAGTATGCAACACCTTGTTTTTGCTCTTTTCCATCCTTCACAACGAATACACCCATTTCCTCACCAGGTAATACAACTGGTTTAATGGCATTGGAGAGATCATTAATGTTTAAAACTTCTACATTTTGTACTTCGCATACTTTATTTAAGTTGAAATCATTTGTAATAATCGTTGCTTCACGTACTTTTGCTAGTTTTACTAACTTACTATCTACCTCTTGAATATCTTCAAAATCACCTTCAAAAATTTCAACTTCAATTGGAAGTTCTTTTTGAATTTTCTTTAATACATCTAAGCCACGTCGTCCGCGATTACGCTTAAGTGTATCAGAAGAGTCAGCGATATATTGTAATTCTGCTAACACAAATTGCGGAATAATTAATTTCCCTTCAATAAAACCTGTTTGAATAATATCCGCAATTCGTCCATCGATAATAACACTTGTATCAAGAATTTTTAATTTGGACATATTGTCTTTTACTTCTGGTGCTTCTTCATTCTTTTTCTTATTACGGTTAAATACGCTAATTAATTCATCTCGTTTTGTAAAACCGACTTTAAATCCTAAATAACCAAATAACGTCGTTAATGAAATTGGAATAAAGATAGTAATAACATTTAAATCGATTGCACCAAATGGAATCCAAATTAAATAGGCAAGTAATAACCCAATAATTAAACCTAGGCTTCCAAATAATAGATCGATAATTGGAATTTTCAACAATGCCTCTTCTATTTTTTTTACAAAAGCAACAACGTAGTCAACAAGCCAAAAAGTAAAAATAAAAATTATAATTGCACCTAACAAAGCTTTGACATACGCTTGCTCAATTAACGGCATTGAATCAATATGGAAAATTGTAAGTATCTTTGGAATAAATACAATCCCTAACATTCCGCCAATTAACAAAAATAACAATTGAATGATTCGTCTTAGTATCATTCCTTCTCCCCCCTTAATGATGACGGCTAATATATAGCTGTTCTTGAATTCTCCTTAATCCATCTTTTATTTTCTTCGCCCGTACTTCACCAATTCCTTCTACCTCGTCTAAATCAATTAATGTAGCACGTGTAATCCCTTTTAAATTCTTAAAGGCCTGCACTAAATTCTCGATAACAAGCGGTGGAAGTTTAGAGATTTTATTTAAAATACGATATCCTCTTGGGATAATAATTTCTTCTAAATTCACATTTGGGCTGTATCCTAATAACTTCACTAACGTAGCATCTTCTAAAAGTTCCACATTCGATGCTTCCTGTAATTTCTTTAAAATCGTATATGGATCTTGGGTTTTATCTTGGTGATAATCTTTAATCAACAAAATAACTTCTTCTTCTAAGTCTACTAATAACTCCGTTAACTGGAGACGAATTAATCGACCCTCTGTTCCTAATTCATTTACATAACTATAAATTTCTTGCTTAATTTTCAACACCATTTCAACGCTACGCAGTACATGAATCACTTCTGACAATGTAACTAATTCCTCAAATTCTAACAAACCTAAATTGGTAATACCTTGACTCCAAACAAGCTTATATTTTTCAAGTGTTTGAATAGCTTGGTTTGCCTTGGTTAAAATAACACCAATTTCTTTTAAGGTATAGCGTAAACTACCTTGATAAAGCGTAATAACATTTCTTCTTTGAGAAATGGCGATTACTAGATTGCCTGTTTGTTTTCCTACTCGCTCCGCTGTACGATGGCGCATACCTGTTTCAATAGAATCAATCGATTGATTTGGAACAAGCTGAGCGTTAGCTAAAATGATTTTATTACCAGTTTCATTTAAGATAATTGCACCATCCATTTTTGCTAATTCATACAAACTAGCTGGAGAAAAGGCACAATTAATATGAAAGCCCCCATCAACCATTTCTTTTACACGTTCATTATATCCTAATACGATTAATCCACCTGTTTGAGCTCGCAAGACATTATCAATGCCTTCTCTCAATGGTGTACCTGGGGCAACAAGTTGTAAAATCTGTGTAATCGTTTTTGATTTTTGTTCCATTCTCTACCCCCCTAATACAATTTGTAATGCTTCTTGAACATTAGACACACCTATAATCTCAATGGAATCAGGTGGTGTCCAACCACCAATATTCTTTTGGGGAACAATTGCACGCTTAAATCCTAATTTAGCCGCTTCTTGTACCCGTTGCTCAATACGTGAAACACGACGTACTTCGCCTGTTAAACCTACTTCTCCTACAACTACATCCGTTGGTTGTGAAGAATAATCTTTAAAACTAGATGCAATACACACAGCAATTGCTAAATCAATGGCTGGTTCATCCAATTTAAGTCCTCCTGCCACCTTTAAATAAGCATCTTGATTTTGTAGTAACAAACCAATCCGCTTTTCTAATACAGCCATAATTAATGTTACACGATTATGATCAATTCCTGTAGCCATTCGCCTTGGATTTCCAAAACTTGTCGGTGATATTAATGCTTGAATTTCAACAAGAACAGGCCTTGTTCCTTCCATTGATGCCACAACAGTAGAACCAGCTACGCCAACAGGTCTTTCTTCTAAAAAGATTTCTGAAGGATTTAATACTTCCTCCAATCCTGCTTCTTTCATTTCAAAAATACCCATTTCATTCGTCGAACCAAAGCGGTTTTTTACCGCCCTTAAAATGCGATATGTATGATGACGTTCCCCTTCAAAGTAAAGAACAGCATCTACCATATGTTCTAACATTCTCGGACCAGCAATGGATCCTTCTTTTGTAACATGTCCAACAATAAATACTGGAATTCCTTTTACTTTCGCTAACTTCATTAATTCAGATGTACATTCACGAACTTGTGAAACACTTCCTGGTGCCGATGTTACTTCCGGTAAGTAAATCGTCTGAATGGAATCAATGACAACTAAATCTGGATTCATTTCCTCAATATATGTAGAAATATATTGTAAATCTGTTTCCGATAAGACGTATAGGTTTTCATTATTTACACCTAAACGCTCTGCACGAAGTTTAATTTGCTTTGGTGATTCTTCACCTGATATATATAAAACACGATTATTTTGTGCTGCAATACCACCAGATACTTGAAGTAAAATAGTAGACTTCCCAATCCCCGGATCGCCACCAATCAAAACAAGTGAACCTAAAACGATGCCGCCTCCTAATACACGATTAAACTCTTTATATTGTGTTTGAATTCTAGCTTCTTGAGACGTTTCTACTGTTGTAATTGCTTGTGGCTTTGAACCACCTGATTGATCACTTGTTACAAATGTCAATCGCCTCGATTGGCTTCTTTGTTCAAACTCTTCTGCCATCGTATTCCAAGCTTGACAACCTGGGCATTTACCCATCCATTTTGGTGATTCATATCCACATGCCTGACAAACGAATTTTGTCTTTTTTTTCGCCATGTAGCCATTCCTTTCTATATCTTATAACAGTTAATTATATAATAAAAAGGGCCCTAAAGCCCTTTTGGATATGAAAATTTTCGTAATTCATTTTATTATACACAACTTTTGTTACATTTATTTAACATGTTCCATACTTCTTATTACAAATGTATCACTATAATCGAGTAAAATTCGTTTTCCTTTTTCAATTTCACCTTTTAGTAACTCTTCAGACAAGCGATCTTCTACATTTTTTTGAATAGAACGGCGAAGTGGTCTTGCACCGTATTCCGGATCGTATCCTTCTTCTGCAATTTTATTAATTGCATCCTCTGTTACTTCTAGTAAAATTTCATGTTCTTTTAATCGTTTTGTTACTTGTTCAATCATTAATTTTACAATTCGATTTAAATGTTGTTTTTCTAGCGCATGGAAAACAATAATTTCATCGATACGGTTTAAGAATTCTGGGCGGAATGCCTTTTTCAATTCTTCCATAACTTTTGCTTTCATATCTTGATATTGTTTTGTTTCATCTTGGATATTAAATCCTAAATATTTATTTTTCTTCAATGCACTAGCACCAACATTTGATGTCATAATAACAATTGTATTACGGAAATCAACTGTACGTCCTTTTGAATCGGTTAGTCGTCCATCCTCTAATACTTGTAGTAATACGTTAAATACATCTGGGTGTGCTTTTTCAATCTCATCTAACAAAATAACAGAATATGGTTTACGACGTACTTTTTCTGTTAATTGTCCACCTTCCTCATATCCAACATAACCTGGAGGAGAACCAACTAAACGAGAAGTAGAATGTTTCTCCATATATTCAGACATGTCAACGCGAATCATTGCATCTTCATCACCAAACATGGATTCCGCCAACGCCTTCGCAAGCTCTGTTTTCCCTACCCCTGTTGGTCCTAAGAAAATAAAGGAACCAATTGGACGTTTTGGATCTTTTAAACCTGCTCTTGCACGTCGAACAGCTTTTGCCACTGCTACAACCGCTTCATCTTGACCAATAACACGATCATGCAAAATATTTTCTAAGTTTAGCAATTTCTCTGTTTCTGTTTGTGCTAACTTCGATACCGGAATACGTGTCCATGTAGAAACAACATTAGCAATGTCTTCAACTGTTACTTCTGTATTTTCTTTCCCTTGCTTTTCTTTCCAAACACGTTTTGTTTCTTCTAATTCTTCACGTAATCGTTGCTCCATATCTCGTAAAGATGCCGCTTTTTCAAATTCTTGACTTTGTACTGCTGCATCTTTTTCTTTACGTACTTCCTCTAAACGATACTCTAACTCTTTTAGATTTGGTGGTGCTGTATAAGAACGTAATCTTACTTTTGAGGCAGCCTCATCAATTAAGTCAATTGCTTTATCAGGTAAAAAACGATCAGTAATATAGCGATCTGATAATTTTACTGATTCGTGAATTGCTTCATCTGTAATTTTAACGCGGTGATGCGCTTCATACCGATCCCTTAATCCTTTTAAAATTTGAATTGTTTCTTCAATTGATGGTTCATCTACTTGAATTGGTTGGAAACGACGTTCTAATGCTGCATCTTTTTCAATATATTTACGATATTCATCTAATGTTGTTGCACCAATACATTGTAATTCCCCACGAGCAAGGGATGGTTTTAAAATATTAGAAGCATCAATCGCTCCCTCTGCGCCACCAGCACCAATTAATGTATGCAATTCATCAATAAATAGGATAATATTATTTGCTTGACGAATTTCATCCATCACTTTTTTTAAACGATCTTCAAACTCACCACGATATTTTGTACCAGCAACAACAGTTCCCATATCTAACGTCATTACACGTTTATCACGTAGTGTTTCTGGTACTTCATTGTGAATAATTTGTTGGGCTAATCCTTCAGCAATTGCTGTTTTTCCTACTCCTGGTTCACCAATTAAAACCGGATTATTTTTCGTACGACGACTTAACACTTCAATAACTCGTTGAATTTCTTTACTACGACCAATAACTGGATCTAAACGCCCTTCACGAGCAATTGCAGTTAAATCTCTCGCTAAACTATCTAACGTTGGTGTATTTGCTGTTGCTGTTACACCATTTTGATGACCAGATGCGGTTTCACTTGATCCTAATAATTGTAATACTTGTTGTCTTGCTTTATTTAAGCTTACACCTAAATTATTTAGCACACGTGCAGCTACGCCTTCACCTTCACGAATTAATCCTAATAAAATATGCTCCGTTCCAACATAAGAATGCCCTAGTTTACGCGCTTCATCCATAGAAAGCTCAATTACCTTCTTGGCTCTTGGTGTATAATGCAATGTTTGGGTTACTTCTTTTCCTTTTCCAATTAACGACTCTACTTCTTTTTGAATTTTTTCTGGTCCTAATCCTAAAGCCATTAAAGCTTTCGCAGCAATTCCTTCGCCTTCGCGAATTAACCCTAATAAAATATGTTCTGTCCCAATATTGTTATGGCCAATACGAACTGCTTCTTCCTGCGCTAATGCTAATACTTTTTGTGCTCTTTCTGTAAAACGACCAAACATCATTCTTCTCACCCTCCTAATTTGCTTTTAATTTTTCTCGAATCAATGTTGCTCGACGTATATCCCGATCTTTCGGATTTAGAAGCTTTCCAGCATATTGCTGCAACAAAGCTGGTTGGGTAATCATGATTAATTCACTTAATATTTCTCGGTCTAAATGAGTAATAAAGCCTAAATCAATTCCAAGCTGTACATCTGATAGACATTGTGCACTTTCAATTGACTCAATTAAACGACTATTTTCCAATACACCTAATGAGCGAAATACCTTATCCTCTAATACAATTCCAGATGATTGCAACAAATATTTTCGCGTTGCTCGCTCCTGGTCAATTAACTGTTCAACAATTGTAATTAAATTATTAATAATATCTTCCTCAGTCTTTCCTAATGTCACTTGATTAGAGATTTGAAAAATATTTCCGATTGAATGGGTTCCTTCACCATAAATTCCTCTAACTACTAAACCAAATCGATTAACAGTTGGAATTATTTTATTCATCTTCTTCGTCAATTGCAACGCTGGTAAATGTAACATTACAGAGGCTCGCAACCCTGTTCCTACATTTGTAGGGCAACTTGTTAGATAGCCTTTTTCTACACTAAAGGCATAATTTACATATTTTTCAAGCCAATCATCTATTTCACTTGCTAGTTTATACCCTTCTTTTAATTGAAATCCCGGATAGATACACTGAATTCGAATATGATCCTCTTCATTAATCATCAAACTAATCCGTTGATCTTCTGAAAGAAAAGTTGCCCCTGCACTGCTATTCCTTTCAAGATTCGGGCTAATTAAATGTTTCTCTACTAAAATATGCCTTTGAAGTTCGTTTAAATCTTCCATTTTTAATAAATAAAATGGTTTTTCATCATGAAACGTATATTCTTGAACAATTTTATTCAGTTGTGTTAGCACATCTCTTAATTCCTCTTGTGAGGCAATATGAGGAAATCGCTTATCATCTAAATTTCTTGCTAATCGAATTCTACTTGATAAAACAATATCTTTATCAGGTCCTTTCGTTCGCATCCATTGGCTCATTACAGGTTCAAATATCGTACTCATTGTCATAAGTAATTAATTTTCCCCCTTTCCACAATTACCTAATTGGACTTGTAGTTTTTTAATCTCATCTCTAATTTCTGCCGCCTTTTCAAATTGTTCTTTTGCAATTACCTCTTGTAACTCTTGTTGTAAATCTTGAATTTCTTTTTGCTTCGAAACTATTCCATCTATACTTAGTGGTACTTTACCAATATGTTCACCATTGCCACTATGCAATCTTTTTAAGAGGGGATCTAGGTCTATTTCAAAAGAGTTATAACAGTTGCTACATCCTAATTTCCCTTCTCTCATGAACGTTGCATATGATAATCCACACCTATTACATTTTAGTTCATATGTTGAATTTGGTTCATTTGAAATTGCTTTTGGATTCATGAAACTTGCCAATAAATCATTTAATGAAAAGCTATCACTTATTGAAAACAAATCACTTCTCTCTTTTGCACACTTATCACATATATGCACTTCGTTTTTTTGACCATTAACAATTTTTGTGAAGTGTAATGACGCCATTTGTTCATTACATTCTTGACAAATCATGATTTCTCCTCCCCAATATCATTTATATTTTAAGCTTATTAGCATTGCTTTTAATAATCTTGCTCGTAGCAAATCTCTCTCTTCTGTACTTAATCCAATTACATTTCGATTCATTACACTTACCATAAGCTTCGCTTCTCTTTGATTAATAATTTTCTCTTCATACATGCGTTCAATTAAAGCCTCGGCACTAGCCTGTGTGATTTGTTTATCTACTATCTCAAGTAGTGTATCTAGTACATCCACAGCTTCATGTAATTTAATTTTAATAATACGAATATATCCACCGCCGCCGCGCTTACTTTCAACAACATATCCTCTTTCTAAAGTAAATCTTGTATTAATAACATAATTTATTTGTGAAGGGACGCATTCAAATTTATCTGCGATTTCATTTCGTTTTATTTCTAAAATGTTACCTTCCGTAGAATCAAAAATACGCTTTAAATATTGCTCAATGACATCCGATATATTTTTCATTCATTCCACCTTCACTGCTTTTTAATTTTTGACTTTGACTTTATTTGACTTTTATTTTATTACAACTTTATTTTAACTTCAACTATTATGCCTTTGCTTTAATTCTATCCTTACCAGAAAAGGAATAACTTAAAACAGTAAAATAGTATCTAAATATTTTATCAACTTTCCAT
>JBJEFI010000160.1:0-26062 GCA_051873875.1 Bacillaceae bacterium | reverse complement strand
TCGTGAACAACAACTTGATGTAATTCATCGTACAATGCACGAAAGAATGTAATAATTAAAAGCGAAACACGTTGCGCTAACGAATAGGCGCAGACTTTTGAAGGGAACTGGAAACCTAGTCAAATGAGATGCTTTTTGTCTCAATTGGCTAGGGAGAAGTTACCGAAAAAGGCAGTGTATAGCTAGATAAATTAAAAGCGAAACATGTTGCCCATGGGAAGATGGGAATAGTAAAAAAGAGGTTGGGGTGAGTACATCCCCCTCTTTTCTTTCTATATGGAGGGATAAGATGAACGGAAGAATACATTCAATTGAAACAATGGGAGCGGTTGACGGTCCTGGCTTACGTTATATTGTTTTTACACAAGGCTGTTTATTAAGATGTCAATATTGTCATAATGCAGATACGTGGAAAATGGGTGATGGAAGAGAAGTGACACCAGAAGAAATCGTAAACGATGCTAAAAAATATAAAAGCTTTTTTAAAACGTCAGGTGGAGGCATTACGATTAGTGGTGGAGAACCATTACTACAGCTTGATTTCTTAATTGATGTTTTTAAGCTATGTAAAAAAGAGGGCATTCATACGACCATTGATACATCCGCTGGTAGTGCTAATTTAAATAATCCAAAATGGAAAGAAAAAATGGATGAGCTTTTAAACTACACAGATTTAATTTTGTTAGATTTAAAGCATATTAATAATGAAAAACATACAGAATTAGTCGGAATGGGCAATGAGCATATTAAACAGTTTGCTACTTATTTATCTGATAAAAAAGTTCCTGTTTGGATTCGCCACGTTCTTGTGCCAACAAAGACAGATGATGAAGGAGACTTAAAGGAATTAGCTGCATTTATCCACACGTTACAAAATGTGGAACGAGTAGAAGTACTTCCTTATCACCAAATGGGGATATTTAAATGGGAAGAGCTTGGGTTAACATATCCATTAGCAGGAATTGAACCGCCAACAGAAGCATCAATCAAAAAAGCAAAAGAAATATTAGGTGCGAAATAAAGATAGATAGGTACTTTTCATTTCATGGTGGCGTTCTCTTACACAAAGATAATAATGACATGTAGCCTTTGATGTGGAATTTTTCTTGGAAATCGATAGAAAGATATTTAATTTGTATGAGCCAGTATAAGAAAATACAGGAGATATAAGTAGTGAATATTAATAAAATGGATTGCTAAGGGAAAGAAATAGGGAGAAGGTGTTAAGGTAGATATTAAAAGATGGATGAATCAGTCTTTTTTGGTAATTGGAAAAGAAGGTTCAACAAAGGATGGGGCAAACTTTATTGAAAATCTTTGGAATGATGCCAATAACCATTTTGTAGAGGTAGAGCCTTTAGTTAAAAAAGGTGAAAATGGTAAGATACTTGGCATATGGGGGGCGATGAATAATTTTTCTCGAAGCTTTCACCCTTAGGAAAACAATTTTACAGAAGGATTGTATCTTGCAGGTGTGGAAGTTGTAGAAGAAGCAGAGCAACCACTTAACTGGGTAAAATGGACAATCCCATCTTATGAATACGTTTATGTTAAAGTTGAGGAAGAAGTTAAAAATGTTTTTCTTTATATTCTAAACGATCTAAAGGAGAATAATATGAAATTGGTAGGTGCGGCTCACGACTACATATGTCCTGAAGAAAATGGCCAATTATATATGTTTTTTCAAATCAAAAAATTATAATCCATAGTGTAGGAGCTATATGATTAAAAAGTTGTTATGAAGACTCATAACAGCTTTTTTTATAAGGAATACTTATGTTGAGAAACTCTAGAGAGAGTAAGCTAGCTTATGTTGAAAAAGAGAAGACTTTGTCGAAATAAGAATAATTGTGGATAAAAAAGCTATAATCTTAAAATTTTGAAAAATTATTAACAGAATAATCCACACTATCCACAAAAATATTTTGAATTATCCACATTTTTATAAACAATTCAGAAAAGAATGATAGATAAGTAACTTAGTATTTTTAAGGGTTCGAAAAAACGAGAAGAAAAGTGTGGATAACATTTTTGAAAAATAAAAGGGATTTTGTGGATAACTGTAGCGTATTGAAATAATGAACAAGATGAAAAATGACAACTTTCGATAAAAGTTATCATTTTTCGACAAGAATAAAATACACTTAGCTAATACCAGGATTTTTGTAACCAGCGGCGCGATCAGCACTTTTAAATTCTCGTGCATAAAGAACTTCCTGTGTAGCGGATAAGTTACGTTTTACATGGCTTTGACGTTGTTTTTTATTTTTCATCGAAAAGAATTCCTCCTAGTTCGTTATACTGTCAGCGTAACCAAACAAAGGAAGCGATATACATAAAAAAGAAGATAGCAATTTTTTGCTATCTTCTTTATGGCTTTTATTAAGCTTCTAATAAATGCTGATTAGAAGTAATTTGAGGATTTTCTCTTAACGTATACATTGTATATAAATCTTTTGTAATTCGGAAAAGGTGATAAAAATCGCCTTCTTTATTGATCTGGTTGTATAATGCAGGACTTAAGTCATCTGCTAATTCTACATAAGGTAATTTTTGCGCAGCCTTAATAGAGCGGATGTTTACTTTGCGAATACGCATAAAGATGTTATTAATGTCTAATTCGTAAAAAAGTTCATGAAAGAAAGCTTCTTTTGCTAAGCGATTATAGCCTAAACCGTGGTAGGCTTTTCCTAGCCATGTGCCTAAAAAACCCGCATTTTGTTGCACATCAAATAAGCTAATTGTTCCAATTGGATTGAGCCATTGATCGACAATTGTCCGTGAAATAATTTCTCCTTTTTCTTCCGCTTCCATCGTTTGTTTTGTTAAAAACAAATACTCATCATAAGATGTTGCTTTTTGCCGAACGAATGGATATACATCAGGATGAATCATTAAATCATAAAGCGCATGACAATCATGAAGGTCTCTTTTTATCAGCATGTTTACTCCTCCAGTACGCGAGGGTATCCATTAGGAAAGTCACCTAACCACCCTCGAAATTTTTTATAGTTACCAAAAATTTCGGGGTAGGTGCTGATTCGCTTATCTCACATCGCAATGTGAAGACCTTCAAGCCTTTCCCCAATTACTGTTTAATTTTTTTGAAAATTAACCAAATTAAATATACCATTATTCAAATGCAATGCGCAATAAGAATATACGATAAATATATGCATCTATTAATTAAAAAGTGATGACAAATAAAAAATTTTTATTACTTTTTTTACGTTTCTCGATAGACGATTTCACCATTAATCATTGTAAAAATTGGCTTTGCTAAATATTCAAATGGGTGTTTAGACCATAGGACTAAATCGGCATCTTTTCCTATTTCAATGCTGCCGATTCGATGGGCTAGGCGAAGGTTACGTGCAGGGATAATTGTTATTCCTTCCAAGGCCTTTTGTTCAGGTAATCCTTCTCGAACAGCAATGGAGGCACAAATATTTAAATATTGAATCGGGGTGTATGGGTGGTCAGTTGTAATAGAAACTTCGATGTCATGTTCACTAAGTAGTTTATAAGTTTGCCATGTTTTATTTTTTAACTCTATTTTTGAACGACGAGTAAGCGTCGGACCAACGGAAACCATTAACTTTTTTCCAATTAATTCATTGACGATTAAATGCCCTTCTGTACAATGCTCAATTCGATAATCTAAGTTAAACTCGTCTGCAAACCGAATGGCAGAAATAATATCATCTGCACGGTGAGCGTGAATACGAACAGGTATTTCTCGATTTAATGCTTTATGAATTGCTGATAATCGATAAGAGTATTCTTTTGTCGTTAATGCCTCATAAAATAATTCTCGCAACATGCCCATAATCCCCATTCTCGTAATAGACTCCTTATTGCCATGGGAATGAATTTTTTTGGGATTTTCACCAAGGGCAATCTTTAATCCGGCAGGCTCATCAATAATCATTTTGGAAATGTTTTTTCCAAATGTTTTTACTGTACAAGTTGTACCACCAATTACATTGCGACTTCCAGGCATAATATGAACAGTTGTAATTCCACTAGCTAATGCTTCTTTAAAGGAGATATCTAGTGGATACACCCCGTCATGTGCTCGAACGTGTGGTGTCATAATTTCCATTGTTTCGTTGGCATCATTTCCTGCCCAACCTGTTCCTTCGTCATATAAACCAAGGTGGGTATGGACATCGATAAAACCAGGAAAAAGAAAATGGCCATTACAATCGATAACGCTTATATCATGTAAGGAAGGCAAAGGAATTTGTTGTCCAATTGCAGTAATGATGCCATTTTCAATTAAAATAGAACCATTATAGATAATATTACTTGTAATTGGGTATACCGTTGCATTCGTTAATAATGTTTTCATCTATATAAACCCTCATTTTTAGTTCAAAATGGCTTGAAGAGCTTCTTTTAAACTTGGATATTTAAATGTGAAAGATGATTCGATGGCCTTTGCTGGCAAAACACGTTGCCCATCTAACACTAATGTGCTCATTTCTCCTAGTAAAAGACGAAGTACAAAAGATGGGACAGGTAACCAGTGAGGACGGTGCATCACATTGGCAATGGTTTTTCCAAATTCATTCATTGTAATCGCGTTTGGTGCAACTGCATTGATTGGTCCTTCCAATGATTTTGTATGAATGATATGTTCAATTAAATGATTAATATCATCAATATGAATCCATGAGAGCCATTGGTTTCCATGACCAACCTTTCCGCCCACAAAAAAGCGATAAGGCAAGACCATTCGTGGCAATGCACCACCATCTTCTCCTAATACAATGCCAAAACGTAAATAACACGTTCGAATATGAAGAAGATTTGCTTTGTTTGCAGCTTCCTCCCAAGTGGTAACTGTATTTGCTAAAAAATCATTTCCGTGCGTATCTTCCTCTGTAAATATATGCTCTAGAGATGTTCCGTAGTAACCAATTGCACTTCCATTTATAAACAAGGAGGGAGGGTACTGTAATGATGAAAGAAGTGTTATAATTTTATTTGTAGTAGAAATCCTGCTATTTATAATTTTTTCTTTTTGTTTTTTTGTCCAGCGTCCACTATTGATGGACTCTCCAGCTAAATTAATCCATACATCTGTTTTTTCTAAAAGTGCTTCTTCTTTCAGCATATTATCCCAACAAAGATAGGTGAGTTGATTATGTGAACTTTCACGAGGTTTTCTCGTGACAATAATAATTTCATAGCCTTTTTTGATAAAAAACTGTTGAATAGAAGTGCCTATAAAGCCAGTGCCTCCAAACAAAACGATTTTCATCATATCCCTTCCTTTCTATTACTATATAGATGAGGTGTAGAAGTTGTTCATTACAAAAATTGAAATTCAAAAGAAAAATAAAGAGCGATTTAATATTTATGTTGATAAAGGACAAGGTCAAGGAGAAGAATATGCCTTTTCCGTTGACCAAGATACATTCATTAAATATGAGCTACGAAAAGGAAAAGAGCTAGACGATCTTTTCTTAACAGAAGTATTGTTTTATGAAGATACACGTAAAGCAACATTGATGGCGATTAACTATTTATCTTATCAAATGCGAACGGCAAAAGAAGTATATACATACTTAGTTGAAAAGGAAGTTAGTATTCCAATTATTCAAGAAGTATTAACTTCATTAAAACAACAGCGCTATTTAGATGACAAGGAATATGCCTATGCATTTGTTCGAACACAATGCAATATTTCTTTAAAGGGACCTACCGTTGTCAAAAGTGAATTAAAGGAAAAAGGTGTTACGAATGATATCATTGAAGATGCCATTGAACAATTTTATCCTTTTGATAAGCAAGTTGAAAATGCTGAAAAATGGTTGCGCAAAAAAACGAAAGGAATTCAAAGGCACTCGATTAAAGAGTTAGAAAATAAAATGAAAAACTATTTAATGACTAAAGGATTTGGATGGGATGCAATTAATATCGTGATGGAAACATTAGAGGGGGACCGAGAGCAAGAATTGGATGCCTTACGGATACAAGCGGAGAAATACCATCGTAAATATGCAAAATTTGAAGGTTGGGAATATGAAAATAAAATGAAAAGTGCTCTTTATCGTAAAGGATTTAAGATGGAGGATATTGAAATTGTACTTGGGGAAATGAGAGAAGAATAATGCACATGAACTGTATCGCTTTGATACAGTTTTTTATTTTTATTACTTTTTCTTAAGAATCGTACAAGATAATCCCCTTTATATTATATTTAAATAATGTATGAAAGCTAGCAACCAATAATTTATTCCTAATCTCCCTTTGATTATTCCTATTTTCGCCAGCTTCTGTAACCGCTTTATTTTTCTTCTTTTTTTTGACAAATAATCGTTGGATTTAAAGGGTATTATACTTATATAATAGTCTTTGTGTGTAAAAAATATAAATTATATAGATAAAGAAAGAGGGAAAAGACGTGGATTTCTTACAATTACTAACGGCACTTATGCCTGTTTTAGCAGTATTAGTTTTCTTAGTTATCTTACGTTTACCTGCTACAACAGCAATGCCACTTAGTTATGGAGTTGTTGCAGTTCTTGCATTTTTCGTTTGGAAAATGCCATTTGTGAACATAGCAGCGTCAACGATTGAAGGTTTATTAAAAACAGTAACGGTATTATATATTATTTTTGGAGCGATTTTACTATTAAATACGCTACAAAATAGTGGTGCGATGAAAACAATTCGTCGTGGCTTCATGGGTATCTCTGAAGATATGCGTGTTCAAGTAATTATCATCGCTTTCTTATTCGGCGCATTCATTGAGGGTGCGGCAGGATTCGGTACACCAGCAGCTATTGCGGCTCCATTATTAGTTGCAGTTGGATTCCCATCACTTGCGGCAGTAATCTTAGCATTAATCGCCAACAGTACGCCAGTACCATTCGCAGCGGTTGGTACACCATTAAACTTTGGTGTAGGGAATGGAGTAGGGGCAGAATATTTAGCAGCAAACCCTGACTTCTTACAACAAGTTGGTGCACAAATTTCTCGTATCGATTTATTCTTAGGAACATTTATTCCATTTATTTTAGTATTATTATTAACTCGTTTCTTTGGAAAAGAAAAATCATGGAAACCAGGTTTAGCAATGTGGAAATTTGCAATCTTCGCAGGTTTATCATTTACAGTACCAGCATTCATCATTTCTAACTTTGTTGGATATGAATTCCCATCATTAATTGGTGCAGCAATTGGTTTAGCAATTACAATTTTTGCTTCTAAAAAAGGTTTCTTATTACCAAAAGGTGAAGCTTGGAGAGGTGCGTTAAGTGATGTTGTTGCAAAAGCAGATGCAGAAGAAGAAGACAACACACCTAATATTTCACCAATCGTAGCATGGTTACCATACGTATTATTAGCAGGTATTTTAGTACTAACTCGTGTTATTACACCATTACAAACATGGTTAAAAGGTGTATTATTCTCAGTAAAAGATATTTTAGGTACAGGTATTAATTTCAATTTCGATTATTTATACTCACCAGGTATTGTATTCTTAATCGTTGTTGTGATTACAATCTTCTTACACAAAATGTCTGGTTCAGCTGTTAAACAAGCATTTAAAGAATCAGGTGCTTCATTAATTGGTACAGCAATTGCTTTAGGTACTTGTATTCCAATGGTACAAATTTTCTTAAATTCTCATGTAAATGCATTAGGATTAGATTCAATGCCAATGGAATTAGCTAGCTTAGCTTCTGCTTATGCAGGTCCAGCATGGCCAATCGTAGCACCAGTTATCGGTACATTAGGTGCATTCGTATCAGGTTCAGCAACATTCTCAAACATGATGTTCTCTCAATTCCAAGAGAGCGTAGCTGTTGCGAACACATTCTCACCAACATTAATCGTAGCCCTACAAGTAATGGGTGCGGCAGCTGGTAACATGATTTGTGTATCAAACGTAGTAGCAGCTTCAGCGGTTGTAAATGAAAATGGTAAAGAGGGCGAAGTTATTCGCTTTACATTAGTACCAAACTTAATTTATGTAATTGGTTCTGGTATCATCGGTTTAATTTTAGCTTACTTTATCATGAAGTAAGAAACAGGAGGTTCTCAATGGAGGACCTCTTTTTTGTTTGAATGGATGCTATAGGCATGAAAATTTATTCCTCTTCCTAAAGGTGTTACGAAAGATATTTATTACCACCAACAGTTTTTCTGTTGTAAAATAAAAGTAAGGGAAAATAGAGGAGGGGAAAAATGATGAAGCAATTATATAGTGAAATGCCTTATGATCATTTAATTCGAGAAATTGCCAATTTACGTGAACAAGCAAGAAAGGCAGAACAGATGGGGATGGTTAATGAGGTTGAAGTACTAATGCGTAAAATTGCTATGGCTCAATCATACATGTTTGATCCAAAATCATTTAAAGTTGGTCAACGCTATGAATTAGTTGAACAACCGGGTGTCTATTTTACAATTTCTTATTTGAACGGTGTTTTTGCATGGGGAGTACGCGATGGAGAAACAGAAGAAATCGGTATTCCAATTGCGTTATTAAGAAAGGAAAAAAAGGACCATGAATAAATGGTCCTTTTTTATGAAAAGAAACTAATTTCAATTGCGGGAAGAAAACGTAAAGAATTTAGTTTTCTTCCCTATCTCCAGCGTTGCGCGTTGCTAGATATATGTTTAGAATTGACGTTTTTTCGTCTCATTATGCAACACAATTAATGATTGTGTCGGTTGTGTTTGACCATTTACAGTCGATTTAAAGTGTTTGGCACTTGTCCAATTGCTGTGAAATAGCTTGTCGTTCGGATCGGTTTGAAAATGTTTTCTACTCATGAAGGATCACCTCTTAGTCATTTGAAATATTTGCTACTCGCATTCGTTGTTGCGGACGCGTATTAATACTTCCATCAGGGCGTTTTGGATTTGTGTAATCCTTTGCCCGAGGCGAACCATCAAAATGATTATCGTGCTTTTGTTTTGAAAAGAACTCCGATTTTTTTCCCATTAACAAATCCTCCCCGGTATTGAGAAGTAAGATGCTAGTGTAGCATCACTTATATAATTTGTTTTTTAGGTGGACAATATGTAGAAGAGGTTGTACATTTTACTGTATATATAGTAATGAAATGGTAAGGAGTAAAAACAATGAATGAAACAAAAGAACAATTAATCCAATTATTAGTAGCAAAGAATAAAAATCTTACATATGGACAAGCAAGAAAATGGATTGAATTTTTATGGGAAGATTTCGAAGCTACTGCTGCCAAAGCAGGAAATTATCATGGTAGCTATGTAACAGAGCGAATTGTAAAGCAATGGGTTGAAAATTATGGTGATAAGTTACATCAATTTCAATCATTAAATCCAAAGTATGCACATTTATTTCAAAATGATGATATTGTGAATTAAAATAAAGGACGAGTAATTCGTCCTTTATTTTGGCTTTAATTTTAGTTTTTTACGCAATTTTTGTTCTTTAAATACCCAACCAGTATAAGAGTCAATAATTTTGAAGTTATCATCTAGTTGTACAATTGCAACAAATGGATAACGATTATCGGAGTAATATCTTAAATCCATAAATCGTACTTCCGTATGATTTGTATATCGAGTAATATCGTACTGATAATGCGGTGAAAAGGTAAGAAAAGCTATTACATTTCTATCTTTTAACGCGGCATTCATAATTTCATTATTAGGCAAAGGTTTTGGAATAAAGGCATCCACAATGTTAATTTTTTTATAATGAACTTTAATAATATACGTTTCATGTTTACAAATGGCAGCTACGTGGTATTTCAACGGATGAACGGCAGGTGTAACATTAATAACTCGAGCTGTTGGAACGAGTATTTTAATTCGTCTTTTGACATCATAGTGCATTTTTAGACGGATAAAATAATAAATAATGGTTAGTAAATAAGCGTATAATGCAATTTTACCAATGGAAACTGACAATAGGAAAAATAAGGCGATAGCTCCGGCATGAATTGTAAAAATTGTAATGTCGAAGGTGCCAATAATGCCAAAGGCAATCCATTTATTTGAAAATGGTCGTAGTGCCTGTGTACCATATGCATTAAACACATCGGTAAAAACATGTAGAAAGACAGCAAAAAAGGTCCAAAATAGTAAATGAAAAAATGGAATCGTTGAAAAAAACAAATGAACAACAAACGTGATGAGAATTGTCCAAAGAATAACAGCTGGGACAGAGTGTGTTCTGCCACGATGGTTTCGAATATATTGTGCATTATTATTTAATTTAAATATCGTATCAATATCAGGTGCAGTAGAGCCTAGTACAGTTGCAAGGATGATTCCTTCCGGTACTGCTGGAATAGTAGCTAGAGTAGGATCTAACGTTGCAAGTGCACCTAAAGTAACGCCCATAACAATATGTGTAGCAGAATCCATTTGAATCACCTCTTTTAAAAATTATAGTATAATAAAAATATTTACGTATAGGAGTATCGAATGACATCGATTGAAAAAATTTTAGTTAATTTTGATGATGAAGCTTTTCAACGTGATTTAATTAATTGGTTTACGAAAGAAAAGCGAGATTTACCTTGGCGAAAAACAAATAATCCGTATCATATTTGGATATCAGAAATTATGCTACAACAAACAAAGGTAGATACCGTTATACCTTATTTTACTATGTTCATAAAGCAATTTCCAACAATAGCAGCTTTGGCAGATGCCGATGAGGAAAAAGTATTGAAAGCATGGGAAGGATTAGGTTATTATTCTCGCGCTCGAAATTTACATCATGCGGTGAAAGAAGTAAATGAAAAATATGGTGGCGAAGTACCTAATGACCCTGTTAAGTTCAGTAACTTAAAAGGAGTTGGTCCATATACAACAGGTGCGGTAATGAGTATTGCTTATAGCCATCCAGAACCAGCTGTTGATGGAAATGTGATGCGAGTAATGAGTCGTATTTTAGCTATTTGGGATGATATTGCCAAACCAAGCACAAGAAAGATTTTTGAAGAAGTAATTCGCCGAATCATTGCTTCTCATAATCCTTCTTATTTTAATCAAGGTTTAATGGAATTAGGTGCAATAATTTGTACGCCACAAAACCCTGCTTGTATGATTTGTCCTGTCAATGAGCATTGTCGTGCTTTTGAACAAGGAGTGCAATCTGAGCTTCCTGTAAAATCAAAAAAGAAACAGCCAAAGGCAGTCACCATGGTAGCAGGTGTGTTTATTGATAAACAAGGTAGAATCCTTGTAAATAAGCGAGAAAGTACAGGATTACTAGCAAATTTATGGGAATTTCCAAACGTAGAAGTACAACCTAATCAAGATGAAAAACAGCAACTAATTAACTATTGTGAACAAGTGATGGGTGTGAAAGTAACAATTAGTGGAAAATTACCAAGCGTAAAGCATGTTTTTTCTCATTTAATTTGGGACATTTCTGTTTATATAGGCGAAATACATGAAGTAGGAACACTACCAGCAAATGTTCATGTGTTAACGGAAAAAGAAATACAAAACTTAGCTATTTCCGTTTCTCATCAAAAAATTTACCAAAGTATTAGTAACGCTCATTTTTAGGCAGATGTATAGTTCATTATATGGAGTAAGGCAATAATTATTGATAGCTGTAAAAGAAGAGCTGTGTATTTTTTGGTCAATTGTTACGAAGAAGCCCTCTTGAAAATGTAAAAAAGGAATGAAGTTTCAATTTAATCGACTAACGATTAATAGGATTGGAAGAGAAAATTAACAGATAAAAGCTTCCATTCATTTTTTATTATAAAGGCTAAAAATCTTCATTAATGGAAAATCACTTTATTTACAAGCATAGATGTTTAATGCGGATATTTTAGTTTTATCTGGTTACATTAATGGGTGTGGAGGTGATACATATGGCAAAAAATCAAAACCAAAAAGGCAGTTATCAAAAAGCAAATAAAGCGTCGGCCGGTAGCTATGGAACTGAGTTTGCAAGTGAAAATTCATTAAATAGTGTGCAATCTGCAAATGCAAAGGCTGAAGCAAATAAGGCTGCTGCTTCAGGCAAATTTGCAAAACAACAACCAACAGAATAATGGTAAAAAACAGACGATACCCTTCTATCGTCTGTTTTTTTTACTTTATAATTGATTATAAAAGGATTATATTTTCTCTTTTTAGTCTTTTCTTATAAATTACTAGGGACTTTTGTTTTAATTTTAAATTTTAACCGTTATAATAGATAATGAGATATAATCAGAAAATAATGGAAAGGCGTCCAAATGAAAGAAGGGAGTTAAATGACTATTCCCAAGGTAGGAGAAAAAATTCAGATTTATAGCTATAAACACGATGGAGGGGTCCATCGTATTTGGGAAGAAACAAATGTGTTAAAGGGGACGCAAACTATCTTCATTGGCGCAAATGATCGGACACTTGTAACGGAGAGAGATGGCCGTACATGGATTACAAGAGAGCCAGCAATTTGTTATTTCCATTCAGACTATTGGTTTAATATTATTGGAATGTTAAGAAGTGATGGTGTGTACTATTACTGCAACATTAGCTCACCGTTTATTTATTTCGATGGTGCCCTTAAGTATATTGATTATGATTTAGATGTGAAAGTGTTTCCAGATATGACATATATTTTGTTAGATGAGGATGAATACGAAGAGCATCGACTTCAAATGAATTATCCAGAAGGACTAGACACTATTCTACGTCGTAACATTGATATATTAATTCAATGGATTCATGAACGGAAAGGACCGTTTTCGCCTCAATTTATTGAAGAATGGTATGCGCGTTTTCAACAACACAAAAAAAAATAATCAGAAGGGACTGTTGAATTTCTTCAACAGTTTTTCTATTAGAAAAAAAGAAGGGGACTATGTAAATAAGTAGTATAAATCTCTTGCCTATGCTAGTGTTTTTGTTGGATATTCAGCGGTGAGTTGGATAGCCTATTTCTAAAATTGGTTATGAAAGGTTCACGTTATTGTTAGGGGGAGAGAAATGGATAGTATAAAACGGTATTTTCAGTTTGTAAAACCGTATTGGATATATATTTTTTTAACGATTATCATTGGTGTTATTAAGTTTAGTATTCCGCTTATTTTACCATATTTATTAAAAATTGTTATTGATGATATTATTCCAAGTACAGCTAGTTTAGCGGATAAAACAAATCAATTAATGTACGTCATGGGAATTGGATTCTTTATTTTTATTGTTGTAAGACCACCGATTGAGTACATTCGTCAATACTTAGCGCAGTGGATTGGAAGTAAAGTATTGTATGATTTAAGAAGCCACCTTTTTGGTCATTTACAAAAATTGAGTTTGCGCTATTATGCTAATTCACGCACAGGTGAAATTATTTCCCGTGTCATTAATGATGTAGAGCAAACGAAAGACTTTGTTATTACAGGATTAATGAATGTATGGCTTGATATGATTACCATTTTGATTGTTTTAGGAATTATGATGACGATGAGTGTAAAGTTAACTCTTGTTTCTTTAATCGTTATGCCTTTATATGCCATTTCGGTAAAATACTTTTTTAGCCGATTACGAATGCGGACGCGAGAACGTTCACAAGCGTTGGCAACATTACAAGGTTATTTACATGAACGAATTCAAGGTATTTCTGTAACGAGAAGCTTTGCTCATGAAGATTATGAACAAAAACAATTCGGAAAGAAAAACGGGGCATTTTTAACGAAAGCCCTTAATCATACGAAATGGAATGCCAAAACATTTGCGGTTGTGAATACAATTGCCGATATTGGTCCCTTAATTGTGATTAGTTTCGCAGCTTATTCTGTTATTCATGAGGGATTATCGTTAGGATCGATGGTTGCGTTTGTTGGTTACATTGATCGTTTGTATGATCCTTTGCGTCGACTTGTTAACTCTTCTACAACGTTAACCCAAGCATTTGCTTCTATGGATCGCGTTTTTGAATTACTTGATGTTAAGTATGATATTGTTGATAAGCAAGATGCAATTGTTTGTGAAAAGTTAGCAGGAAAAATTCAATTTAATAATGTTTCTTTTCGATATAATGAGGATGACCATGAAGTGTTAAAAGATGTTTCATTAACCATTGAACCAGGTCAAAAAATTGCCTTAGTCGGTGCAAGTGGTGGAGGAAAATCGTCATTAGTAAGTTTGATTCCGCGCTTTTACGATACATCAAAAGGGAGTATAACAATTGATGATATTCCAATTACAGATTATGCCACTCGTAGTTTACGCAAACAAATTGGAATTGTATTACAAGATAATTTATTATTTAGTGAAAGTATACGAGACAATATTTTATATGGAAACCCACAAGCAACAGAAGCGGAAGTAATTGCAGCTGCAAAAGCAGCAAGGGCACATGAGTTTATTATGGAATTTCCAAATGGTTATGACACCTTAGTTGGAGAGAGAGGTATAAAGTTATCTGGAGGACAACGCCAACGGATTGCCATCGCACGAGTCTTTTTGAAAAACCCATCCTTGTTAATTTTAGATGAAGCAACATCTGCACTTGATTTGGAAAATGAACGATATATTCAAGAAGCTTTAAATGAATTAGCCGAAAATCGGACAACCATTTTTATTGCCCATCGTCTTTCTACGATTACCCATGTAGATAAAATTATTTACATTGAAAATGGAGAAATACGAGAAGAAGGTAGTCATGAGGAACTGATGAAAAAACAAGGATATTATTATGATTTATTCCAAAATCAACATATTCAAACAGAAGTTACCCAATAAGGAAAAAAGCTGAACGATTATTTCGTTCAGCTTTTTTAATGAATATGCCTAGTTGTTATTGCTAGATTTTTTCTTCTTCTTCAATTTCAAAATTTGTTTCATCATTGTGATATGTTTGAGTCGTTTGAATAAGTCTATCTAAATGTTCTACTTGCTCACTATAATCAATGATGGCAGAAATAATTTGAAATACATGAAGCCAGCTTTTGTCTTGTTCTTTGTTTTCTTCGTTACGATATTTTAAGAAAGTGTGAATAAGTCGTTGTTTAAATTCAGATTCTTCATTTGATATTACTCGTAAGGCTTGGGGTTTTACTTTTCCAAATAATTCAAGTAATACTTGTTCATGGAAATTAACTAACATATTTAATTCATTTTTAATTAATTTAACAACTTCTTCGGGCATTTGCTGGAGTTCATACTCTAAACGATTCAAGTTTTTAAGTGTAATAAATGCAGCTCTTGTCGTTGTAATCATCTGCCTAAATAGAACTAATTTTCTTGTTTTAGAGAGTTCATGTTTTTTGAAATGCTCTCGTTCTTCTTTGTACAAAGAAAAAAGTGTATCAATACGGAAAAGGCTGTCTCTAAATGTTTCAATTTCAGCACGTAATGAAGAAGGTTCAGACGTTTGTGTAATGGAAATGCGAATCCATTTCAAAATTTCTTCTGTTGTAGTAGATAATTTCACATATAACCTTGTTTCATATTTAGGTGGTAGAAATAAGAAATTAATAAGAGAAGCGATTGTAATCCCGACTAATACGGTAGCAATTCGATCTAAGGAATAGTGGAAAAAATTTTCTCCTGTCGATTCCATGATTGCCACAATCGTAACGAGTGCGGTTGTAACGGTGTTTTCTAATTTCAGCTGTAACGCAACAATCAAAACAACAATAACAGTAAGTCCGATTACTAAGGGGCTATTTCCAAATGCCAATGAAAAGCCAATCGCAAAAGCCGCTCCAATTAGATTGGATTGAAATTGTTGAAGGATTGTTATATACGAGCGATAAACCGTTTGTTGTACTGCGATTGCGGAAATCCCTGCTAATGTAGGAGAGCCTAATCCTAGTAATGAACAAATTAAAATAGCAGCTGAAACGGAAATCCCAGTTTTTAAAATGCGAGCTCCGAGTCTCATAGAAATAAGAAATCCTTTCTACTTGTAATTTAAAAAGTGGTTGGTATTTATTTACCAACCACTGTACATTACTATACAATTATTTGTTTTACATATCAAGCATCATTCTGTTGAAATTGTTTGGTCATCATGTTCTTTTTCAGGAATAATTTGTAAAAAATGTTCTGAAACAGTTTGTAGTAATGTAGATAAATACTCCGCTTCTTTTTCCTGATCGTATTCGAATAAAATTCCTTGATATTTTTTTAACAATTCTGTTACATCATCAATTCCTGTTTGGGATAGAGGTGTCACAATTACTTTTGCACCTTTTGCTAAACGGCGTATAATAGCTTCTTGTGTTAATCCTATTTCAGGATTATGACGAACATAAACGACACCGCCGGTCATTCCGGCACACATCCATGGACCAGGATCACCAAGGACAAGGGCACGTCCATTAGTCATATATTCAAAGGCAAATCCTTTTATGTTGGCATAGGAACCTATATTTCCGTATTCAACCTTTGGAATTGGTTTTGTAATAGAACCACCAATAATCATATCTGCACCAGATAAACGAATTCCTGCTCTGGCATCTGCATTTCCTTGGGCAATAAGAAGACCACTTTGTGCACCGTAACCAAATCCTTTTCCAACACTACCGTTATAGTAAACGCCTCCTTGACCTGGACCTTTTAATACATATGTGTTTCCACCGAAAGATGTTTTCGCTACACCATCTTGTGCACCACCTTCAACGTAAATGGATACTTGATTTGTATTATAAGCAGCTAAACCATTTCCAGGAATAGAACCATTTCGGAAGTGAATATCAATTGCTTCGACTGGTTTTGCGTGTTCAATCATTCGTTTTGCTTGATGTCCAGCTGTACGACTACCTAATACACGTTGTGTTGATGAAATAGCATCATAGTGACGTGTTTGTAACAACAATGCTTCTTCAAGTTCGAATTCTTCATTCCACTTCACATCGAAGAAGGAAGTTTCTTCTTTTACAAGGGGAGTCCCATTAAATGGCTCTAATAAAAATCGTAAATTTAGTTGATTGTGTCCGACATCTTGCGTTAATAAGTCGCTTCGCCCTACAGCTTCTTGTAGGCTATTAAAGCCAGCTTTAGCTGTTAATTGTTTTAATTCTTCACCAAAGGCAGTAAATAGGTTTTGTAAAGCGTTTGTTGCCGTTTCTAATTGCCGTGGTACAAATCGTTTTAAGCCATGTTCTTTTGCTTGTTCAACGGAATCGATTTGTGTAGCAATCCCAACGTGACATGTATCTAAATGACAACCACGACATGTTGTACAGCCAATTGCAATCATCGAAAGTGTTCCAAAACCAATTCGGTTAGCACCAAGTAAGATTAATTTGAATGCATCATTGGCACTACGAATACCACCATCTGCCCAAATCTCTACTTTGTGACGTAAACCAGCTTCAAGTAGGGCATTATGAGCCGCTTTTACACCAATTTCAATTGGGAGTCCTACGTGTGTAAGGGCATGAATACGTGCCGCACCTGTTCCACCGTCAAATCCACTAATGCTAACGAAATCAGCGCCAGCTTTGGCTATTCCAACAGCGATTGTGCCGATATTTGGAACGACAGGTACTTTTACAGCCACTTTCGCTTGATCATTTGCTGTTTTTAATTCTGTAATCATTTGAGCCAAATCTTCAATCGAATAAATATCATGGTTATTCGATGGTGAAATTAAGTCTGAACCAATTGTTGCATTACGTGCTTCGGCAATTTTCGCCGTTACTTTAGAACCTGGTAGATGACCCCCTTCACCTGGTTTTGCACCTTGCCCAATTTTGATTTCAAGTAAATTAGATGAATTTAGTAAGGTAGCATTTACCCCAAAACGACCAGAAGCAATTTGCTGTCCACGTGTATTTGGGTATTTACCAATCATATCTTTAATTTCACCGCCTTCTCCGTTTAAACTAATCATATTTAAACGATCTGCAGCTTCTGCATATGCTCGGAAAGACACTTCATTTTGAGAACCAAAAGACATGGAACTAATAATAAATGGCAAGCTATGTTTTCCTACTGATAAGGAAACTTGTGTTGGATCAATTGTTTCATTCACTTCTTTTGTTGTTAAAAGGTGACGAATGGCAATTGGTTTGTCTTTTTCAAGTTCGTTTATTTTTTGTCGATAGCTACTATAATCACCTGTTTTTGCGATATCTCCAATTCCTTTCCAAATACGAGGGAAGATATGGAAGGATTTTGCTGGTGAACTAGCTGGACTTTCAAATAACGAAGCTCTTCTTATTGCTTCTTCTTTTAGAAGATCAAAATTGTATGCTAATTCCTTTCCACCGAAGAAGTTAGGGATTGCTAAAACATCAGCAATATCGTCATTTAAACCGATAGAAGAGAATAGTCTTGCATAACCACGAAGTTCATGAATACCAATTGTAGAGATAACTTTCTCCATTCCTTTATATAGAGCACCGATCAAGTTAATACATGGTGTTGCATCATTTTCATAGACAACTTGGAATAGTAAATAAGGATTGATTAAATCCGCACCTAGTCCAATTGCTAGCATAATGTCATGAAGAGAACGCAAGCTTCCTGAACGTAGTAAGATTGAACATTTACGACGAAGCTTTTGTTGACGTAGAGCAAGATCAATTGCTGATACGACAAGATGTGGATCAAGCCACAATTTTTCATTTTTATGAACGTGACGATCATCAAGAATGAGTAGTGCAGCCCCACGTTTTACTTGATTTACTGCTTCAATTGTTAAACGTTGTAATGCTTGTGAGACAGTTTCATATTCAAACATGTAGCAGTGTAAATGATGAATACCACCCCATTCATTAAAGTGACCAATTACTTGTTCATAGGAAGGCTGGCTTAATAAATTTAAAGAATCTTTCCCGATAATTCCTTCAAGTAAAATTGGTGCACGTAACTGTAGAAGAGAGATGTTCTCTTCATATGTTGAAATAGGTGGACGTTTCCCAATCATGACACGAGTAGAAAAATGTTCAACTTCCCTGTCACGGTCAATAGCTGGGTTTGTTACAACAGCTACGCTTTCCTTAATAAAGTCAGCAATGTTACGTTGTTCACTATCTAAGGCAGCTAAAGGGACATCATGTCCAAGAGAACGAATTGGTTCTACCCCTTTTTGAGCCATTTGTTTAAGTTGTTCAACATGTTCCCTGTCCCAACCAAAGGAAGCCAATACATGATTTGGCACTTTGTCAATTGGTGTTTCAATTGCCTCAGCTGTAAAGTAGCTTGTTGATAAACGTTTGCTTGCTTTTGTAAGGTTTACTTTTTTACTAAAGCGGTTATACACTTCTTCTTGGAATTGGAACTGATTATATACTTGTAATTCATCAGAGTTGTTCCATTTTAAACCTACTTTTTCGCCTGGAGCAAACATTTTCGGCTCTGCTACTATTTGGGCTAATGGGACGATACCTGGTTCAGATGCGAAAAGATAAGATGATTCTGTTTCTAATTGCCAAAGTGGGCGTAAACCTAATGCATCAACAGAGAAAACTGCTTCATCTTTATAGCGAGAAATAATGCCAGCAGGTCCTTGAGCAAAATGACCCCATGCCTCACGCATATACGTATATAAATCTTGTAAGTGCTTTGGATATTGTTTTATTTCATAGACAATTGGTGGGAACATAAAGTCTAATGCTTCAAAAAGAGAAAGCTCATCGTTTACTAACAAATATTCAATAGTTCTATTTAAGTCTTGAGAATCGCTTCCGCCTTTTGACAATGTAACACCAATTAATTCTGCTTCTTGGCGAAGTTTAGCAATCGTATTAATTTCACCATTGTGACCAAGTATGCTAAAAGGTTGAACACGGAAAAAGTTTGATAATGTATTTGTTGAATAACGATTGTGTCCTAGTGTCATTGTTGATGCAATTAATGGGTGTTGTAAATCTAAATAGTAATTTAATAATGTATCACTTGCACCCATTAATTTATAGACAACGTGATGAGGGCTTAATGATGCTACGTGAATAGCTTCACTTTTTTCTAGTTCAAGTAATAGGTTATAAAGTTTTTTATCTAATTGTCTGTCTGTTATCTTCTTAGTTGGAAGAAGAGCTACTTGTAAAAAGGTTGGTTCATTTTGTAAACCGATTGGTCCCAATACGTCTGAATCAACGGTTGTTGTAGAAGTATAGAGGATTTCAAAGTCATAATTTGTAAACGTTGTTAATATTTTGGGTTGTAATAAATCTGTATATTTTTTTTCGATAAAGATATGTCCAACAATGAAATCTTTTCTGTCTACTAACTCAGGAGAGAGGGAAAAGCTTGTGATTTTTTCTTTCCATAAAGCTTTAGGTACATCAAGATGGATTCCTACGCCATCTCCTTCATTATTAATAAAACCTGCTCGGTGATTTAATTTTGTTAAGGCTTCGAGACAGAGTTCAATATTTCGTTTTGTAGGTACTCTCTTTTTTTCCATAACAGATACAATCCCACACGCATCGTGTTCGTGTAAGTGATAATCTTTGAAAGCTGCCGGATTAAATGTTTTTTTCATACTACATCGGTCTAAGAAAGACCTAACACCCCCTGGTAAATTAATAGAAAATTTAGAAAATTTTTTATTTGTAATTATAAACTATAGGTGAATAAAAATGCAATATACATAGATTAAAATTGGAGGTGACCGAAAAGGTCATCTCCAATGGAAAAAGGGTCATAAACCATCTATAATTGGCTAAATGCAACTTCAACTGCTTTAATTGTTGTTTCAATGTCTTCTTTTGTATGTTCTGTTGTTAGGAACCAAGCTTCATATTTAGATGGAGCTAAGTTAACACCTTGGTTAAGCATTAATTTAAAGAAGCGAGCAAATAATTCGCCATCTGTATTTTCGGCTTGAACATAATTTTCCACTTTCTCTGTTGTGAAGTAGACTGTTAAAGCACCTTTTAGGCGATTGGTTGTAATTGGAACATTGTATTTTTTGGCTGCTTGTAAAATGCCGTCTTCTAGTAATGCACCAAGTTCATCTAATTTCTCATAAACACCAGGCTGTTTTAATACTTCTAAACATGCAATACCGGATTGAATCGATGCTGGATTTCCAGCCATTGTACCAGCTTGATATGCTGGACCTAATGGGGCAACAGTTTCCATAATTTCTTTTTTACCACCGTACGCACCAATTGGAAGACCGCCACCGATAATTTTACCAAGTGCCGTTAAATCTGGCGTTACACCTAGTAAATTTTGTGCACCACCGTACATAAAGCGGAATGCAGTAATAACTTCATCATAAATAACAACTGAACCATGTTCATGAGCAATGTCATTTACAGCTTGTAAGAAACCTTCTTTTGGTTCAACGATACCGAAGTTCCCAACGATTGGTTCTACTAATACAGCGGCAACTTCTTGTCCCCATATATCCATCGCTTGTTTAAAGGAATCAATATCATTAAATGGAACAGTAATTACTTCTGAAGCACTGTTTTTTGTCACACCAGCTGAGTCAGGTGTCCCTAATGTAGATGGACCTGAACCTGCTGCAACAAGTACTAAATCAAAATGACCGTGATAACAACCAGCAAATTTAATTATTTTGTCACGACCTGTATAAGCGCGAGCAACACGAATGGTTGTCATAACAGCCTCTGTACCAGAGTTTGTAAAGCGCACTTTATCTAATGAAGGAATTGCCTCTTGTAACATTTTGGCAAATGTAATTTCATGACGTGTTGGCGTTCCATATAAGACACCAGTTTGTGCCGCTTTCGTAATTGCTTCTGTAATATGAGGGTGAGCGTGACCTGTAATAATTGGTCCATAGGCTGCTAAATAATCGATATATTTATTGCCGTCTACGTCCCAAAAATAAGCGCCTTGTCCTCGCTCCATTGTAACTGGAGATCCACCACCAACTGCCTTATATGAGCGAGATGGGCTGTTTACGCCACCGACAATACATTGTAATGCTTCTTCATGAAGCTTTTCTGAATTTGTAAAATTCATGTTAAAACCTCCTGCAATGAGTTACATACACACAATCCTATGTTTGATTTTTCAATTATAGCACTTTTTCCTATGTAAAACTGCTAAAATGCGAACATTTTGTAAAATTGTCAGAAAAATGTTTAGCTAATTTGATTTTATCTTGTTCTAATGAATGCTATGATTCGCCTTTCAAAATTTAGAGAAGATAAGTTTTACTGTATTTCTTGTGTCTAAAGAAGGTAGCTTGTTCATATTTATAATAGTGGAGGGGGAAGGTATGGTTTACGGACTCATCGCATTAATTGCGTTTTTGATTGTATATAAAAGTATCGCTATGTTAGCACGAGTGACATCTCATCAACATTCCTTTTCAAGTGGAAGTTTAATCCTTTTATGTTTAATATATGTAACTATTATGGTTGCCTTTGGATTGTGGTATGTCATTTTAGAGTTAAATAATATGCCGGTTTTAATAGGAGGACAATTAAAAGATCAATCTTCTTTTTTTTCGATTTTAGAAAACTGTATGTATTTCAGTGCAGTTACATTATTTTCAGTTGGATATGGAGATGTTATTCCAGTTGGGATTGGAAAGTGGCTTGTCATTGTAGAAGCATTAATTGGTTATACAATGCCAGCAGCCTTTATCGTTCACACAATTCGTTATCCGAAATCAAAATAATAAGAAAAGAGGGCGAATGTCTATACGAAAAATGAAAAGATACATATAGTATGGATATAGGTCATACCTCCTCAGATGATAGTCTATTTTTAGAAGTACGAGATTTATTCTCGTACTTTTTTTAGATAACAAAAAAGACAGGTTAATAAAAAAGTGCTCTTTGTAAGTGGCAAAGAGCGCTTTTTGTTTTTTTTAGGAGAGATAGACAATATAGCTATTTAAATATATTTATTATACTGAAAATTTTTATTTATTTTTACATACTTTTCAAAAATATATTTTTCTAATATAATTTAAAAGAATTTATAGGGATTTGTTAGAATTTTTCGTAAAAGGGGAAAATTTACAGAGAGGATGAAGTAATGTGGCGCAATCGAAAGCAATTGAAGTACCTCAAAAAAGAGGATTTGTACTTCGTGTATTAGATAAAATAGAGCGTAACGGGAATAAATTACCGGATCCAGTTACATTATTCGTAATTTTATCTGCACTTATTATGGTAGTATCATTTGCTTTAGCTAAAATGGGAGTATCTATAGTTGATCCAGTAAATGATGGACAATTACTTGAAGTAAATAATTTATTAAGCAAAGAGGGGATTGCTTGGATATTTGAAAGTGCTGTAACGAACTTTACAGGGTTCGCTCCTCTAGGAACAGTACTAGTTGTAATGTTAGGGATTGGTTTAGCAGAACGTTCTGGTTTAATTGGAACATCTTTACGTGGTTTAGTAACATCTGTACCAAGTTCTTTTGTAACAGTAACAGTAGTATTTGCTGGTGTTATGTCAAGTATGGCATCTGATGCAGGATATGTTATCTTAACTCCATTAGGGGCAGTAGTTTTTGCAGCAATGGGTCGTCATCCATTAGCTGGTTTAGCGGCAGCATTCGCTGGGGTATCTGGTGGATATAGTGCCAACTTACTTTTAACGTCATTAGACCCAATGTTAGGTGAAATGACAATTAGTGCAGCAAGTGTAGTTGATCCTGAGTATGCAGCAGGTATGTCAAGTGCAATGAACTACTTCTTTATGATAGCTTCTGTATTTTTAGTAACAATTGTTGGTACGTTTATTACAACAAAAGTAGTTGAACCTCGTCTTGGAACATATAAAGGTGAATTTAAAGAAGAGGTTACTCATTTAACAAAGTTAGAGAAAAAAGGATTATGGGCTGCATTAGTTGCATTTATCGTTTCCTGCTTAGCAATGGCATTATTAGTTATTCCTGAGTGGGGACCATTACGTGGAGAAGGCGAGATTGTAAATTCTCCATTCTTTAAATCATTAGTACCAGTAATGTTAATTGTTTTTTTAATTCCAGGTCTTGTATATGGAATTGTAACAAAGCAAATTAAGAGTGATAAAGATGTAACGGCTAAATTAAATGAAACAATGGCTTCAATGGGGTCATATATCGTATTAGCATTTGCTGCAGCACAATTCGTTGCATACTTTAACTATACAAACTTAGGTCGTATTCTTGCTATTAAAGGTGCAGAAATCATTGAGAACTTAGGTATTGGTGGATTCGGATTAATTGTTGCCTTTATTCTTATCTCTGGTTTCATTAACTTATTCATTGGTAGTGCATCCGCTAAATGGGCAATTATGGCACCTGTATTTGTACCTATCATGATGAGCTTAGGGTACTCTCCAGAGTTAACACAAGTTGTATATCGTATTGCGGATTCAACAACAAATATTATTTCACCATTACTTCCATATTTTGCGATTATTATTGCATTTGCACAAAAATATGATAAAAAAGCAGGTATTGGTACATTGCTTTCTATGATGTTACCGTACTCGATTGCATTTACAATTGCTTGGGTTATCTTATTAGGTGCTTGGATGTTAATTGGTTTACCATTAGGACCTGGCGCACCAATTTTCTATGGTGGTTAATTATAACCTTATAATAAAAAAAGAGATTGTTCATTTTGAACAATCTCTTTTTTTATGTGTTAGAACGGTGGATATAATTGACATTATTAAAGAATTATGTTGATTTTTACTGAGTATTATAAAATAAGAATGATTTTATTTTGTTTATCGTAAAATGGAAATGTAAAATCATTGACAGCTATCTTTCTTAAGCAGTAAACTATTTATAAAAATTATTATATAATAGTACGTATTAAAATGAGGTGGAGGTGTAGTAATGATTAAAGAAAAATTAAAAGAGTCGTTAGGCATGTTGAAAGATTCAGGTGTTCGTATTACGCCTCAAAGACATGCTATTTTAGAATTTTTAATTGAAACAGAAGTTCATCCAAGTGCTGATGAAATTTATAAAGCATTAGAAGGAAAGTTCCCTAATATGAGCGTAGCTACGGTTTATAATAATTTACGTGTATTTAAAGAGGCTGGATTAGTTAAAGAGCTTACGTACGGAGATTCATCTAGTCGCTTTGATTTTGTAACAGATGATCACTATCATGCTATCTGTAATCGTTGTGGAAAAATTGAGGATTTCGAATGTGCAGGATTAGATAAAGTGGAAGAAACAGCAAAACTAAAAACTGGCTTTGAGATTACTGGTCATAGACTAGAAGTGTACGGTATTTGTCCAGAGTGTAAAAAAGAACAATAACATCATATATATATAAAGATGTTGTCCACTAATTAGTGGACAACATCTTTTTTGCTTTTACGATTATATTTTTCATCGAACTCTTTACCTTCTAAAGACTTATCAAGGGTAAGTGGTTGATTACAATGCATACAAGCATCAACCTTTCCTAATATTTTCGTTACTTTGTTACAAGAAGGACATTGAACTTGTACGGTTTTAGTAGAAAGAAGTCCAATCCAAAAATAAATTCCAGTGCTAGCTATAATAGCTAAAAAACCAATCAGCATAAATACTGTCATAATGATTGGGGATGTTCTAAAGAATACACCAGCATACATAATGAAGAAACCGATAAAAATTAGACTAAGTGCAAATGTACGAATTTTATTTATTTTATTTGAATATTTGATACTCATACTTTTAGCTCCTTTGAAGTAATGGCGAAAAGTTGTAATTATTTTTAAATTATAAATTTTCGTTCGAATTGATTATAACAAAAAAAGCGATTGTAAGAGAAATGTTTTGCTAATGGAAATAATCTGGTTACTAATTGGAAGATTTTATATATGTTTTTTATAAAGAATGGAGCGGATAATATAGAAAAAAGTAATTTCTATTAAACAACGTTCTTTGAGCGGTGATTTTAATACTTGTTTGGTATTTAAATACTTCATTAAACCTAATAGAATTTGTTAAGTTTTGAAGCTAATTATAGTGTTAATTAGGGTAGGATAAAAAAATAATAAAAATTTTTTAATTGTTATTGACGTATTAGTTTTAAGATGTTATATTAACAAACGTCGCTGCAAGACATCACTTGCAGAGCGGATTAACAGTTAAATCTTCGGTTTTAGTAAGTTTTAAAAAAACTTGACATAAAAAAGAAGAAATGTTAAATTAATAAAGCCGTCACGAACGGTAATGATCTTTGAAAACTAAACAAAACAACAAC
>JBJEFI010000159.1:0-5002 GCA_051873875.1 Bacillaceae bacterium | reverse complement strand
AAAAATGTTTTCAAGATGAAAGTAAAAAGGCTATTAAAGTAGAGGTAATCTAGCGCTGAAGATAAGAGAGGTACTAATAATAAATAAAAATTTATATTAGCGAAATATTTCGGTCAAACTGTTGATGAATTGTTTCCTTTTAATTAATAAGGGGTGTAGTGAAAATGACAGTTGGAAAAATTGAAATACCAGAAGAAAAGGTGTGAAAGCTAAAACCAATTTTTGAGGCTATATTATTTCGCGAGTACGGAAGAGAAATAAAGTTCACTACATTAACGTTCGATCATGTAACCATTAAGGAAGAAAAGCCATAATTGGCTTTATTTTTTATCAATTATTTAATAAGTAAAGATCTAGAGTAGATTGGGTGACAAGTTTTTATTGCTTACATGACTTTAAAATATATGAAGGCTAACAATCGTTGATTATTTATCAGTGGTATTTTTTTATATATTTTAAAGCATCTGTCTCATGCAAAATTTAATATGAAAAATCCCCCCAATTTATTCATTTTACAAATCATAAATAAACAAAAAACCCTAGAAATGCCGTTATATCAACGTTTCTAGGGTTTTTAATACGGTTATTTACAAACCGTTTTTATTAACGGCTGTAGAACTCTACGATTAATGCTTCGTTAATTTCAGCAGCTAATTCAGAACGCTCTGGTAAGCGAGTGAAAGTAGCTTCTAATTTATCAGCATTGAAAGTTAAGTAATCAGGTACGAAGTTGTTTACTTCTACAGCTTCTTTGATTGTTGATAAGTTCATTGATTTTTCACGAACTGAGATTGTTTGACCAACTTTTACGCGGAATGATGGGATATCAACGCGTTTGCCGTCAACTAAGATGTGACCATGGTTTACTAATTGGCGAGCTCCACGACGAGTACGAGCAAGACCCATACGGTAAACTAAGTTATCTAAACGCATTTCTAGTAAGATCATGAAGTTTTCACCATGTTTACCAGACATTTTGCCAGCGATGTCGAAAGTACGACGGAATTGGCGCTCGTTTACACCATAAGTGTGACGTAATTTTTGTTTTTCTTGTAATTGTAATCCGTACTCAGATAATTTTTTACGTTGAGTTGGACCGTGTTGTCCTGGTACGTAAGGACGTTTTTCTAATTCTTTACCAGTACCTGATAAAGAGATGCCTAAACGGCGAGATAATTTCCAAGATGGACCTGTATAGCGAGCCATAATAAGACTCCTCCTTTTGTTTTTTATTACGTAAAACAAAAGCAGACATGAGTGTCGACTTAGAGGGCATTTTATTTTCATGTATCCTCGCTTTGCAGCATGAAGTTACGCGATACACCTCACCACCATGATGAGGAATAAAATACGACCACTAAATTTTTTCTCGGGCTGCGATTTTTTACACAAACGTAATTATATAGATTTGCCATCCAATAGTCAAGTCATTCATTTTACATAAATATTAGACATAAATGACAAAATTAAGAAGAAAAGGAAGATTATTTCGTCACATAATGTTAAATTTTGGGTTAAAAAGAAATATTTTATGATGAAAAATGAAAAAAAGCAAAAAAGTTATGCATAATTTGTGAAAAAAACGTAAAATGTAGGTCAAAAATTGCCGTTGTCATGGTATGATAGAAGTTGTTTAAAAGTATATGAAAATGATTTCGAATATAGATTAAGTAAGACTTGCAAGAGGGGGCTTCGTATGAATGCGGCATTTGGGCTAATAATTTGTATATTTGTCTTAGTAATTGTTGGGATGACGGCGGCGTTTGTTCTCAGAAACAATTATTATAAGGAAGTGGATGAATTAGAAAAAAGAAAAAATACACTTTCTGATAGAGGAGTAGCAGAGGAATTAGCAAAGGTAAAAGAATTAAATATGATTGGTGAGGCAGAAGAGCATTTTGAAACATGGCGTGGGCAATGGGATGAAATTGTTACAGCAAAACTGCCAGAAATTACGTTTGAATTAATGGAAGTAGATGAGCAACTTGCAAAATATAGTTTTCATAAAGCAAAAGCATCTCTAGCAGTCATTAAAAAACAAATTGAGCTAGCAGAATCACAAATTGAATCTATTTTTATCGGTGTAAATGATTTAATGGGAAGTTATGCGAAAAATAATGAAGAAATTGCTCGGATTAAAAAAACATACAAGGAATTAAAAAAATCATTATTGGCTCATCGTCACTCATTCACACTTGTAGAACCAGAAATTGAAAAGCAACTTGTTAATGTTTTAGAAAACGTCAAGCGTTATGAAGAATTAACATCAAATGGGAACTATTTTGAAGCAAGTGATGTTATTGATGAAATGATGGCAGTATTAGATCATTTAAAAAACGTTATGCAAGAGTTGCCGCAACTTCAAGTGGAGTGCCAAACAGCTTTACCTGTCCAAATTGATAATATTACCGATGGGTATAAAGGTATGATAGCAGATGGTTATGTACTAGCTCATTTAGGAATTGAAGAAGAGTTAGCAGATTTAAAAGCAAAAAATGAAGAAATGATTAAGCAAATTAAAGCATTAAATATAGATGAAGTAAAACAATTATTAGAAGCGGCAAAAATTCGTATTGATAATATTTACGATGCTTTAGAGGCGGAAGTAGCTGCGAAACAAGAAGTCGTTACCATGGTTAAAAAAATGGGAGAGGCGATTACAGAAGTTCGAGCAGAAAATAAAGAATCAAAAGAAGAAACGGCGACTGTAAAATTAAGCTATCAGTTAAGTGATAAAGAAATTGAGACACAAAAATATGTGGAAAAGCAACTATCTATTTTAGCTAAACGTTATGAACGAATCGTTAGTCAAATAGACGGGAAGGAATCTTCTTATTTAATTTTAAAAGAGGATGTAAAAGATATCGATAATCAGCTTCAAACATTAATTCAATCTCAAAAACAATATGTAGAAATGTTACAAATGTTAAGGGCAGATGAAATGGCAGCGAAAGAGCAGCTGGCAACAATGAAGCATAAGATTCAAGAAACAAAGCGAATTTTGACAGTATCTAATTTACCGGGAGTTCCTGAGTCTTACTATACACGCTACAATGAAGCACGAGAAAAAATGGCTCTTGTACATAAACAATTAGAAACAAAACCTTTAAATATGGCTATTGTAAACGATGTGTTAAATGATATGGTTCAGCTTGTTGATAATGTCTATGAAGAAGCAATTACAATGGTTGAACATATGTATTTAGTCGAACAAGTTATTCAATATGGAAATCGTTATCGTAGCAATAACAATCGTGTAGCAGCAGCTTTATATAAAGCAGAAAAATTATTTAGAGAATATGAGTATAGTGCGGCATTAGAAGAAGCAGCGGCGGCAATTGATTCTGTTGACCCAGGAGCAATTACTCGTTTACAAGAAATCATTAATGAACGTAAAACACCTCTTTATTAGAGGTGTTTTTATCTGTGTTATTTTATGGTAGGAAGCGATATGGTTTGAAGGAAGTAATTTTTTCAAAATCGTTACCTGTTTTCTAGTGGTTTTTCTTTATCCCTTTTGTGGAAAATAGGATTATGGTATGATTGTTGAATGGTAAGGAGGCGGCACTTTGATTTATTTTGATAATAGTGCGACAACAAAGCCTTACGAAGAGGCTTTGCAGTCGTATGTAACGGTAAGTAGCAAATATTTTGGGAATCCATCATCCATTCATAAATTAGGAGTGGAGTCAGAAAAGTTATTATCTCATTCAAGAGCAGCAGTAGCGAAGCAATTGAATGTATCTCCTTCGGAAATTGTTTTTACATCTGGTGGGACAGAAGGAAATAACTTAGCTATTAAAGGTACGGCATTGCGTCATCGGACAAGAGGGAGACATGTCATTACAACAGCAATTGAACATGCATCTGTATACGAAGCATTTAAACAACTTGAGATGCTTGGCTTTGATGTAACTTATTTGCCTGTTGATAAAGATGGTCGTGTATCAGTGGAAGATATTAAAAAAGCACTTCGAGAAGATACGATTTTACTTTCGATTATCCATGTAAATAATGAGATTGGAACGATTCAACCAATTAAAGAAATTAGTGATTTATTAAAACAATATCCACGTGTGTTGTTTCATGTTGATCATGTGCAAGGTGTTGGGAAAGTTCCACTTACATTAAAAGGAAGCAATATTCATTTATGTACATTTTCAGGTCATAAATTCCATAGCGTAAAAGGAACTGGAATTTTATATATTAAATCAGGAGTAGAGCTACATTCTCTTATTTCTGGTGGGCAACAAGAAGGATATGTTCGTTCAGGAACAGAAAATTTACCTGGTATTGTTGCAATGGCAAAAGCTCTTCGCCTGTCATTAGAAAATGAAGCGAAGAAACAAAAGCATTTAGCCACATTAAAAGAAGCATTAGTTGCCTTTTTCTCACAGATGGAAGATGTACATATTAATACACCAGTAGAGAATGCGGCGCCACATATATTAAATGTTTCATTTATTGGTGTTAAGCCAGAGGTAATGGTTCATGCCCTTGAGGAATATGATGTGTATGTTTCAACAAAATCGGCTTGTTCGTCTAAGTCGAAGCAAACAAGTCGTATTTTAGAAGAAATGGGATTAAGTGAAGAAATTGCAGCTAGTGCAATTCGTATTAGTCTTTCTTCGGAAAATACAATCGAGGAAGTAAATAAATTTAAACAAATAATAGTAGATGTACTAGCAAAATTAAAAGATGTGATGAGGTAAACAAGATGGAATATGGATTTATTTTAGTTCGTTATGGAGAATTAACGACAAAAGGAAAAAATCGTAAAAAATTTATTACAAACTTAAAAGACAACGTAAAATATCGTCTAAAAGCATATCCAAAGTTAGAAATCGAAGCGACTCGTGATCGTATGTATATCGAATTAAACGGTGAAGACTGGAAAGGTGTTACTGAGAAGCTACAAACTGTTTTTGGTATTCATAATTTTAGTTTAGCAATGAAAGTAGAAACAAAATTTGAAGCAATGCAAGAGGCTGTTTTAGCATGT
>JBJEFI010000158.1:1677-5058 GCA_051873875.1 Bacillaceae bacterium | reverse complement strand
CGGGTGCGTTAGTTGAATAACAAAGGGCATAACATATTATATATGACTAATATGTTATGCCCTTTAATGTAGGTCTTGATAACGATTGCTATCCCTTTAGAGTCACTACGCCTTCTTTGCTCGATGTTCATCGTTTAATTTTTTAATTTCACTAATTAGCGCCATCATTTCTGCCTTGCCATCTGGTGTTACGCTATTCCAATGTTGAACAAGTGCTGGCATTGACTTAGACATGTAAGTATACATCATCCACATTTTCACTTTCTCTACCAATTGCTCATCATTTTTCCCAAGCAATAATTCTGTATATTTTTCTAGCAGACCGTCAAATTTCTGCTCAAATTGTTCATTCATTTTATTCACCTTGCTTTTGTTTTTTTCTAGCGTACCATACGCATACTTGCCTATGCAAACTAGAAAAACACAAGTGAAACCTTTTGGTTAGATCTTTATCTCTACTTCTACACCAAAGTGATCAGAAACAATCGCTTTGTTTTCTCCATTAAAAATAACCTTTGAAGAAGCAACTTTTACTTGGTGATTACATAAAATTAAGTCCAGACGTAAATCCGCCTTGTTTTTATCCCAGCCATCAATCTTTCCTTTTACCGTTATGCCACTATCCTTTTGAACAGCTAATTGGAATGTATCATGTATTCCTTTTGATAATATGTAATCATAACCTTCTCCACGAACAAATCCACTATTATTGAAATCTCCCATTAAGAAGTTGGTTTCTTGTTGATTTAGTTGGGATATTAACACATCTACTTGTTCAATAAATGGATCTTCTTCATCTGTCCACCAGCCTAGGTGACAAGAATAAAAGTTCATCATTTTACCGTTATAATCAATTTTGGCTCCTACAATACGACGAGTTCGCCATTGATTTGGATCATTATGTTTGGAAATGATAAAAGAGTATTCTTCTACAATGGGATGTTTTGTTAAAATAGCTGACCCTTCTTCATATACCTCAAAACCAATATGAGAAAGCCCCCATATAAATTGATACTCTGTTACCCCTAATTTCTTTAGCTCTTCTAATAATACAAATACATAATTGTTTTCTTTTATATTTTGTAAGCTAGCGTTTCCTTCCATTCGCTGACTTACTTCTTGTAAAGCAATTACATCATATCCTTTTTCAGCAATATCCGCTGCTAGTTCTTGAATTTTTGCCAATTGATTTTCTTCCTGCCATGCATGGCAATTTAATGTTAATAATTTCATTGGTTGTCATCCTCTTATGTTGATTTTTTATATTTTTACACAAAAGAGGAGTTTACTACAAGAGTAACTCCTCTATTTTTTATAGACCTAATACATCTTGAATATCAGATTTTAATACGTCTGCTTTTGGTCCATAAATGGCTTGAACCCCTTTATCTTTGACAATTAAGCCTAATGCTTGATTTGCTTTCCATTCTTGTTCACTGGCAACTAATGCTGTGTCTTTTACTGTTACACGAAGACGAGTCATACATGCATCTACCTCATGAATATTTCCTTTTCCACCTAACAAGTCGATTACTTTCGTTGTTAATCCCTCTTTCGCTTGACCTGCTGATGCTTCAGAAGTATTTTCATCATCAATATAATTTCCATTACGACCTGGTGTTGGTAAATTTAATTTCTTAATAATGAAGTTAAATATGCCATATGTTCCTCCAGATAAGATTACTGCTGCAATTAAGAAGTTAATAATATCTTGTAATAATCCAGCTTTCACCATCATTGGAATACGTGTTGTAAATTCAATTGCCCCAAATGCATGAACACGTAAATCGAATAAATCTGTTAATGCGAATGCGATACCTACGATTACAGCATATATACCATATAATACTGGTGAAATAAACATAAACATAAATTCAATCGGCTCTGTTACACCTGTTAAAAATACTGCTAATGCCGCTGATAAATACATTGGTTTATAAGAAGAACGTTTTTCTTTATCTACATTTTTGTACATTGCAAGCGCCGCACCAATTAAGATTGAGAATGACGCTAATACTTGTCCAGCTTTAAAACGAGCTGGTGTTACAGAATTTAACAATTCATTATATGCTGTCATATCGCCAGCTGCTTTTAATTCATTTAAATCAGAAACCCAAGCTAACCATAATGTTTCTTGTCCATATACAGTTGCACCTGTTACAACCGATTCATAAACACCACCGATTTCTGTATAGTTCATCGGAATTGTTAACATATGGTGTAATCCAAATGGTAATAATAAACGCTCTAATGTTCCATAAACAAATGGCGCTAAGATTGGTGCTGTTTCCTTTGAACCAGCAATCCAAATACCAAAGTGATTTAAAGCTCCTTGAACAAATGGCCATACAATGGCTAATACAACAGCCGTAATGACTGAACCTAAAATTACAACGAATGGAACGAAACGTTTCCCATTAAAAAATGCTAATGCTTGTGGTAATTTATTAAAGTTATAATATTTATTGTAAAGTACTGCCCCTAAGAAACCGGAAATAATCCCAACAAATACACCCATATTTAATGCTGGTGCACCTAAAATACTAGTAAAGAAATCTTTTACAACTAATTCTTGTCCTGTTAATGAAGAAACAATTGCCTCAGGGTCTGCTAACATATCACTGTTTACACCAAAAATAGCACCTGTGATACGATTAATTAAAACGAATGCTAATAATGCTGCGAATGCACCACCAGCACGTTCTTTTGCCCATGATCCCCCAATTGCTACTGCAAATAATACATGTAAATTTGTAATAATTGCCCATCCGATATCTTCCATTACACGTGCAGTTGTCATAACGACTTCAACATCACCGCCTGACATACCAAGCAATTTTCCAATTGAAATCATTAAACCTGCTGCTGGCATAACCGCCACTACTACTAAAAGCGCTTTCCCAAGTTTTTGCCAAAAATCAAATGATAGAAAACTTGCCTTCTTACTCATATTCTACTCCCCCTCTAAGATGACTGTTATCACTATGCTCCTACTTACCATTATATGTTAACGATTTCATAAAACAAATAAAAAATAAATATCCCTACAAAAGAGCAATCGTTTGCACAACTTAATAATAGTAAAATTTCCTTCTCTTTTCAAGCGTTTCCAATAAAAAATGTATGCGTTTTTATGTCTTTTCTGTGACGAAATAGGCATAGTTAAACGTTTTATTTTATGTGATACCGTTTTCATTTTTAGCAATTGTTTAATAATTACATTTCACTACATACTATTCTTTTTACTTTCCCGCAACAAAGATTAACATGTTTAAAATCACTCTCCCCCACTCTCTTTTTAATGAAGTGAGGGAAATTTAATTATGTCATTTCTACATCTATTATCTTTTCTCGTTTAACTCTAAAATAAAAAAATAACCC
>JBJEFI010000158.1:0-1577 GCA_051873875.1 Bacillaceae bacterium | reverse complement strand
TTATTTCGAATAAATGGAACACTTAACACCATGGATGCACCTACTGCAAACTGAACGAAGGATGAAAGAATGGCAAGTCTTAACAAATATGGATAGTGAAAAAAGGTTTTATACCCTTCCTTCATTTCAGCCCACCAAAACTTCTTTGTCCAAATAGCTACTGTTTTTGTACTTAACTGCGGTAGTCGTGACAAGCTAATAAAACTAATAAAAAACATAAATGAAGAAAAAACATAGATGAATTGCATTGGTAAAATTAATAGTAGGAGTGATGTGAATCCAGGTGCAAGAAAACTCATTAAACGAATGGTACCATCTAACAAACCATTTGTTTCTACTAATTCCTCCTTGTCACAAATGTCTGGTAAAAGTGAAAAAGATAGACTAGCATAAATAGGTTGCATCAACCCTAATAATAGTTGTAATAAAAGAAGTCCTACAATTGTAATCGTATCATTCATACTTACATAACCGATTAATGGCAATAAATAAGCGCATCCTCGTCCTAGTTGGATATTGCGAATTACTCTCTCTTTTGCTACATGATTTAAAAACGGTGCACTTATCCCTTGTAAAAGCAGTGAAGGAATAAAATAGATAAGCCAAAAGAGCCCCATCCATTCCTTTGAACCTGTTAATTCATAAATCAATAATCCGTTAATAATTCCTCCAGCCGCTCCACCAAACTCAGATACAATCTCTCCTATCCACAATGTTTTAAAGGCGCTTGAATATTTCATAGCTTATTCGCCCCAAGGTAATCGGTAAGCTTCGTTGAAAATTGATTCAGTTGGGCTACATTTGCATAATAAATTCCTTTATCAACCTTAATAAATTTTGCTGCTTTTAATAAAGAAAGATGATGATGCAATGTCGTTTTTGACATATGAAATTGCGTACTCATTTCTTGAAGTGACAAAGGTCCTCGCTGTAACTGATAAAGTAATTTTAAACGGAGCTCATCTCCTAATGCCTTATGACCAAGAACTAGTGCTGTTGATGGGACACCGGGCTCTAGCAAATAAGCTTCATTCAACGGATAGAAGAAAAGTTTCGTATCCGCTGTTCGAAGTTCTAATATCCACGGACGATAGGAAACATGAGGAATTAATTTTATATTCCAAATGGACGGTTCAGGAATATAATGAATCCCTTCTGTTATCCTTGTGATTTCTTGAATCGGATTTTTACCATCAAGAGATTGTTGTTTTTTCATCTCAAAGGTAAGTACCTGCATCCACTTCTCCCAATCCTTCCCTTTACTGATCCAAATTTCCCATTCTGTTACGACACTCATAAATAACTGACGTAATTGGTGATATGAATAATAGGCAAGTGCCTGTACATAACCACCTAAATATTGATGTTCTATAAAAAATGCTGCATATTCCTCAATTAAATTTTGGTCTCCTGCTATCTCTTTTCTCATCGACTCTGTCTGACGATCCTTATAAGGAAGAAGTGTTTCATAAAATGCTTCTTTTGATAATTGTAAAAGCTGATTCGAAAAATCTTGAATCGATAAAGCATTTAATTTCGTTTGGAGCATTATTAATCCATACCAAAGATTTGTTTCT
>JBJEFI010000157.1:0-5090 GCA_051873875.1 Bacillaceae bacterium | reverse complement strand
GCTAGAAAAGTAAGTGGAAGTTTAAAAGAAATTGCGATTATTGTTCTTTCTGGTTGTAGTATGTATTTAGTTTTATTTGTTTTCACAATTTATCAAAGCATTACATTAGTACCAAGCTATCCTGGTGAAGATACATTTATGAGAGGAATAGGATTAGTCTTTGCAGCTTTTATTTGTATCTGTGCTACAATCGTCTGTTTCGTAACGTTTGTTTGGAATAGGGAAACTTAATATTTTTTCTAATGAAAGCAGGAAGGATGGATTTTGGAAATATTAAAAAATAATAGCCTTTCATTAAGCAAGCTACCTATTCAGGTAGTTTTTATTTTGCATAGTATGAGTAAGAGGACAAGGTGCCGCTATCTATTTTAGGAGGGAAAAATAGAATAATTGAAAATTAGACAAAATTTAGTGTCACCAAGCAAGTACGAAAATTTGTGTCCTTATTCTTTATACCCCCAATATCTTACCATTCATAATACGGATAACGATGCATCTGCAGATAATGAAGTAAAGAATGTGATTAATAATAGTAAACAAACTGGATTTCATCTTGCAATCGACGATAAGGAAGCAGTTCAATCTATCCCTTTTAATCGAAACGCATGGCATGCTGGTGATGGGAATGGTCCAGGTAATCGGAAGTCTATTGGTATAGAGATTTGTTATAGTTTAAGTGGTGGAAGTCATTTTTATAAAGCGATAGACAATGCAGTAGAGATTGTAGCCGATTTAGCAAAACAATTTAATATTCCTATTGAGAACATTGTGCAACATAATAAATGGAGTGGTAAAAACTGCCCTTCGCGCATGCGTAAAGAAGGCTTGTGGAATAAATTTATTAAAGATGTGGCAGATGCAATGAAACCTCAAAGTGCAATTGCAGGGAAACGCGTAGAGTCTAAAGTGAATGGATTGAACTTTTATGATGGTCCACGTTGGACAAATCCAAGTGGTACATTTGATAAAGGATATGGCTTCATCATCATTGATAAGGTGAAAGTAGATGGCTACGATCAGTATAAAGTGAAAAATTCAAAAGGTGCAATTTACTATGTTACTGCAAGCTCAAAATATGTAATAGTAAAGGATGCAAATAAATAGAGCCTAAAAAAGAGGCTCTATTTATTTTTAGACTTTAATTATTTAGCTGGAATAGAAAGAACAAGACTGCATATACATAATAAATAATATAGTTTTTTGGTAGCAGTGTAATGATTTTACGCTATGGAGTAGCAATGAAACCTGTTTTTATACCTGCTTTAAATCCTGCATTTTCATAGAATTTTAGTGTGCCTTCCTTTTTTGAACTTGTGAGTAACATGACTTTGTAGCAATTATGTTCCCAAGCAATTGCTAACGCTTCTTTTAACAGTATTGTTCCATAGCCTTTTCTTCGAAAATTGTCATGCGTAATAACATTTTCTATTAATCCATAAGGACGAGCGCTTCTTGTCAAATTAGGGACAAGTATTAATATACAGGATGCAATAAGCTGATTATCTCTTTCAGCAACTAAATAGTGCATGTTTTTGTCATTGTATATTTGTTCCCATAATGAATCAATCTCTACAGTAGTAAGCTTAGGATCATCTTTATGTAAAAATGTATACAATTCTAGCAATTTATGAATTTCATCTTGCTTGATATGCCTAATGATAACTTCTTTGTTCATCCTATTACACCTTTCTATATTTTTTCTTTATTATATAATTTATTCATAGGGAATAATATTTTTAATAGTCAGAGCAAAGGGGTGGAAAAATGCATATTCGGAATTCAGTAAAAGCATTAATTATTCAAGATGGTAAAATTTTATTAACAAAAAATAAAGATGATGAAGGATTTTTCTATCTTTGTCCAGGTGGAGGACAAGATCATGGAGAAACATTTCATGAGACATTGAAAAGAGAATGTTTAGAAGAGATTGGACAATCTATAGAAATTGGAGAATTGCTTTTCATTCGTGAATACATTGGGAAAAATCATGAATTTGCGGCTTTTGATGCACATGTACATCAAGTAGAATATTATTTTAGCTGCAACTTGAAAAAAGATGGAGCAACTGAACCTCTTCAGCCTGATAAAGATCAAGTTGGGATTGAGTGGGTACCTATTCAAGAATTAATGGCCTATCGATTATATCCTAAAGGATTGCGAAAATACATTATGCAACATGTTAACGGTGAAAATACACCAATCTATTTAGGGGCCATTAATTAAGTAATTGATAAGAGAAAAAATGCCATTTTTAAACGGGGGATGAAAATGACAAAGGAATGGGGAGAATCTTACGTTGGAAAAATTAGAATGCATGTAAGCAATGAAAAAATAATTGTTCCGTCTGTTCGAGCAATTATTTTAGATGATGAACACAAAATCTTGTTTATCAAAAGAAAAGAGGTAGAATCTTGGGGAATGCCTGCTGGTTCAATGGAAATAGGAGAATCCATTTTTCATTGTTTACAGCGTCACGTGAAGGAAGAAACGAATTTAAATGTATTATCCGCAACATTAATTGCTGTCTATACAGGACCAGAATATGCGATGAAAAATGAATTTGATGATGAATATCAATTGTTTGAAAGTGTATTTGTGGTAGATGAATGGACGGGGGAATTAGTGAAGGATACAGAAGAAACGGCAGATGCAGACTTTTTTACTAGTGAAGAGCTTCCTAAGATAGAGAGTGTTTTTTGGAAAAAGCATCATGTTAAAGTATTGAGTGATTACGAAAAGTATTACAATAATCTAACTAATAAAAGAAGTGAAGTTAATAATTCAATATAGAAAATGATAAATTTTGATAAAAATCTAAGTAAACATTACTTAGATTTTTTTGCGTTCTATATTTTTTCAATACTATTAATGCAGTGCTTTGTTTATAAAGAAGAAGTATATTTATTATAGATTATCTAGAGAAGGGAATTAGTATGATGGGGGGATGAATGGTATTTATATGGTTTTTATTAGGGTTGACTTCTATAGTTGCAGGGGGCTATTTCTTGTTAGTTGGTAAAATGGCAATTGGAATTGGATTATTTGTCAAATTGCTGATTCTATGGGGATTAATGATAATGTATTATCATCGAAGAAAACTTACCTTTTTAGTTTCTTTTTTCCAATGTACTTACACTTTCATTTCTCCTTTTCTGTTATTATAAATTCCCTGCCATTCTTTAGCATCTCTTGTACCATGTTCTTCAAATCAAAAAACAGGAATATCCTTTTCCTGTTATCCGCCCACTATTTTCGATTAAGTTCTTCAATGGCACGTCTTAATTGCTCTAACGTTCGGTCTTCTTTTGTTTTTATATTACTTAATTTTGGACGTGTATTTTTGGGTACGTTCCTTCCAGACTTTAGACGGACACCCCCAACGTAAATATATCCTTCTTCTTTCTCTCTCACCTTGTTCACCTCTCTCTATTACTATTCAGAGTAGGCAAAAAAAGAACTGACTATACGTCAGCTCTACAGTAATCTTCCCATTAATTTTTTTTGCTTTTCTAATAACTTTTTTGTGGATTCACTTAATTCTACATGTGTTCTTGTTGTTGAGGACTCTTTTTTTAATCGAATGCCACCTACACGTACATAGTTGTTTTCTTCAATCTTTTTTTCTTTTATTGCCATAACAACACCTTCCCCCTATAAACCCTTCTCTTCTTCATCTTTTTCAAAGATTTCTTTTGTGAAGGTTTCTTTTTCAAATGCTCCATTTGCAGATGCTTCTTCTACAAATCTGTTTCGTTCGCCCTTGGCATACCAACTATGTACCAATGTGACGAGTAATATATTAGAATAATCGACTTGAAGTAAATCTTCTTGTTTTGCTTTAATTAAGAAAAGAATTGGGGCATGGGTATTGGAATACAAGACAACTTGTCCTTCTTTTTCCCATTGTGCTTTCTCAAAAACAGCTTCCATCTCATCTTTTTCTAATAAGAATCCAAGGCAACCACAAGATCTTCTATCTTCTTCTGTATTACCTGTTGCTTCGATAATGTTAATATCCATATTAAAACCTTTATAATGATGTGAAAGAAAATAACCTAAGAATTCTTTCAGGCTACTAATATAGTCATTTACATTATACCACGCTTGTGTATTGAAATCCTCTTTTACTACTAAATCTAAATACTCAAGTGTACTACTTGTCCTTATTTTTGCTGTTTCAAGGTCATTCTCCATCTTCTTTTGTGATTTTACTACCTCAGTCGAATCGACCATATCCACTCCAAATATTTTCAATACTTTTGGCGTATGGATAATCATAATGTCCGTTATGATTAAGACAGCCACCATTAAGGATAACTCTTTCCAATTTTTCTCGTTATACCCATGAAGACAAGCCAAAAAGAAACCTAAGAAAAGTGTCACACCGAACCATATGACTCGAATCCGCTCTTTATACACCGTAAAAGCTTGACTGTAAAAACAACGCATCGATGCTATTATAATAACGAAAATAGCAGATATCCCCCATAGCAAACGCCACATATTTATAGAACGTAGCGTATCCCATATAGAACTTTCCATTAACATTGTCGTAAAACAGCCCCTTTGCTATTGAGACTCTTGGAGTCTACCTGTTTTTTCTCTATACTATTATTGTACGGGATTTCCATAAAAAAACAAATGAATTAAATGTATTTTCTTATTATTCAGTCAAAATAAAACAGAAGAAATCCTCGGCTCTTTTGTACTATCTTTCACTTTTAAAAAACGTGATGTGTTTCGGTTTAATAACATACCAATTGTGGTTATAACAAGATAGTGGATAATCAATCATTTATTAAGGGGAAAGTTGATATTTCAGAGACAGTAAACAAAAATAGTTTCCGTAAGCATCTTCATTATGTGAGATATGATCAATTTAGTGAAAATATATTGCTGAATCAAATATTTAAGGCTGTTATTCAAAATTTAATTATAAGAACAACTAGTAAAAGTAATCAATTAATACTGAAGTAATCATTGCTTTGGCTCGAAGATGTTGAGCCTATTCGACTAGATAATGAGGTATGGAAGAACATAAAATTTACTCGTCCTAATGCCAAATATGAATCAGCATTTAATATGGCAAA
>JBJEFI010000156.1:0-26570 GCA_051873875.1 Bacillaceae bacterium | reverse complement strand
ATGAGTGGTATGAGTAATAATAAATCAATTTATCCCCCTGATTTGATTCTCATTGCTCCTGGTATTATATCAATCATACAGGATCTTATTGATAAATTAGGTTTATCTAATCAAGGTTTAAAAGATTTATTTAATGAAGCTTGGGAGGCTACAAGAAAATCATTACCATTTCATTATCTTGATCAAGAAGCTTGTTATGAGTGCTTACTCAAGGCAATTGAAAATGATGAAGAATACGTAAAGAAAACTATTACTCTATCATTTAACAGTTTATCAAAAGAGATGAAAGCTGCTATAAAAAGAGATTGGTAATGATGTTGTAAATTAAAAGTAAGAGTAATCAATTCTATCCTTAGGACGAAATAGCATCATACATAAAACAACTTGACATCAATGATTTGGCTTTCTTCGATATGGACAAGTGGAAAAATCTTAGTAAAGAAGATGTGCAACTTATCAAGGAGCACTATGACATGATTGTAAAGATGGCTGAGGATCGGAAGAAGCAAAGTTAAATCACAAATAATACATAACTCTAAGCAGAATTTAAACATCATGATAAGACGAGGCTGGGACATAACTAGCTTCAAATAACGAAAAAGTGAAATGGAGTGCGCTCCATTTCACTTTTTTTATAATCTTCTTTCTTCCTTCTTGGTTGTTAGCTGTGAATTTTCGTAAATTCACAGCCATTAATGCAAAGCCCATTTCATTTTCGGCTTTTGATTTTCCTCGTACAGAAAATCGAGTGAAATGCAAATTAGCCTTCAAGAATCCAAAAACTGGTTCCACGTCTATTTTTCTTTGACGATAGATGAAACTCGTTTTTTCCTCTGAAAGCTTCGCTCTCACATATTCTTTTTGCTGTTCCCACTTTTCATTCACCATTAGCTTTCGATTGTTTCCTTCTTTCGCTTTCGTACATGATGAACGAAATGGGCATCCTTTACAGTTTTCACACTCATAAATCTTAAACTTGCGTGTGAATCCTGCTTTATCCGTTCGTATAGAATGGTATTTAAATATAAGACGTTGTTGATTTGGACAAGTGTACGTATCTTTCTCTTCATCATAATGCCAGTTTGCTGAATTAAATTCGTTTTGTTTGTATTTTTTCTTCTGCTCTTTTAGGTACATTCCGTAGGTAATTAAAGCTTCTCGTTTACGATTCGAAAGGATGTCATCATAATTCTGTTCACTGCCATAACCTGCATCGGCGACAATGTATGTTGGTAACTCAAAATAATGTTGTTCGATTTCATCTAAGAATGGAATTAACGTACGTGTATCTGTTGGATTTGGAAATAGACTGTAGGCTAGTGCGTATTGACCTTCTGTTGCGACTTGTAGATTATAGCCTGCTTTCAATTGACCATTTTTCATATAATCATCTTTCATGCGCATAAATGTCGCATCGGGATCTGTCTTTGAATAACTATTTCGCATGTTAAAGATTTCAAAGTCTCTTTGATATTTCTGTTTTCTAGCCACGTAATCTAGTAATTGTTTCCGCGCTTGTTTAGGAAATTTCCGTTCACTTCTTAACGTTTTTCTTTCTTCTACATTCGATGATTCTTCGATTTTTTGGTCATATTCAGAAATGACATGCTCTACGTTTTGAATCATTTGAGTGAGTTCTTCTACTGTTACTGGTTCTTCACTTTCTCGTTCAATTTCAGGCATGATTTCTTTTTCGAGTAGCTCATTGTAAAGTTGATTTGATTTTTCAATCAATTCGCTATGGTATTTCTCAATGGATTTCTTCCACACGAATGTAAATTTATTCGCATTCGCTTCAATCTTCGTGCCATCAATAAAAAGCGCTTCTTGGTCAATCAGCTTTTCTTCTACTAATAAGGTTCGGAATTGAACAAAACATTGGCGGAGTAGTTCTTTCACTTCCGGTTGCACACGGAAACGATTAATTGTGCGATAGCTTGGCTCATATCCTTGTGCGAGCCACATCATACGAATACTATCTTTTAAAAGAGCTTCTATTTTACGCCCTGAAAAAACAGATTGCGAATAAGCACATAATATGACTTTCAACATCATGCGTGGATGATAGGAAGGACACCCTGTATTTCGGAGAAATGGTTCGAATGCTTCTTGAGGGATACTTTCCACTAAATGATGTACGTGGAAGGCAATATCGTTATTTTGTAGTTTTACTTCTAAATTTAAAGGCAAAATGATTTGATTCATGTTATAATTTTTAAACATAAAGACCCTTCTTTCGATTGAATTTGGTGTGGTAACTTAATTTTATCAGAAGTGGTCTTTATTTTATTGTAAAAACAATCAAAGCCAGTGGAATTTTACGATGAGTAAAATTTCACTGGCTTTTTCATTTCAGAGGAAGGTTTTGTCCCAGCCTCTTTTTTCCTTTATATAAAAAAAGACCATCCACTAAAATAGTGGATAGTCCATTTTCATTTTATTTTTTTATCGTAACATGTTGTGCATTCACATCTTTTAAGGAACTCATTGCTTTCTCTGATTGTTTTGCATCTTTAAATAAAAAGACGCTCATTTTCTCAGGTGTTCCTTTTATGTTTGCATATTCAGCATCATCAACAATTAAAAATGCATCTGCATAACCATCGGCTGAACCAATAATTGTATTTCCTTTATATGTTGCTGGAATCATTTGGTTATCAATTGTTATATCTTTGATTTCTTCCTTTGCAAAGATAACACCTTGTTGTGGAGTTACTTCAGGAAAATCTGTAATAGCCTCCGTTACATCGTTGTCTTTTACTGTAAGGAATAATCCTTTACCTTGTAATTCTTTTGCTGTTGTATTACTCATCACAAGAACTTTTTGACCATTTAACGTAGCCATTTTTATATCATAAACTTGACTAGACTCTAAATCATTTTTTACCGTTTCATCAGCCTTTGTTACTTGATCTTCTGTACCATAAACTATAATACCATTTGCCTGTTCGCTTGCATTGTTAGTTGCATTGTCAGTTGCATTGTTATTGTTATTCCCATTGCCACAACCGATAAGAGAAATAATTGTAAGAATTGCTACTAAAAATACAGACACCTTTTTCATGATGTATTCCTACCTTCCAGTTAAAGTTTTTTCCATCCACTAGGGTTTTGTGCTAGTGGATTTCATTTTACTAAAGATTAGAATACCCCTATTTCATTTTTTCTTTCATAAAACATACATTTTTATTAGAAAAAATTTTTAAACCTCCCAGTAACCAAAAAAAAGAAGAATAGTTCATTTATTTATACTAAAAAAAGAGTTATCCCTAACGGATAACTCTTCCTTTAAACACTTTATTCCATCCTAACTAAAACAAAGATTCTCTTTAATTTTGGGCATTCATTCTTTTTTGGTGTAAAAAGAAGTAAACATATGTGCCCCCTAATAATACGACAATATATCCACATAACACTGATATATTTTGCCACATAAATGAATAATCTCCGCTTGAAATAACTGCTTTCAAGCCTGATACTGTATACGTCATTGGTAACCATTGATTAAATACTTGTAACGGACTTGGAATTAATTCTAATGGGAATGTTCCAGCACTTGTTGTTAATTGAAGAATTAATACAAGAATTGCTAAGAATCGTCCTACATCCCCAAAGGATGTTACAAAGAATTGAATAAGCGCTAAGAATGTCCAACTTGTTAAAATACTAAATGCAATAAAGCTTGGAACACTTTGTACTTCTATTCCTAATCCAAAAATTAAAATTGCCACCGCAATTAATGCTTGAATAATACCAACGAACATTAACACAATTGTTTTACTTGCCCATTTACCAAAAGCTGTACGCGGTGAACCAAGTGATTCTCGCAGTGGGAATACAATTGAAATTAATAATGCACCAACGAATAATCCAAGTGATAAGAAATATGGTGCAAAACCTGTTCCGTAGTTTGGAACTTCGCCAATTTTTTCTGTTTTTACTTTTACTGGACTTGCAAACATATTTAATTCATCATTGTTTGTTTTCGATTGTTCTGCTTCTACCGCACTTTTATTTAATTCTGTTTTTAATTGTTTCGTTCCATCTTCTATTTTTCCTAAACCATCTGCTAAGGAACTAGAACCTTCTTTTAATTGTCCTACTCCGTCTACTAAGGCAACAGAGCCTGTTTGTAATTGACCAACCCCACTATCCAGGGCAATCGAACCTTGTTGTAGTGCATTTACACCGCTTATTAATGATGTAGAGTTGGATTGTAATAATCCTAAACCATTATCTAATGCTACTGAACCATTTCGTAATTGTGTTACACCATCAATTAAGGCTATTGAACCTTCACTTAATTGATTCATTCCACTAGATAAAGCTGTGCTTCCAGCTACTAATTGACCAGAACCTGCTTTCATTTCTACCAATTTGTTATTTAATTCTGATACTCCGGCAACAGCTTGTTGTTGGCCAACCTTTAACTCATTAGCACCTTTTAATAATTCATTTTGGCCATTTGCCAATGCTGTAATTTTTGGCTGAGCACCAGCAAGTCCTTGCGATACTTTATTCGCACCTGTCTTTACCTCTTCACTACCTTGAAGAAGTTTTGCATATTGTTCCTTAATTACCTGCTGTTGCTCTGCTGGTAAACCTGCTGTTAATTGATTAATCACTGCTTCAAAATCAGTTAAACCTTGTGTTAATTTGCTAGCACCTTGGCTTACTTGACTACTTCCATCTACTAAGAGTGGCATTTGATCATTTAGTTGATTAACACCATCTGAAGCCTCTTTTAAACCAGCAGCTACTTTTTCACTACCTGCCAATAACTGATTTGATCCTGGTACTAACACATCATTTACTTTTTGTTGCATTTGTCCAATGCCGCTATCTAATGTACCGACACCAGTTTTTAATTGGGTAGAACCAGTTTTTAAATCACTTACCCCTTTTTCCATTTCTTTTGATTTATCACTTAGTGTATTTAATCCACCTGCTAACTGACCAGAACCTGCTTTTAAGTCATTAATTCCCTCACTAAGGGCTGGCGTTTTTGATGCTAATGTTCCTAGACCATCTTTCAATTGACTAGAACCATCTTTCGCCTTTGTTAATCCATCTTTAAATCCTTGTGATTTATCTGTTAATGTGATTAACCCATCTTTTAGTTGAATAGAGCCATCTTTTGCAGCAACGGAACCTTCATTTAATTGACTCGCTCCATCAGTTGCTTCGTTTAGTCCATTTGCTACTTTTGTAAATACTTTTTCTGCATATGTTTTTGTAATTGTTTTTTGAAGTTGTCCTTTGATTTTCTCCATTCCGGACTCCCCAATTTGAGAAGATAGGAAGTTTAAGCTTTCATTAGGAATATAAAACAATTCTAATTGAGTTGGATTTTCTTTTGTTAATGTCGTTGCATTTTCAGAAAAATTACTTGGAATTTGAATCATCATGTAATATTTTCGATCTTTAAATCCTTGTTTTGCTTTGTCTAATGATACGAACTCCCATCCAAAACTACCATCTTTCTTCAACTCTTTTACTAAGTCATTCCCAACATGTAAGGTTTCTCCTTCAAAAGATGCGCCTTGATCTAAGTTGACAACTGCTACAGGAAGTTCCGCTAACTTTTCATACGGATCCCAAAATGCCCATAGAAACATACCTGCATAAAGAACAGGGATAAATAATACAGCAATAACGGGAATTAATATTTTTTTATTTCGAGCTATTGCCCCAAACTCCTGAAACAGTACTTTTCGCCCTTTCATTTTTTACTCCTCCTACCTCTATATGACCAATTTTAATTTTTGGTCATTTCATAGCACAAAAAATTATATGACTACTTTTTCAAAACAGTCATTTTTGTAATCCTATCATACTATTTTAATATTGTAAATAAATATGCTTCTCCAAATTTCACTGATTCTTAAAAAATTTGTCGGCAATTAATATACTTTTCCATCTTATTTGAATAGTCTAATGATGATATAATAAATATGGTATAGAAATTACTTAATCAAGGAGGAATTAGTGATGAAACTAACAAATTATTTTGAACAAAAAAAGAAAGAAAAACTTCGCCAAGAACGTCAACGTAAAGCGAAAGCTGCAGCAGCTGGTGTATTAACTGGCTCTATCGTTGGGGCAGTAGGGGGATTATTATTTGCTCCAAAATCCGGAAAAGAAACTCGTAAAGATATTGCAGACTACTCAAATAACGTTACAACTGAAATTTCGGACAAGCTTTCCGATGGTAAGGAAAAATTAACAGAAGCAACTAGTAAACTGAAAGAATTTATTGCAGAAAAAAAAGCCGCGCGTGTTAACCAAGAAGTAGAAGAAGTTGTAGAAGAAATTGCTGCAACAAAAGAACAATAGGATTAATTAAATAACCATATATGTATATTAGTCCAACAGCTATCTATGTGATACTTGCTACTATTCTAGCTATTTTAGGCGGTGTCGCACTCGTTTACCTTATTCTACTACTAAATAATGCGCGAAAATTTTATGGAGAAGTAAATAACCTTATTGGCTCAAATAAACAGGAACTTGAATCCTTCTTAAGGGATTTACCTGTCGCTACTCATAATATGAGACAAGCTAGTGAACATATCAAAGATGTCACAGAAGCTGTCACGGAAACAGCAGCAGATTTTCTTGTTACTCGTGATAATGTAAAGACAAACATTGAAATCTTAACAGAGATTCTCATGATTGTTAAAAAGGTCTTTTTTAAAAACCTATAATAAAAAAGATTCATAAGCCTTTTACTTATGAATCTTTTTTATTTCTTTAGTACAGATTCTCTCTCCACAATAGAAACTGGCACGATAAATTCTTGCTTTATCACAGTTCCCTTCATTTTTTGAATAAGGAGATTAATGGATATCTTACCTTTTTCATAAATATGCTGATTAATAGTGGTAAGCTCTGGATAACAATATTTACTTGCTTGAATATTATCAAATCCAATAACGGCTATATCTTCTGGAACAGATATACCACCTTCACGTAATCCCTTCATAACACCAATAGCAGTAATATCGGAAATACAAAAAAGGGCATCTACCTTTTCTTTACGATTAATAATTGCTTTTGCCACTTCAATCCCTTGTTCGTAGGCATGTCCAGACACAATAAATACATTTTCTTTATCAAAGTTAGCATCATGCTTAAATAACGCTTCCTTATAACCATCGTATCTATTTTGATTAACGGAACAATATTGAGCAATTCCACCAACGAATCCAATATGGCGGTACCCTCGTTCAATTAAATAGCTAACGCCTTGAAAAGCACCTTCTTTATCATTAGATAATACATGAACATGGTCACGGTCTTCACAGTAATCATCTATGTGTATAAGAGGAATTTTACGTTCGTCTAATATATCCAAAATACGATCTTTCACTTTTCCAATTACGATTAATCCCATAAACGGATATTGATTAAATTCACTATCCTTTTCTTGAATATCATCAACATACATTACTTTTAAAATAATGTCATGTTCTCGAGCAGCTTCTTCTATTCCGTTAAGAAGCTCTTGATAAAAAGGATTGTTGCGAAAAATCTTTTGTTTACAGCTTCCTTCTATCGGTAAGATAATTCCAACTATCACTTGTACTTTTCGCTTTAACTGTTTCATGAAAAAATTAGGAACAACCCCACTATTTTCAAACGATTTTAGTAATTGCTTCTTTTCATCAAATGTTTCTTTTTCTAATTGGCTTCCAATATATGAATGAACAAACTCATAATAAAACGGATTATCTGTCATCGCTTCATCTTTGAAGTTCATATTACTCGTTTTCGCTAAATCCCTTGCTGTTGAACTAGGAATATAATTTAACTCTTTCATTGCTTGCAAAACTTTTTGCCTTGTTTCTTCTGACACTTTATCCACATTATTTAATACGTAGGAGACCGTTGCCTTTGATACATTTGCTTTTTTGGCAACATCTTTAATTGTTGGTTTTTTCTTTTCCATTTGCGTCTCCCTTCTACTATTCTTTTCTTCCCTTAGCTTAAAAGGAAATAAAACCATAGTAAATACTAACTATTTATTTTTATCAATCATTCTAATTATGACATAAATAAATAGACAAATCTTTACTTAAAATCAAAAATAACCTTTTTCATCTAACATCTACATGGATAATAGACGAAAAAGAATTCCTCAAAAAACATTCAGGATAACTAACCTACATTTTACTCAACACTTCTATATAAAAAAAGCACTTATTCATTGGATATTTTCCTACTAAGTAGGCAGTATCAGCTTTCACCTAACTGCCTACAACAATAGGATTATATCACTTATTGAAAAAGTGCTTTTTATCGAAAAGGGTTAAACCTAAAATTTATTTCTTATAGTTCTTTAATATAGTTCTTTAATGTATCAGATTTACCACCAAAGATTGCTTGTACGCCACCAGCAACTTCCATTACACCTGCTGCGCCAAGACGTTTTAATTCGTCTTTATCTACTTTCTTTGGATCTTTTACTTCTACACGTAGACGAGTGATACATGCGTCAAGATTTTCAATATTTTCTTTTCCACCTAAAGCAGCTAATACTAATGGTGCGATTTCTTTTAATTCATCTCCACCAGCATTTTCACCTTTACCTTGGAAATCAGCTTTTGTATATAATTTTGTTTCCTCATCTTCTTCTTCACGACCAGGAGTTTTTAAGTTAAACTTCGTGATTACGAAACGGAAGATAAAGAAGTAAAGTACGAAGTATACAATACCTACTAAGATTACATAAATCCAGTTTGTATCTACACCTGCACCAGCTGGTAATAAACCGAATAATGTAAAGTCAATTAAACCACCAGAGAATGTCATACCAATGAATACATTAAAGATATCCATTAACATGAATGATAAACCAGCAAATACTGCGTGAATTACGTAAAGAATTGGTGATACGAATAAGAATGTGAATTCGATTGGTTCAGTGATACCTGTTAATGCCGCTGTACCTGCAGCTGAGAATAATAATGAACCTACTAATTTTTTCTTTTCTGGTCTAGCAGTAGAGTACATTGCTAACGCCGCACCCGCTAAACCGAACATCATGAATGGGAATTTACCAGCCATGAAACGAGTTGTTCCATTTACTACTTGATCCATAGTTGATGCTGAAGCGCCAACTAAATCACCCATTGAACCTAATTGTACGAAGTAACCAGTTTGAGCACCAGATACAACTGTGTTTACACCATCAACGATTACGTTTGCTTCAACTAATGAAGTGTACCAGAATGGTGAATAGAATACGTGATGTAATCCGAATGGGATTAACGAACGTTCAATTAAACCGTAGAAGAATGTTCCGATTGAACCTGAAGCATTAACTAAATCAGCTAATACTGCGATACCATTTTGAACAACTGGCCATACAAACGCTAAGATCGCACCTACGAATGCCATTACAATTGCAGTGATAATTGGAACGAAACGAGATCCTGCAAAGAATGAAAACATTGGGTTGAATTGAATTTTGTGGTAACGGTTATGTAACACTGATGTTACCATACCAGTGATAATACCACCGAATACTGACATATTTAATGTAAAGATACCAACTGTTGTTGTAACGTAAGTACCATATTCTCCAACATTATCTGGAGTTAATGTACCTAATTGAGTTAATCCTAAACCTAATAATGTGTTAATAACTTGGTGCATAATGATGAAACCAAATACAGAAGCTAAAGCAGCTGTACCTTTATCATCTTTTGCTAAACCAACTGCAACACCGACAGCGAATAAAATTGGTAGGTTACCGAATACGATATCCCCTACGTTTCTCATAATTGTTAAGATAGCTGTAACAACATCGATGTTAACAAAGTTGATTAATGGTTCATAAATTGAAGGTGGATTTTGTAATCCAGCTACGCTTAATAATGCACCACCAACACCAAGTAAAATACCTGCGATTGGTAACGCAGCAATCGGTAGCATTAATGCTTTACCAATGCGTTGTAAGTACTTAAACATTTGATTTTTCTCCTTTCAAACTATACATTTCTTTTTCTATTTTTAACCGGTTAACTTTTTAGTGAACCGGTTAACTTTCGATTACAAAAAGAGTATATCATAACGCTTTCAGTAAATCACACTAAAATTATGTCTTTTCTGTGACAGAAATAGCGCTTACATTTGATTGTGATACAAAAAAAGACACAAAATTATTGCAATTCGCGTCTTTTTCCATTCATTACATAAATAAACTATAATTTTCATTCTAAAATTTGAACAATTCCAAAATAATTCGAACAATTATAATCTTCATTTCTTCAATTAAAACCATCATAAATGAAATTTTTGCTTTTATACGAATTTCATTGCCTTATTTCCAATATCTGTTCGATAAAATAAATCTTCACTATGGATATGTTTTAATTCCTTATACACACTTTGTTGTGCCTCTACTAAATCACTTCCAGAACAAGCGACAAAAAGAACACGGCCACCATTTGTCACTACTTGTTCATTTTTTAGGGCAGTCCCAGCATGGAAAACAAGTGTTTCTTCACTTACATCGGATAAACCTTCAATTACTTCCCCTTTTTCATAATGATTTGGATATCCATTTGCCGCCATGACAACACCTACTACTGCATTATTAGACCAACCTAATGGTACTGGCTCTTTTGCTAACAATCCAATAATAATATCGACCAAATCACTTTGAAGCCTTGGTAACACTACCTCTGTTTCAGGATCACCAAAACGTGCATTAAACTCAATTACTTTCGGACCTTTTTCAGTGGCAATTAATCCAGCATATAAAATACCTGTAAACGAACGTTCTTCTGTAATCATCGCCTCAGCAACAGGAACTAATATTGCTTTCATTGCCTCTTCAACAATCGAATCTGAAATTTGTGGTACTGGTGAATAGGCACCCATTCCACCAGTATTTGGCCCTTTATCCCCATCATAGGCACGTTTGTGATCTTGGGCAATGACCATAGGTTGAACAATATTACCATTTACGAACGCCATTAAAGAAAATTCTTCACCAACTAAAAACTCTTCAATGACAACTTGTGTACTGGCATCTCCAAATTTAGCATCACAAAGCATATCTTTCACCGCTTCTAATGCTTCTTCTTTTGTCATAGCCACTACGACACCTTTACCTGCCGCTAATCCATCTGCTTTAATAACGATTGGTGCTCCCACTTTTTCAATATACGCAACTGCTTGTTCATAGTCAGTAAAAATTTCATAAGCTGCCGTTGGAATATGATATTTTTTCATTAAATCTTTGGCAAAAGACTTACTTCCTTCAATAATTGCCGCTTCCTGTGAAGGACCAAAAATACGTAATCCTTCTGCTTCAAAACGATTAACGATCCCATTCATTAACGGTACTTCTGGTCCAACAAATGTAAGTTCTACATTCTTTTCTTTTGCAAAGGCAATTAACTGTTCAAAATCATTTTCATCTATATCAACAAGGGTTGCTACATTTGTCATGCCAATATTCCCAGGTGCGACAAACACAGTGTCTACTTTATCGGATTGCTTAAATTTCCATGCCAATGCATGTTCTCGCCCACCACGACCGATTACTAATACGTTCATGCCGATTCACACTTCTTTCTTTTAAAATAGATAAGATAACAACGCTACTTAAGCCATTAAGTAGCGTTTATTTTATTAATGTTTAAAATGACGTACTCCTGTAAATACCATCGCAATTCCATATTCATCTGCCATTTTTATTGATTCTTCATCACGAATAGAACCACCAGGTTGAATAATGGCTGTCACACCCGCTTTTGCCGCCGCTTCTACTGTATCATTCATTGGGAAGAAGGCATCAGATGCTAAAGCCGAACCTTTTGCTTTTTCGCCTGCTTGCTGAATGGCAATGTTTGCTGAGCCAACTCGATTCATTTGGCCTGCGCCAACACCAATTGTCATACCCTCTTTCGCTAATACAATTGCATTTGACTTCACATGCTTTACCACTTTCCAGCCAAGCTCTAAATCTTCCCACTCTCGTTCTGTTGGTTGACGTTTTGTTGGAATCGAAATTGTTGCGTCTTTTAATCCAAATACGTCTTCCTCTTGTACTAATAAACCACCGTGAACAGATGTATAACGCAGTTGTGCTTGCTCTTCACCTGCTAATTCAACTGTTAATAAACGTAAGTTCTTTTTATTTTGTAATACTTCTAACGCTTCTTTTGTAAAAGATGGCGCCAAAATAATTTCTAAGAAAATTTCATGCATTTTTACAGCTGTGTCATAATCAACTTCACGATTACATGCTACAATACCACCAAAGATAGAGGTTGGGTCTGCCTCATAGGCACGGCTATATGCTTCAAATACATTTTCACCAGTTCCAACACCACATGGATTGCTATGTTTCACAACAACTACGGCTGGTTCTGTAAATTCTTTCACAATACTTAACGCTGCATCTGCATCATTAATGTTGTTATAAGAAAGTTCTTTTCCATGTAACTGTTCTGCAAAGGCAATTGATGAAGTTGAAGCAAAAGGTGCGCGATAAAATGTTGCTTTTTGGTGTGGATTTTCACCATAGCGTAAATCTTGTTTTTTCTCGAAAGTAATTGCTAAGCTTTCTGGATTTTCTTCGCCAATTTGCTTTGTTAAAAATTCGCCAATCATGGCATCATAAGCTGCTGTATGACGGAATACTTTTGCTGCTAAACGTCGTTTTGTTTCTTTCGTTACGTTACCTTCTTGTTGTAATTCTCCTAAAACAACATCATAATCAGCAGGATCCACTACGACTGTTACATACTCGTGATTTTTTGCCGCCGAACGTAACATAGATGGTCCACCAATATCAATATTTTCAATAGCATCCATAAATGCTACATTTGGCTTCGCTACTGTTTCTTTAAACGGGTATAAATTAACAACAACGAAATCAATTGGTTGAATATTTAATTCTTCCATTTGCTTACGATGGTTTTCATTATCACGAACACCTAATAAGCCCCCATGAATGTTTGGATGTAATGTTTTTACACGACCATCCATAATTTCTGGAAAACCTGTTACTTCAGAAATACCAATTACGTTTAATCCGGCTTCTTCTAATAATTTCTTTGTACCACCAGTAGAAATAACCTCTACACCATTTTCAATTAATCCTTTGACAAAAGGTACTAATCCATCTTTTTTTGATACACTGACTAACGCACGTCTTTTCATTGTTTAAATCCCCTTTTCGTTATGTAACAATTTTTTTAATGTATCCACATATAATTTATGCTCAATGCTATGAATCTTCTTTTCTAGTGTTTCTCGTGTGTCATTATCGCTCACTTCTACTGCCGCTTGGGCAATAATCGGACCTGTATCCATTCCTGCATCCACATAGTGAATTGTTGCCCCTGTCACTTTCACACCTTTTTCAAATGCTTGCCCAATCGCATCTTTACCTGGAAAACTTGGTAATAAGGATGGATGTAAATTAACGATACGCCCCTCATAAGCGTCTAACAACGTCTCACCAATTAAACGCATATAACCAGCTAAGGCAACCCATTCTACTTCAGCCTTTCGTAATAACGATACGATTTCTGTTTCAAAAGCCTTCTTATCCGGATAATCCTTCGCCGAAAAAACAAAAGTTGGAATGCCATGTTGTTTTGCGCGAGTGATTGCTTTGGCATCTTTTTTATCACAGACAAGATACACAACTTCTGCTTGTAATTGTTTTTTCTCTACTGCATCAATGATTGCTTGAAAATTAGAACCGTTCCCTGAAGCAAATACCGCTACTTTTTTCATTTGACAATCACACTTCCATCAGCAGTTGTTTTTCCAATAATATATGCTTTCTCACCAAGGCTAGTAAATAACTCACATACTTCATTAGCAATTGATTCATCTACGGTAATGACCATGCCAATTCCCATATTGAAGATGTTATACATATCTTGGCGTTCTAATGCACCATGCTTTTGTAATAAATCAAAGATTGGTAGAATCGGCCATGAACCCTCCTGTAATTCTGCGCCAATGCCTTCTGGTAACATACGTGGTACGTTTTCATAAAAACCGCCGCCTGTAATATGAGCCATTCCTTTAATGTCAAATTTCTTTAATACTTCTAAAATGGATTTGACATAAATACGAGTTGGCGTTAATAACGCTTCCCCTAATGTTTCGTTCATATTGTCATAGGCTTGATTTAAATCTAGCTTCCCTTGTTCAAAAACAATTTTTCTTACTAAGGAGTAGCCATTACTATGAATCCCACTTGAAGCTAAGCCAATTAATACATCGCCAGCTTTAATATTTCGGCCTGTTACTAATTTCTTTTTATCGGCAATTCCAACTGTAAAACCAGCAATATCGTATTCTTCATCACTATACATCCCTGGCATTTCTGCTGTCTCGCCACCAATTAAAGCACAACCAGCTTGTTGACAACCTTCTGCTACACCTTTTACAATTGCCTCAATTTTTTCTGGAACAGCTTTTCCGCAAGCGATGTAATCTAAGAAAAATAATGGTTCCGCCCCTTGTACTACTACATCGTTTACGCACATCGCAACTGCATCAATGCCAATACTATCATGTTTATCTAACATAAAAGCTAGCTTTAACTTTGTTCCAACCCCATCTGTCCCAGATACAAGTACTGGCTCTTCTAATTGGAATTTCGATAAATCAAACATTCCCCCAAATGAACCCAATCCTCCTAATACTTCTGGCCGCATTGTTTTTGCAACATGTTTTTTCATTCGTGATACTGCTTCATAACCAGCTTCAATATCTACACCAGCTTGTTTATATGCACTTGCCATGTTTTTCTGCTCCTTTACCCTTTATTAAAAATATATTTATACTTCATTAGAATAAGAAAGGGATAAAGGAAACCCTTACCCCTTTTCTTCTAAATTCTTACATGCTCTAACTCTTGTTCTTCATCAATTTCAGTTGGATATTTACCGTTAAAACAAGCCAAACATTGTCCACAGCTCTCCCCTGGGTGATTTCGACCAATTGCTTTTACTAATCCTTCTTCACTAATGAATGACAGCGTGTCTGCGCCAATTAATTGACGAATTTCTTCAACTGTATTGTTTGCTGCAATCAACTCTTTACGAGTAGACGTATCAATGCCATAAAAGCATGGATTGATAATCGGTGGGGCAGCAATGCGAACATGTACTTCGATTGCCCCTGCGTCTCTTAACATTTGAACAATACGACGACTCGTTGTTCCACGCACGATTGAATCATCTACCATGACAACACGCTTGCCTTCCACAATTCCACGGACCGCCGATAATTTCATTTTTACCCCTTGTTCACGAAGGGATTGAGAAGGTTGAATAAAAGTACGTCCTACATAACGATTTTTAATTAAACCAAGTTCATATGGAATACCAGATTCTTCTGCATAACCAATTGCAGCTGAAATACTTGAATCTGGCACACCAGTAACAACATCTGCTTCAACATGTGCTTCATTAGCAAGTATTTTTCCCATACTTTTACGAGCAGCATGTACATTGATTCCTTCAATGTTACTATCTGGTCGAGCAAAATAAATATATTCCATACTACAAATAGAATGATTTGTATTTTTTGTAAATACATCCACTTCAATACCTTGATCACTAATAATTAATAATTCACCGGGCTTGATATCACGTACATATGTGGCACCAACCACATCAAACGCACATGTTTCAGAAGCGACAACGTAGGCATCGCCAAACTTTCCTAATGCCAATGGACGAAAGCCATTTGGATCAAGGGCTACATACATTTCTTCCTCTGTCATAATTAAGAAAGCATATGCACCTTTTACCATATTTAATGCTGCCTTAATTCGATCACGAAGTGGCATCACACCATTTTGTTTAATTAAATGGGCCATTACTTCTGTATCAGACGTCGTTTGAAAAATACTTCCATGTCGCTCTAATTCTCGTTTTAATGTATTGGCATTTACTAAATTCCCGTTATGCGCCAAAGCTAAGCTTCCTGTTGAAGAATTAAATTGTAATGGCTGAACATTTTCATAACCGCCACCGCCAGCTGTTGCATAACGAACGTGACCAATGGCCGCTTTACCAACTAATTTATCTAGTTGACCATTATTAAATACTTCTGTAATTAAACCTAATCCTTTGTATCCGCTTAATTGCTTTCCATTATTTACAACAATCCCTGCACCTTCTTGACCACGATGTTGTAAACTATGTAAACCATAATAAGTAAGTTGTGCTGCTTCTCGATGTCCCCATATTCCAAAAATACCACACTCTTCATTTAAACCTTTTATTTCAGCAAGCATGGGATCGCACCTTTCCAAGCGTTTCTCATTGTTTCTACAGATGTATTGATTACTTCTTTTTGTTCATGTTTTACAACGAAACGTTGTTCATTTATTACTTTACCTATACATGTTGCATCAACCATTTTTTCAAATGCTTCTACATGTTCAGGTTTTACAGATACAAGGAAACGTGATTGTGTTTCACTAAATAATGCTGTTACAAGTTCTCCATCCACTGTAATTTCAGCACCTACATTATTTGTAAATGTACTTTCTGCTACCGCTACTGCTAAGCCACCTTCTGAAATATCATGAGCTGATGCCACTAAGCCACTACGAATTGCTTGTAATAATTGGTTTTGACGCTTTGCTTCTACCTCTAAATCAATATGCGGTGCCTTACCGAAAATTCGTCCGTATGTTAATTTTTGAAGTTCACTTCCACCAAATTCAACCTTCGTTTCACCAATGACATAAATAAAATCGCCTGCTTCTTTAAAATGTTGTGTTGTAATATAATCTGTATCTTCAATTAATCCAACCATACCGATAACCGGTGTTGGGTATACTGCTTCGCCGTTTGTTTCATTATAAAGGGAGACGTTCCCGCCAATAACTGGCGCATTTAATTGACGACATGCTTCAGACATACCATCTGCTGCCTTTTCAATTTGCCAAAAAATTTCTGGTTTTTCTGGATTCCCAAAGTTTAAGCAGTCTGTAATTGCCAATGGTGTTGCCCCTGAACATACAACATTACGAGCCGCTTCCGCCACCGCAATTTTCCCGCCTACTTCTGGGTCTAAATATAAATAACGAGAGTTACAATCAGTTGTCATTGCTAATGCTTTTTTTGTACCACGAATACGAATAACTGCTGCATCCGAACCAGGCGCTACAACTGTATTTGTGCGAACCATATAATCATATTGATCATATACATACTCTTTACTTGCGATTGTTGGTTGTTGTAATAACGTTAATAATGTTTCTTCTACATTTTCTACTGCTGGAATATCTTGTTCCATCTTTTGAAACTCTGAAAAATATGCAGGTTCTGTCGATGGTTTATTGTATACTGGTGCATCCTCTGCCAAAGCATCAACTGGAATGTCAGCAACAACTTCACCCTTATGAATTAAACGTAACATTTTATCATCTGTTACTTTTCCGATTGCTACTGCCTCTAAATCATATTTATGAAATAAGTCGATAATTTCTTGTTCACGACCTTTTTTCACAACTAATAACATACGTTCTTGAGATTCTGATAACATCATTTCATACGCTGTCATGCCTGTTTCACGTTGTGGAACATCATCCAAAATCATTTCAATTCCCATTCCCGCTTTACTTGCCATCTCTGCTGATGAAGAAGTTAAACCAGCTGCGCCCATGTCTTGGATACCAACTAAGGCATCACAATGAACAACTTCTAAGCATGCTTCAAGTAATAATTTTTCCATAAATGGATCCCCTACTTGAACGGCTGGACGTTTCTCATCGGAACTATCGGATAATTCTTCAGAGGCAAAAGTTGCACCATGAATACCGTCACGACCTGTTTTCGCCCCAACATACATGACTGTATTATCTACACCATGTGCTTGCCCTTTTTTAATATCTTCATGATTAATTAATCCAACACACATAGCATTTACTAATGGATTTCCTTCATAACAAGGGTCAAATTGTACTTCGCCCCCTACTGTTGGAATACCAATACAGTTTCCATAACCAGCGATTCCATGAACAACTTCTTCAAATAAATATTTCACTCGTGGATTGTTTAACTCTCCAAATCGAAGCGAGTTTAATAAAGCTACTGGACGTGCCCCCATTGAGAAAACGTCACGAATAATACCGCCAACCCCAGTGGCAGCCCCTTGATATGGCTCAATTGCAGATGGATGATTATGACTTTCAATTTTGAATACAACGGCTTGGTTATCCCCAATGTCAACAATTCCTGCACCTTCACCTGGTCCTTGTAAGACACGTTCCCCAGTCGTTGGGAATTTACGAAGAACTGGCTTTGAGTTTTTATAACTACAATGCTCTGACCACATAACAGAGAAAATACCCGTTTCTGTATAATTAGGCGTACGTCCAAGAATGGATTTTACCATTCCAAATTCTTCATCACTTAATCCCATTTCACGATAAATTTTATTTTCTTCTACTTGTGTTGGGTTTGGCTCAAGCTGTAACGACATGTGTTTCCCTCCAATGTTTCAAAACTGAACGGAATAAGTTTAATCCGTCTTCGTTTCCTAATAATGCATCTACTGCACGTTCTGGGTGTGGCATCATTCCTAAGACATTACCTTGTTCATTCGTCACACCTGCGATATCATGTAAACTACCATTTGGATTATTTACATAACGGAAAACAATTTGCCCGTTGGCTTCTAATTGTTTTAACGTCTCTTCATCGCAATAATAGTTTCCTTCCCCATGAGCGATTGGAATATTAATAACCTCGCCTTGTTCATATTCTGAAGTAAACATCGTATTTGCATTTTCTACTTTTAATTCAACTGTACGGCACATAAATTTTAAACCTGCATTGCGACGTAGTGCTCCAGGTAATAATCCTGCTTCTACTAAAATTTGAAATCCATTACATACGCCAAAAACAGGTTTACCTTCTGCCGCCGCTTTTTGAACAGCGCTCATTACGTTTGAAAAACGAGAGATTGCACCACAGCGTAAATAATCACCATATGAAAATCCACCTGGTAATAAAATAGCATCAAAACGATCTAAATTACTTTCCGCATGCCATACATATTCTACTTCTTCCCCTAATGCATCTTGAATGGCATGAAACATATCTACATCACAGTTAGATCCTGGGAATACGACTACCGCAAATTTCATTGTGCGACAACCTCCTCCACATCATAACGGTAATCTTCAATAACCACATTTGTTAATAATTTATCGCACATTTCTTTTACTGCTTGATCGATATCTTCTACATTTTTGTTTACAACTAATTCAATGTATTTACCAATACGAACGTCTTCTACTGCTGCAAAATTCATATGATGTAACGCACCTTTTACCGCTGAGCCTTGTGGATCTAAAATACTTTCTCTTAATGTTACATACACTTTTACTTTATACATGCTGTGGTCCCCCTAGTCGTTTTAAAATTTCTTCGTATGCATCTGTTAAATTTCCTAAGCTGCGACGGAATACATCTTTATCTAATTTTTCATTTGTTTCTACATCCCACAAACGGCAAGTATCAGGTGAAATTTCATCCGCTAATAAAATCTCTCCTTGCTCATTTGTTCCAAACTCTAACTTAAAGTCTACTAATTTCACTCCACATTCATTAAAATGTGCTTTTAAAACTTCATTCACTTCTAATCCCATTTGGTGTAATACTTGAAGTTGTTCTGGTGTGGCAATGTTTAAAATACGGATGTGATCTTCTGTTACTAACGGATCTCCTAAGGCATCATCTTTATAATAAAATTCCACCACCGGCTCTTGTAACTCAATGCCTTCTTCCATTCCTAATCGTTTGGAAAGACTACCTGCAATAACATTGCGAACGACAACTTCTAATGGAATAATCGTTACACGCTTTACCAATTGTTCAAGAGACGAAATCTTCTGAATAAAATGGGTAGGAATGCCCGCTTCCATTACTTTTTCAAATAGTAAACTCGTAATCTCGTTATTTAAACGTCCCTTCCCAGATATAATTGCCTTCTTTTCCCCATTAAATGCAGTTGCACTATCTTTATATTCAACCCAAACGATTGCTTCATCATTTGTAGCATAAATTCGTTTTGCCTTGCCTTCATACAACTGTTTACCCTTTTCCATCGTTAAAGCCCCCTAGTTTTAGTAGGGATAAGGAGTAACCCTTATCCCTCTGTTACTTATAGTCCTACACGATTAAAGATTGTATCGACATGCTTTAAATGATGTTCATAGTTAAAGCATTCATCAATTTCTGCTTGCGTTAATCTGCTCGTAATACGTTCTTCTTTTTCAATTAACTCTTTAAATTGAACTTGTGTTTCCCAAGCTTCCATTGCTTTTGGCTGAACTAAATCATATGCCTCTTCACGTGCCATTCCTTTATCAATTAACGTTAATAACACACGTTGTGAATAAATTAAACCATATGTACGAGTCATATTACGTTTCATGTTTTCTGGGAACACCGTTAAGTTTTTCACGATATTCATAAAACGATTTAACATGTAGTTTAATGCAATTGTTGCATCTGGTAAGATGATGCGCTCTGCAGATGAATGCGAAATATCACGTTCATGCCATAATGGCACATTTTCATAAGCTGTAATCATATGACCGCGAATAACACGAGCTAATCCTGTCATATTTTCTGAACCAATTGGATTGCGTTTATGTGGCATTGCTGAAGAACCTTTTTGTCCTTTTGCGAAAAACTCTTCTACTTCACGTGTTTCACTCTTTTGTAACCCACGAATTTCTACTGCAAATTTCTCAATTGATGTGGCGATTAATGCTAATGTAGATAAATAATGAGCATGACGGTCACGTTGTAATGTTTGTGTTGAAATTTCTGCTGCTCTTAATCCTAATTTTTCACACACATACTTTTCAATAAATGGATCAATATTTGCAAATGTTCCCACCGCACCAGACATTTTCCCAACGCGAACACTTTCTTTTGCTTGACGGAAACGTTCTAAATTACGTTTCATTTCTGCATACCATAATGCTAGCTTTAAGCCGAATGTTGTTGGCTCTGCATGAACACCATGTGTACGTCCCATCATCACTGTATATTTATGTTCTAATGCTTTATTTTTAATAATTTCAATGAAATTCTCAAGATCACGTTCTAAAATATCATTTGCTTGTAATAACAAATACGATAATGCTGTATCAACAACATCTGTTGAAGTTAAACCGTAATGAACCCATTTACGCTCTTCTCCACATGTTTCTGAGACGGCACGAGTAAATGCTACAACATCATGACGTGTTTCTTGTTCAATTTCATAAATACGATTGATATCAAAAGAAGCATTTTGACGAAGTAATGCTACATCTTCCTTAGGAATATCACCTAACTCTGCCCATGCTTCACAAGCAAGTATTTCTACTTCTAACCATGCTTTAAATTTATTTTCTTCTGTCCAAATAGCTCCCATTTCAGGTCGTGTATAACGTTCAATCATTTCATTTCCTCACTTTTCCAAATATGTAGGTTATCAACTGTTTCTAATGCTTCTTCAATTGAAGTTGCAACAATATTAATGTGCCCCATCTTCCGTTTTACTTTTGCTTCTGCTTTCCCATATAAATGAAGATTTGCTTTTTTCATTGCAGGTATATTTTCTAAAACAGCTTCCATATGCTCTCCTAAAATATTTACCATTACCGTTGGGCTCAACAACGTTGTCTCTCCTAACGGCCAATTACAAATACTACGAACATGCTGTTGAAATTGAGATGTTTTACAACCATTCATTGTATAGTGACCAGAATTATGCGGACGAGGTGCCAATTCATTCACATATACCTCTCCATCTTTTGTCACAAACATTTCGATTGCTAAGATGCCAACAAGATGTAATTGATTGGCTAAATGACTAGCAATTTTTGTTGCCCTTTCATATACATCTTCTGTTACTCTTGCCGGAACAATACTTTGATGAAGAATATTATCAATATGAATATTTTCAGCAATTGGGAAAATGGCTACCTCTCCACTTACACTTCGTACAACAATTACTGAGACTTCTTTTTCAAAAGGAACCCAGCCTTCTAAAATACACTCTTGTTTTAGTAAATGAATGGCCTTTTTCACATCTTCCTGCTCTTTTAAAACAACTTGCCCTTTTCCATCATAACCGCCCATCGTTGTTTTTAAAACAGCCGGAAAGCCTATTATATGTAAACCTTCTATTAATTCTTCTTCATTTGTAACGGCAACAAATGGAGCCACTTTAACCCCTTGTTCCATTACTGCCTTTTTTTCAACTAATCGATTTTGCGTAATTTTTAACAATGTACTCCCTTGAGGCAAATAAACATGTTCTTCTAACCACGCTAATGCTTCATAATCGATATTTTCAAATTCATATGTAATAACGTCACTTTGCTGGGCCAATTGTTTAATCGCCTCTAAATCATGATAAGAGGCAACAATTTGTTTATCTGCAATTTGCCCACATGGTGAATTTGGAGTTGGGTCTAGTACTATAATGTTATATCCCATTTCACGAGCAGAACTTGCCATCATTCTACCTAATTGTCCGCCACCAATAATCCCTATCGTTTGTCCTGGAACAATTATTTTTTCACTCATCTTAATACACTATCCTCGATTACAGCTTTTTCAATTTGACTGCGACGATTTACTAATGCATGAGCAATTTTTTCATCATACGTACTTAACATTTGAGCTGCCAGCAATCCAGCATTCGTTGCCCCTGCTTTTCCAATTGCCACTGTCGCCACTGGAACACCACCTGGCATTTGTACAATTGATAATAAAGAATCCAATCCATTTAATGCTTTTGATTGTACTGGTACACCGATAACAGGTAATGTTGTTTTTGCTGCCACCATTCCTGGTAAATGAGCCGCTCCGCCTGCACCGGCAACAATTACTTTTAATCCACGTTCACGAGCATTTTCTGCATATTGAAACATTAAATCTGGTGTACGATGGGCAGAAACCACTTTTTTTTCATATGGAATGTTTAGCTCTTCCAAGATATCACATGTATTCTTCATCGTTTCCCAATCAGATGTACTTCCCATAATCACACCAACTAGTGGAGTCTTCATGTTCTTTCCCCCGCTCTGTTAAGTTCATAAAAAAATCCAGACAAACTTTTTTTCTCCATACGAAAGGGAGGAAAAAGTCATTTATCTGGAATAGTACATACAATTATCCAAGATCTATCCTTTTACTCCCTCATAGTCCTGTAATTTACGGTTACATGGTAGAGACGCTTAGGCCAATTCCTAAGCATATATGAGGTTTCTTATTTTCCACCCATATCTTAACAAGTTTTTTCTATAAGTGTCAATTAAAATCGAATAATTTATTTCAAATTAAAATAATTGTTCGTTTTTTACCTACGGGTATTGTATTTTTATGCATATTTATTCTCACATATTCCTTTTTTAAATAAATAGCACCTATACTTAAACATGTACCCTTTATTATTTTATCAAAATAAAAAAGGCTATCAAAAGGAATCCTTTTGAAATAGCCTCTTCTTTCTATTAGCTTACGCCATTACAACGTCTAATTTTGACTTTTCACACTTGGAAAAAGCAGCTTCATCTACAACGATTGTTACATCATTGTGTTTTTGTAGAATAGATGCTGGACATTCTTCCGTAATTTCGCCTTCAATCATCGCTTTGATTGCGTCTGCTTTTTTCTCACCAGATGCAACTAATACGATGCTCTTTGCTCTCATAATAGATTTAATACCCATTGTAATTGCATGTGTTGGTACATCTTCTTCTCTTTCGAAATAACGACGGTTTGCTTGTCTTGTTGATTCAGTTAATTCAATAACGTGTGTAGTTGATTCAAAAGAAGTTCCTGGCTCGTTAAATGCGATATGAGCATTTTCACCAATTCCTAATAATTGTAAATCAACTGGATGTGCTTCTAATACTTTTTCATAATCTGCACATGCTTCTTCAGCATTTTCTTTCATACCATTTGGAAGGTAGTTTGCTTTGAATGGTAAATGAGCAAATAGCTCTTCATTCATATAATAGTGGTAGCTCTTAGGATTAGCAAAATCTAAGTTAATGTACTCATCTAAATTTACAGTCGTAATACCACTTGTATTTGGTTTGTTTTTTCTCATTAATTCATAAATCCCAACAGGAGAACCACCAGTTGCACAGCCAAGTACTCCGTTTGGTTTTTGTTCAATCATGTTTGCAATAATGTCGTATGCTTTTTGTGCTAATTCTTGTTCGTTTTTTACAACAATAATATTCATTATTTAATCTCTCCTGCTTCTTTTCCTTTTGAAATTACTTTTTCAATGTGTAATGTATTATCTAAAATAACAAAGTCACTATCTTTTCCAACTTCTAATGTTCCTTTATTTTTAAGACCAAATTGTTTCGCTTGGTTAACAGATGTCATTTTAACTGCATCTTCGATTGTACAACCTGTAAAAGCAATAATATTTCGGAATGCTTGATCCATTGTCACTACGCTTCCTGCTAATGTACCATCTTCAAGACGAGCTTGTTTATCTGCTACATATACTTTTTGACCACCTAATTCATATTCCCCATCTTCTAATCCTTTTGCACGCATTGAATCTGTGATAACACAAACACGATCCGAACCTTTTAAACGATATGCTAAGTCAACCATTGCGGGATGAATATGAATGCCATCAGGAATAATTTCTACAAATGCATTTTCATCTAATAATGCTTTTCCAACTACTCCTGGTTCACGGTGATGTAAACCTCTCATTTGGTTGTATAAGTGTGTATAGTGAGTAATTCCTTTACCCTCTAAACCATCAAATGTATCATCTGTATGACCAGCTGAACCAACGATGTTTTCTTCTTTTAAAACATTCATGAATGCCTCATCCGCTTCTTCAGGAGCAAATGTGATTAACTTCACTAATCCATCAGCAATTTTATTCCACTCTTTTAATCGTTCTGCATCTGGCTTAACGATGTAGTCTAACGGTTGAGCACCAGCACGCTTTTTCGACACAAATGGACCTTCAACATGAATACCTTCAATGTTAGCTCCTAATTTTTTCGCTTCTGCACATGCTTTTAATGCTTGCTCAATGTTTTCATTTGATTGTGTCATCGTTGTAGGGAAGAAAGATGTAACACCTTCTTGTAATAAAGCATCGCTGAATTTACATAGGATTTCAGATGTTCCATCCATTGTATCGAATGTATAGCCACCATGAATATGAACATCAATCATACCTGGAATAATGATTTTTCCTTCTGCATCAATTACATTTTCTTCATCAACAGTAGGTACATTTTTCATTGAACCAATTTCTAAAATCTTTTCATCATATAAAAGGAAAGCATTTTTAATTACGTTTACGCCTGTATAAATAACTGCGTTTTTTATTAACTTCTTAGCCATGACTCACTACTCCTATTCACTTTATCTTTTTTTACTGGCAGTAACTACGTTATATGTTTCAATTACACGATCATACACTATTTCTCCCTCCAAGTTACACACTTGAATAAATAAAGCATCAATAACCGCTAATTGAACAATTCGTGTCGTCATTGTTCCAATCCTTAAATTATGTTCTTCACAAGAAGTACAAAGGGGAAAGTCTGCTAATTTTAATGCAGGTGATGCATGATGTTCTGTTAATACAACTGTTTTTACTCCCTTTTTTCTAGCCAATTCCAGAAGCTCTAATACTTCTTTCGTTTTTCCACCTTTGCTGACAACGAATAAAACATCCTCTGAATTAAAGTTTGCCCCCATTGTCATTGCAATATGGCTATCTTCTGAATAAAAGACTAGATGATTTGTACGTAAAAACTTATAGTACGCATCTTTTGCTACTAACGAGGATTCAGAAGCACCATAAAAATAAATACGTTTTGCATTTTTCATTGCTTCTGCTGCTTGTTCTACAGTATTTACTTGAAGAATCCGTTTTGTATTCTCAAGTGCTTTTTGAGATTGAGAAAATACTTTTTCAATTACCGCTTCTGTATTATCCTTAAATTGAAGTGCCAAATCTTGCTCTTCATTATCCTCAAATATACTTATCGCTTGCGCTAATTCTATTTTTAAATCCTTAAAGCTTTGAATACCTAATGTCTTACAAAATCGAATAATAGCAGCTGGACTTGTTTCGCTCTTTTGTGCTAATTCTTGAGTAGACATTTTTATTACATTTTTTGTATCAACAAGTATATATGCTGCAATTTTTGCTTCCGTAGGAGTATATCTATCCTCATACTGTTTAATCACATTTAAAATGGAAAACATCATTTATTGATCACTCTCGCCTTCATTCTCGAATGACTCTTTTCATTTACATTATACAACTGAAGAAATTTAGTTTCAACTTTTTGCGAAAAAATATGGAATTTAATTTCAAAAATATTTTTCTAATGAATTTTGTTTAATAAGGATCTTTTTGTTTAGTATCAGAAGAGTGCCGTATCTTATAAAAATATTGTTTACAAACAAAAAAGAGACAGTCTTTCGACCATCTCTTTCACTTTTGCCTGGCAACGTCCTACTCTCACAGGAGGAAGCCTCCAACTACCATCGGCG
>JBJEFI010000155.1:4259-26714 GCA_051873875.1 Bacillaceae bacterium | reverse complement strand
AACCGCTTAATCGTACCTGGTACATTCTTACGTAAAGCATTAAAAGGTGAATTACCATTATTACAACAAGCACAAGAAATTCAACAAGGTTTAATGATGATGATGCCAGAAGAAGTTGGCGAAAACACATTAGACCAAGAAAAATATTTAGTGCGTAATGCGAAGAAAATTGCTATCATGATCGCTGGCTTAGCTGTTCAAAAATATGGCACAGCATTAGAACATGAACAAGAAGTTCTTGTAAACATTGCAGATGTTGTAAGTAACTTATATGCAATGGAAGCGGCAATTCTTCGTACAGAAAAAGCAATTAACAAAGTTGGCGAAGAAAAAGCACGCCAAAAAGTATTATACACGCAAGTATTCTGTCAAGAAGCATTCAACGAAATCGAAGCTCATGCAAAAGAAACAATCGTTGCAGTTGAAGGCGGAGATACTTTACGTATCATGATGAGTGCTTTACGTAAATTCACTCGTTACACTCCAATCAATGTAATTGAGAAAAAACGTGAAATCGCTCGTAACGTGTTAGAAGCAGAAAAATTTGTATTATAAGAAATAGTTAAGAAGGTTATTCTGGACGCAGAATAACCTTTTTTTCTTACATATTTTATTATAGAAAAATGAAATCCTATACGGTTTAAAATGAAAACAGCCTATTCCCTTTGAATAGGCTGTTTTTATTTTTTGTGGATAGAAAGATGGAGTAGCATAATAAGAATGTATAAAAGCAGAACAACTCCAAGTGTTAAAGCTCGTTCTTGAAAAGAGCCATCAGCTAAAAGAATAGGTCCTAATCCAAAAAAGGTGACGATGATATAACCGATGATACAGATGAACGTGATAAATCGTTTCATTCTTATTCCTCCTTCTTCTATATAGTATGAAAATAATTGTTAAAAAAATATGAATTTTTACCATTTTTTATATTTTTTGTTGACCAAAGTGGTCAAAAAGGAATAAACTGGTATTGGTCGGTTTGGTCAATGCGGAGAGGAAGGAGTGATTTTCTTTGTTTTCCAAGTTTTTAGAATTAGAAGAAGGAAAGAAGAGTCGTATTTTAAATGCCGCAATGAAGGAATTTGCTCACAAAGGCTATAAAAATGCGTCTACAAATGAAATTGTGAAGGAAGCAGGTATTTCAAAAGGAATGCTTTTTCATTATTTTCAAACTAAAAAGCAATTATTTCTCTTTTTATACAGCTATGCTATTGAAAAAAGTAAGCAGGAAATTTATAAGGATACTAACTTTGATGAGACGGATTTTTTCGTCAAAATTGAGCAAACAATGGCCATTAAAATGGAGATTTCAAAACACTCTCCAGACTTATTTACCTTTCTTGAAGTTTCCTATTTAGAAACTGATAAAGATGTAAGAGAAGAAATCAAACGTATTAACGATGAGAAAATCACAAATGCAAGGCAAGAAATGTTTGGAAATCTTGATTACACCAAATTTAAAGACAATCTTGATTGTAGGAAGGCAATCCAAATTGTTATGTGGAGCCTAGATCGATTTACAGAAGAGGAATTAAAGAAAGAACATATTAATTATGATCATATATATGAAGAAGCAAAGACCTATATAGCAATCTTTAAGCAAAGTTTCTACAAATAAGGAGGAAGTAAGAATGAACGTCATCGAAATTAATCATTTAACAAAGCAATATGGCAAGGCGCGTGGTATTTCCGATGTTTCTTTTTCTGTAAAAGAAGGAGAAATTTTTGGCTTTATTGGGCCGAACGGGGCTGGGAAATCAACAACGATTCGTACCTTGCTTGCGCTTATTCGCCCAACAAGTGGCAGTGCAACGATTTTTGGAAAAGATTGTATTGAATTTGCATCTGACATTGCCAATGAAGTTGGTTATTTACCATCAGAAGTATTTTATTATGAAAATATGAAAGTAAAAGATTTACTAGCATATTCTGCTAGCTTCTATAAAAAAGATTGTCGCAAACGAATAAAAGAACTAGCGGAGATTCTAGAGTTAGATTTGAATAAAAAGATTGATGATTTATCCTTTGGAAACAAAAAGAAAGTAGGGATTGTTCAAGGGTTACTTCATGAACCAAAGCTGATTATTTTAGATGAACCAACAAGTGGATTAGATCCATTAATGCAGCAAAAATTCTTTGACTTATTAATAGAAGAAAACAAAAAAGGAGCGACGATTTTATTTTCATCTCATATTTTAAGTGAAGTGCAACGCTTATGTGACCGAGTTGCCATTATTAAAGAAGGTAAAATTATTCGCATTGAGAAGATAAGTACATTACGAGAAAATAATTATAAGAAGTTTAGATTAGAGACGAAACAACCGATTAATCAAGATATATTAACGGTAGATGGTGTAAGTAACGTAGAAAGAAAAGACGAAGAGATTACGTTTCTTTTTAGAGGGGATATCAATACAATCATTAGTAAACTTAGCGTGATTGAATTAACAAATTTATGGATTGAAGAACCATCATTAGAAGAAATCTTTATGCACTATTACGAAAGAGAGGCGTAAGTGTATGAATGTGTATCGACATGAATTAAAAATGGTTGGAAAAACGACTATTCTTTGGACGGTTTCTTTAGCAGCAATAACGAGTATGTTTATGTTATTGTATCCAGCCTTTTCACAGGAGTCCGAAGAGTTTCTTAAACTATTAGAAGGCTTTCCTGAAGGAATACTCAAAGGGTTGGGGATTTCAGAGAATTTCTTTACGATAATAGGATTTTATTCGTATATCTTTATTTATGTTGCTTTATGTGGTGCTATTCAGGCGATGAATTTAGGTTTATCGTTAGTATCAAAGGAAACAAATGATAAAACAGCTGATTTTTTACTAACAAAACCAATTACTCGTACGTCTATTTTAACATCTAAGCTAATGGCAGCACTAACAGCCATTCTCTTTACTAACGTTATTTATGTAGCAGTTTCTTTTGGAATTGCATCTCTTGTAAAAACCGATGCATTTTCAGTTGAACATTTTTTACTTATTTCTTTGTCACTCTTTTTTTTACAATGTATTATGTTATCTTTTGGACTTGTGTTGTCTATTTTAACAAGGATAAAATCAATTATTGGTGTATCCTTAGGAATTGTTTTTGCCTTTTTTGCCCTTAGTATGTTTGGCTCTATTCTTGGTAAAGAAGTATTTAGTTGGTTTACACCGTTTAAATATTTCGAGGCACAAACAATTGTAAAAAATGGCGCGTATGAAGGAAAGTTTATTATTCTTAGTATCGTCATTGTTGTTGTCTCACTTGTGACAAGTTACATCGTATATAACAAGAAAGATATTCAAGCAGTGTAGGGGGAGAATGAAATGAATATATATAGAAGAGAATTAAAAGCTAATCGCAAAGCCCTCTTGTTTTGGTGTCTAGGTGTCATCTTTTTGGTAGCGGTAGGAATGATAGAGTATAAAGGAACCTCTGCTTCTAATGGTTCTATGAATGCAATTATGGATAAAATGCCTGCCGTGTTCAAAGCTTTTTTCGGTGTCGGTTCACTAGATGCATCAACAATTAGTGGATATTATGGCATGATTTACTTTTATATACTTATTATGGCGGCTATTTATGGTGCAATGCTTGGTGGTATGATTTTAACGAAGGAACGTCGAGATAAAACAGCTGAATTTTTATTTGTAAAACCTGTTACTAGAGGAAAAGTGATAACAGCAAAGCTATTAGCTGGAACGACCAATGTGATTATTTTTAATTTAGTATCCCTTCTTGTGTCCGTTGGAATTGTTGATTATTTAAATGAAGGAAAATCGATTACGAAGGAAATCTTTCTATTAACAATCGGTATGTTTTTCGTTCAAATGGTCTTTTTCGCACTTGGATTTATGTTATCAACACTAACAACTCGTTCGAAGTTGGGAATCCTTAGTGCGACAAACATTGTATTTATGACATTTTTACTGTCTGTTTTTATTGATATAAATGACAAGTTAGATATGTTACAAGTACTTACACCATTTCAGTATTTTAAAGCAGATGCTATTTTGACTGGCGAAAATTTAAGTATTACTTATATGATACTTTGTTTTGTTTTAATTGTCGGTTGTTGTTTTGGTTCCTATCGTTTCTTTCGCAACCGAGATGTAGTTTGAAATTAAATAGAATAGAAAGATGAGTGGCGTATAGTCACTCATCTTTTTTGTATTTCTTGTTTTGCTTCAAAATACAAAAGACCGCTTTCAATTTTAAGGAGATGTTTAACTTGCAGCTGCCCTCCTCGAGAAATTTCTCCCCATCCCAAAAAGTCCAAAGACGGGACTTTTCCGTGCTGGTGTGAAATTTTTTTCGGAGTGCTTTTTTTATTTCTTGCTTTGCTGCGAAATGAAAAAAACCGCTTCCAGTTTTTCGGTATTATTAAGAAATTCTTAAGATTTATCCTAGCTGTTCTTTAAGATTTGTTTTTTATGATAGATGTAACAAGAAGAACTAGGAGGATTCATATGATTGAGTTGAAAAATGTAACGAAAAAGTATGGGAAAAAAGTTGTATTAGATGATGTTAGTGCCACATTTGAAACAGGGAAAATTACATGTTTACTTGGGTTAAATGGAGTTGGAAAAAGTACGACGATGAAGGCGATTATGAGGTTAATTCCAATTTCAAAAGGTAGCATTACTGTTGATGGGGAAAAGGTATGTGAGCGTACGATTGAGAAGTTGGCTTATATTGCGGATATTCCGACTCATGATGTAGGAATGACAGTTGATGAAAACTTACATTTTGCAGAAGTGTTTTATGACAACTTTGATTGGCAGAAGGCAGAGCGCATGATTACTTTTTTCAAGCTACCACGAGAAAAAAAGCTAAAGGAATTATCAAAAGGGAATTTAGCTCGCTTTAACATTATTATCGGCTTGTGTCAAAATACTCCTTATATCTTAATGGATGAACCTTTTAGTGGAATCGATATTTTTGCCCGAGAAGAGTTTATTGCAGCGTTAAAATCAGACTTTTTAGAGCCAAATCAAACAGTGATTTTAACAACACATGAAATTGATGAGGTACAAAGTATTGCAGATGACATTATTTTATTAGAAGAAGGACGAGTTATTTCTAAATTTACGAAAGAAGAAGCTGAGCGTGAAGGATTAACTGTCGTTGAAAAAATGAGAAAGATATATCGAGGTGCGTAAGATGAAATTTTTAACCTTAGTAGAAATTGAATTAAGAAAGGTGATTCCCTTTTTACTTGCAATCTTTGGAGTTGGGACGCTTGCTTGTGCCGGATTCTTTTACAAAGCAATGGGCAATGTAAATGATTCTTTAGCACAACAAGCAATGCAACAAGAAATGACGATGGAAGCATTTTTAAAAACTGCTCCTAAAATATCGTTGGCACAAATAGTAGACGGTTCAATGGGAATATTTTTTGCATTTTTACTGATGGCTTTTGCAATTATTGGATTTGGTTTTTTCTTATGGTATAAGGAATGGATTGGGACATCAAAACGAATTTATACGTTATTAGCACTTAAAGGAAGTCGCTTACGTATTTTTACATCAAAGTTAACAGTATTTGTTCTTTCGTTTATCGCTTATTATGCAGTTGTCATTATCAATTTATATATTGGTACGTTATTAATGAAAGGTTTCTTGCCAGAAGGTGCAGTAGCCGAAAATTTAATGAAAAATGCACTGACAATGTCGGAATTGTTATCTATTGCTTTTCCAGTAAGTTTATATGAGTTTTTTTATAAAATGGCTTTTCTTGTCATGATGTTTAGTATTTTATCGGTGTTTGTGTTAATGGACCGCTCAAAACGTATATGGGGAATGGTAGCTGGCGCTGTGTATGGTGCGTTAACAGTAGCCGTATTCATTTACACCAAAACATGGTTCCTTTATACGTCAGAACGAGTAATGGTTGATTGGACATTTGTGGCAATTGTTTTGGTGCTAAGTATGGTTCAAGTTGTTTATTTATTAAAGAAGAAAGTATCGATATAGAGGTGGCATTATGAAATTAAAACGAATTGGTATCTTTTCCGTCGTGGCAGTTGCAACAATTGGAACATTAACAATGCTATATAGTGGCGATAAAGTTGTTGTAAATAAAAAGATGGAATTTGTTGATTATAGTGGGGATAGAAGTGCATTAGAAGGTGTTTCGTTCGAAAACATTATTAAAGTAGGGCAAAACAAATATGAGAAAGTAACATTGCTTAATAATGCAGCTAATTTTAAAGAAACAAAGTATGATGAAAAGTATAGAGCAGATGAAAAAGTATTAGACAATAAAGAATTATTTCGTGGTAAATATGATCCAGCATTTTATGAAGATGAAAAGCAAATGATGACAGTCGCTTTTAATCCTGATTTTCCTTACTCGGATAACACACCATTTGTTGAATTAATAAAAAAAGATAAAAAAACAGGTGATGTATCGAAACAGAAAATCATGTTAAATGAAGTATCCTTAAATGGCTATATTATGGAAGAGAAGCTTATCGAGATAAAAGGGAAACTTTACTATGTGATAACAACAGATAACTATGGGACATCTGAACGAAAATTAGGTGTATACCTTGTTGATCAAGATAAACTGACATTATCAAAACAAGTAGAAATAGCAAAAGGTGATGCACCTGTTGTAAGTGATGGCACGTATATGTACACGCTTGTGTCAAATGAAAAAGAGTTAAAATTAGTAAAAATGGATGTAGCTAAAAAACAAGTGATTGAAAAAGATATTACAAATTTAAAGGACAAAGTAGAGTACGTATCTACAGCCTATTTAGCTGGTGACACTATATATATCGCTTCTAGTATGAATGGCACCGTCTATGGTGTTGATATAAATACCCCTTCTTTTGATGAAAAGAAAGTATTTAAACCAGCATTTACGAAAGAAACAAGTAACTTAAGTATTAATAAGATGCATGTGAAAAACAATCGTTTATATGTAACGTACTATAATTATAGTGATAATGGATTTGGAGTGCATATGGAATCTGATTCAATTATCGTTGCTTATAATTTAAAAAGTGGAACGATTGCTTATGAAGGTGCATTACCAACGATGAAAAATCGTGGTGTAAGTATGGATTATCAAATGAATTAAGAAAAAAGGATTAGTCTTGATGGCTAATCCTTTTTTAGTTATTGAAAGAATATCTAAAACGTATATTTTTAGTGTCGAAAAATAGGTCATTAACATTATTAATTTTTGTTTTAAAAATATTTAGTTTTATGTATAATAAAATTAAATAAATTAAAGAAAGGGGTTAAAAATGGCATACGAAGTATTAACACACTGCCCTGTTTGTAGCAATGATTTAACCATTACCCGTTTAAAATGCAAAAAGTGTCAAACAACAATCGAAAATGAGTTTAAATTGTCAAAGTTAGCTTCTTTAAAGAAAGAACAGTTAGATTTTATTGAAGTGTTCTTAAAATGTCGTGGAAATATTAAAGAGGTAGAAAAAGAATTAAATGTATCTTATCCAACCGTTCGAGGCAAGTTAGACGACGTTGTTCGTGCAATAGGTGGCCCAATTGCGAAGCAAGAAAATGAATCAAAGAGTATTGTTGAGCAATTGGAAAAAGGGGAAATATCCATTGATGATGCATTACGAAAAATGAAAAAGTGAGGGGAAAGCTACTATGAAAGAAGAAATTGCAAAAGTATTAACAATGATGCAAGAAGGAAAAATTGATGCTGAGAAAGGCGCAGAATTAATTACATTAATGAATCAGGAAGAAAAAGTAAAACAAGAGCGTACGGAAGAATATTTTAATAAAAAATTACGTGTTCAAGTGTTAAGTGGAGAAGATGAAGTAAATGTAAATGTACCGTTAAAGCTAATTAAAGTAATGATTGGTGCAACGAAAGATTTCTTACCTAGTTTATTAAGTAAATCAAATATTGATCCGGAAGTATTAGAGAATATCGACTTTAACCTTATTTTACACGCGTTGGAAAATGAAGTAGATGGTCCTCTTGTTGATATTAAAGCAGCAGATGGGGAAATTGTAAAAATTACAATCGAATAGGGGGGAATAAAAAGATGCGGGTGCGACTACAAATAGAAGGGGGTAAAAAGTGGCATATTCCAGTGCCACTTTCACTTGCACCTTTTATGATAAAAGCGGGTTTAAAACAGGCAAAAAGAAAAGAGAATAATGAAGTAATTACGATACTATCTCAAATTAATTATCATCGTCTTTTCCGAACGTTGAAGAAAGAAATAAAGGAATATAAAGGTTTAGTATTAGTGGATGTGAAAAGTGGGGATGATGTTCACATTCAAATCATTTTATAGGAAGTAGAGGGGACCTTCATGGATGAGGTGAAAAAACAACAAATCGCTACAAGAAATCTTGTACTATTTGTGATTGGAAAGTTAATGGCTACACTTGGTTCATCTGTGTATGCATTTGCAATAAGTTTATATATTTTAAAAGTAACAGGTTCAGCAATGAATTTTTCCATATCTTTATTGTGTAGCACATTGCCGAGGGTGTTATTAGGACCTATATCTGGTGTAATAAGTGACCGTTATGATCGCAAGCGAGTAATAGTAAGTGCTGACTTTATTAGTGCATTTATTGCTGCTGGACTGTTCCTTGTCTTTACTAACATTTCAAATGAATTAATTGTACTTTATGTTGCTTCTATTTTATTAAATACTGTTAGTACATTTTATGGAACAGCCATCACGTCTGCCATTCCTAATATGGTTGCTAAAGATCAAATTCAAAAAGCAAGCAGCATTAATCAATCGATTGTATCTTTATCTGGAATGCTTGGGCCTGTTATTGGGGGATTTTTATTTGCCTTTGTATCCTTGCCAACCTTTATGATAATAAATGCTTGTACGTTTTTCATTTCCGCATGTACCGCTTTGGTTATTCGCTATGATTTATACTTAGAAGAGAAAAAAGATGGTAGTGAAGAAAAAATGCCTGTGCTTGATAGCTTAAAGGATGGCTTTGTATATGTGAAAAACCATCGTTTTTTAGGACCACTTATTTTATTTGCCTTTATTCTTAACTTTTTCTTTGCAGCATTTGCCGTTTATCTTCCATATATTTCTGTTACAATCCGAGAAATTAGTTCGGACAAATTCGGCTTTATTGAAGGGGCAATTGCCTGTGGGACATTTATAGCAGCGATAATTATGTCTAGTCGGAAGGAAATTCAAAATAAAAATAAATTTGTATTTATTGGCTTGACGATGATGGGCGTATGTATGGCAATGGTTGGTTTTGCGGCAGGAGATCTGTTTGGCTCAGTGAACGAAATGATTACATTTAGCTATTTGGCAGCCATTTGTTTTGGATTAGGGTGTATGATGATGGTTGTTAATATTCCTATTTTTGTCATTTTACAAAAAGAAACACCTGATGAATATCGTGGTCGTGTAATGGGATTTTTGGAAACAGGTGCTAGTGCTATCACTCCATTAGGATTTATTATCTTTGGTGCTATCGTTTCATACGTTTCGCCATTGTATATTTTAGTAATAATTGGTGTAGTTCAAATTGCATTAGCTATTTATTATTTTAAAAACAACATTATCCAACTTGATTTAACTGAAAAATTAGAAATATAAATGGGGATATCAGGTAGAAAACAGTGCCTGATATTTTTGTTTTATGGTAAAATATTGGTGAGGTGAAGCAAAAAATGTCGATTACAATGTATTGGTATCCAAAGTGTGGAACGTGTCAAAAGGCAAAAAAATGGTTGGAGGCAAATGAACTTGCTTATAAAGCAATTCATATTGTTGAAGCCCCACCTTCAAAAGAAGAGATAAAAGCACTACATGAAAAAAGTGAGTTAGAATTAAAGAAGTTTTTTAATACAAGTGGTCAAAAATATCGTCAATTAGGATTAAAAGACAAAGTAAGTACCATGTCTAATGAAGAAATTTATGAGTTGCTAGCTTCAGATGGTATGCTAATTAAGCGTCCAATTTTAACAGACGGCAAACGTGTAACAGTTGGATTTAATGAAAAAACATTCGAACAAACATGGGTACAAGCGTAATTTTATACGCTATTATACATAATTTTTAGGGGGATTTAGACATGAATATTTCAGCAGGATTACGTTATTCAGAAGAACACGAATGGGTAAAAGTAGTAGATGGGAAATGTTACATTGGGATCACAGATTTTGCACAAGCAGAATTAGGCGATATCGTGTTTGTTGAATTGCCAGAAGTTGGTGCGGAATTAACAATGGACGAACCATTCGGTAGCGTTGAATCAGTAAAAACAGTTTCTGAATTATATGCACCTATTAGTGGGAAAGTTGTTGCAATTAATACAGAATTAGAAGATGCACCAGAATTAGTAAATGAATCACCTTATGAGCAAGCGTGGATGATTGTCGTTGAACCTAGTGATGAAAGTGAATTTGAAAAATTATTAACAGCAGAACAATATGCTGAATTAGTAAAAGAAGCATAAGTGTGGCTCGGCAATTGCCGAGTTTTTTTTGAACAAGGGAATATAAATCGTTCAAAAAAAAAGTTAATCTTTGACAACAATTGACTTTACAATGTTTATAGTAATTAATTTACAATTTTAGTAACAAAAAATGGGAAAAGTGTAAAAATCATCAGTAATACACTGGCGTTTTTAGGATAACTTATTTTTATATAACATAATCTATCTAGAAATATGAATATAGGTATCGTTTTTTAATATCTAATTTCCAGATGCCATATTATTTGTCGGAGTACTACTATCAAGCACTATCATTCTTGATAGTACAGCTAATGTTTTTTCTATGTCCAACCTCCAGCTGTCTCTCTTTGGATGTTTCACCTCATCCAAAAAAGTCCAAGTTCAGACTTTTTGTAGTTGAGGTTCCAACATCTGTTGAGAGACTCCTTTCAATATCCCTTGCTATTGCTACGTGATATTGAAAGGAACGTTTGCAGTTTTTCTAATAAAGCAGGAAACAAGTCTGGGCATCTTGAATATACTAAATACAAATTCTTTATAAACCAATCTACATTGTTGGGTGATGCATATGTCAAAGGTCATTATTGTTGAAGGAACATCAGATAAGAAAGTCATTCAAAATATAATACGTGAAGATGTGGAAATTGTTTGTACGAATGGGACGATTAGTATGACCCGTCTTGATGAATTGATTGATGAACTTTTTGACAAGGATGTGTATGTACTTGTTGATGCAGATGATGCAGGGGAACGTTTACGAAAACAACTAAAGCGTGAGTTTCCACGAGCAGAACATTTGTATATTGACCGATCTTATCGAGAAGTGGCAGCTGCACCGAAGCGACATTTGGCAAGTGTCTTATTACATGCAGATATTGATGTGGATACGCAATATTTAAATAAGTAGGAGTTATCAATGAAGGAATTACAAGGCACAGATATTGAGGGGATGGAAGGTCGTTGGCTTGTTTATGCATATACACCACTATGTGGTACATGCCAAGTTTCAAAAAAAATGTTAACAGTCGTTCTTGAGATTGAAAAAGTAGAGAACGTTGGAATGATAAATGTAAATTATTTTTCCAATTATGCAGTAAAATGGGGCGTTGAAAGTGTTCCCTGTTTGCTATTTTTAAATAACGGTGAGGTAGAAGATAAACTATATGCCTTTCAATCCGTTCCATATTTATTAAATAAAGTTCGTTCTTATGTCCATGTCAAAAGCTGACATGGACTTTTATATTTCGCGGGAAATACAAAAATGTTGTCGCACGATTATCAAAGGAAGCTGACTGTTTATCTTGAAATTAAGTACATAAGATAACAAAATGAAACGGGGCGATAACAATGTGTTTAAAGAAAGGGATGGAATTATTTATAAAGCGTTATAAGGAAACAAATTATGCAAACATGTTACAGTCTTCAAATGAAATTTCAGTTTCTTTTAAAGGTGATAAAAGTAGTGCGGGATTTATTTGCTCAAAAGAAGGAGTACAAGTAGCGGAAATAGAATCTCCAGTTCTATTTATATATGGAGATGAAACATATTTAGAAAAAGTGATTGATGGAGAAATGCCATTGCAAAAAGCAATTTTTTTACAACAAGTAAAATACAGTGGGAATTTTCGAACATTACTGGTGATAGAATCTATTTTATATTTAAGTAAATTGAAAGTTTCTTAATTGACTAAAAATTGTTGACATTCTTTTTTTGTACTGCTAGAATACAAAACAAGGAAATGAATTGTCGAAAAAAATCAAATATATAATCGAAAATCAAATTGATTTTCTCTTATCCAGAGAGGTGGAGGGACTGGCCCTGTGAAGCCCAGCAACCGTCAATACTATGTGTATTGGTATGGTGCTAATTCCGTCAAAGCGTTAGCTTTGAAAGATGAGAGATTGCGAGATACATAAACGTGTCCCTTTCTACTCATGTAGAAAGGGATTTTTAATTTTATCAGCAAATTGGAGAGGTGACACGATGATTACAATTAAAGACGTAGTAAAAAAGTATAAAACAAAAAGTGGTCAAGTTGTTGCAGTAGACAATGTATCACTCCAAATAAAGCAAGGAGAAATTTTTGGAGTAATCGGATATAGTGGAGCCGGAAAAAGTTCACTTATTCGTCTTTTCAATCAACTAGAAGCACCAACATCAGGGGACGTCCTGATTAATGGAAAAGTTATTTCTAAATTAAAAGGTCGAGAATTAAGAGAAGCAAGACAAGATATCGGAATGATTTTCCAGCATTTCAATCTTTTATGGTCACGAACAGTTCGTGAAAATATAGAGCTTCCATTAGAAATTGCAGGATATTCAAAAGCAAAGCGTCGTGCACGTTCAAAAGAGCTGATTGAACTTGTTGGCTTGACTGGTCGAGAAGATAGTTATCCGTCTCAATTAAGTGGGGGACAGAAACAAAGGGTGGGGATTGCGAGAGCCCTTGCTAATAAACCAAGTGTTTTATTATGTGATGAAGCAACTTCTGCACTTGATCCAGAAACGACTAATCAAATTCTTGATTTATTAGTGGAAATTAATCAAAAGATGAAATTAACAATTGTCCTTATTACACATGAAATGCATGTTATTAAAAAAGTTTGTCACCGGGTAGCAGTGATGGAAAGTGGCAAGGTCGTAGAATCTGGTAGCGTATTAGAAGTCTTTAGTCAACCAAAGCAAGAAATTACAAAACGTTTTGTTGGACAACTTCTTCCAACGAATGAAGATGTGAAAGATGCAGTTGTTCACTTACAGCAAAAAACGCCATCGGGAAAAGTGTTAAAACTAACCTTCGTTGGTGATGTAGCAGAACAGCCAATTATTATGAAATTAGTACAGGATTTCAAAGTAGAAGTAAACATTTTGCAAGGGGGATTAACAACAACAGCAGAAAAAATGGTTGGGCAATTATCGATTCACTTAAATGGTGAAAAGAGTGAAGTAGAGCGAGCAATAACTTACTTACATGAATGTGGTGTTAAGACGGAGGTGACAGATTATGCTAGCTAGTTGGTTTCCAAATGTAGATGTAGAAGAACTAATAACGGCAACGATTGAAACATTATATATGACAGGAGTCGCGGCAATTGCCACCCTTGTTTTTGGATTAATTTTAGGATTGCTATTATTTTTAACAGGAAAAGGGCAATTGTGGGAAAACAAAGTGATTAACACAATTATCGCCGCGTATGTAAATATTTTTCGATCGATTCCATTTATCATTTTAATCATTTTATTAATTCCATTTACAACTTGGTTAGTCGGGTCTATGCTTGGTGCCTCTGCCGCACTTCCAGCACTTATTATTGGAGCGGCTCCTTTTTATGCCAGAATGGTGGAAATAGCCCTTCGTGAAATTGATAAAGGCGTTATCGAGGCAGCGGTGGCAATGGGAGCGAAAACAAGCACGATTATTTTTAAAATCCTTATTCCAGAAGCACGTCCAGCACTTATATCAGGTATTACCGTTACAACGATTTCGTTAGTAAGCTTTACGGCAATGGCTGGTGCAATTGGAGCAGGTGGACTAGGAAGCTTAGCTTATTATGATGGTTTCCAACGAAGTCAAAATGATATCACCTTTATTTCAACTGTATTAATTTTAATCATTGTTTTTATTATCCAATTTATTGGAGATGCAATTATAAAAAAAATAGACAAACGATAGGAAAAGGAGAAAAGAAAAATGAAGAAATTATTATTATCAGTTGTAGCAGGAGCAGCATTATTTGGGTTAACAGCTTGTGGGGGAGCTGGAGCAAAAGACGAAAAAACATTAGTTGTTGGTGCATCAAACACACCACATGCTGAAATTCTTAAAGAAGCACAACCATTGTTAGAAAAAGAAGGAATCAAATTAAAAATTAAAAAATTCGATGACTATGTGTTACCAAACAAAGCATTGGAATCCAAAGAGTTAGACGCTAACTACTTCCAACACATTCCTTATTTAGAAGCACAAAACAAAGAAAATAATTATAACTTTGTAAACGCAGGTGGTATTCACATTGAACCAATTGGCGTTTATTCAAAAAAATATAAGTCGCTAAAAGATTTACCAAACGGTGCAGAAATTCTTATGAGTAACTCTGTAGCAGACCATGGGCGTATGTTATTATTGCTTCAAGCAGAAGGTTTAATTAAGTTAAAAGATGGCATTGACCAAACAAAAGCTGAAGTGAAAGATATCGTCGAAAATCCTAAAAACTTAAAATTTAATGCAAAAGTAAATGCAGAACTATTGCCAAAAGCATATAAAAATGGTGAAGGCGATGCTGTATTAATTAATACAAACTTTGCAATTGATAATGGTTTAAATCCAAAAGAAGATGCAATTGCTATAGAAGGTTCTGAATCGCCTTATGTAAATGTAATTGCAGTACGTAAAGGCGACGAAAACAAAAAAGAAATCAAAGCGTTAGTTGACGTATTACATTCAAAAGAAATCCAAGACTTTATTTTGGAAGAATACAAAGGGGCAGTTGTACCAGTTAAATAATAATAGGAAGAAATCGGTTATCTCTATATAGAGATAACCTTTTCTGTCTATAGTGGCTGATGAGCATTTTAGCTCCTACTATGTTATTATGGTGATAAAGAGATTTCTAATATAATGATAAAGGAAGCGATGTCTGCTAATTAAATAGAAGCAAGAAAAGTTGTTTTTATAGGTGGAATAAAATAAACCTTACATTCATAGGGGTGTTCCTTTGAAGGTTAATTGAACGAATCAGTTCTATGCTAATACATAGTTTTCCCTTGTATTTCTTTTGATTTTTTACTATTTTGAAGTGTGATTTTTCGTGTTAGCGAAGATAGGTTAAATGTTCAAAAAATTCTTTTCTACGCATTTCCCTTGCTTTTAGATTAGAATGAGAATAAAATGAGAATGAGAATTATTTCAACTAGAAAATCAACTTAATGTTGTATTACTATATATTTAATAAATATATTTTTTTTGGAGGGTTATACAAATGGCAGGTTCAACTTTAGTAATTAAAGATCTACACGTTGCGATCGATGGCAAAGAAATTTTAAAGGGTGTAAACCTTGAAATTAAAGGTGGAGAATTCCACGCAATTATGGGACCAAATGGTACTGGTAAATCTACTTTATCAGCTGCAATTATGGGGCATCCAAAATATGAAGTAACAAGCGGAAGCATTATGCTTGATGGTGAAGATGTATTAGAAATGGAAGTAGACGAACGTGCTCGTGCTGGTCTTTTCTTAGCAATGCAATATCCAAGTGAAATTTCAGGTGTAACAAACTCTGACTTCTTACGTTCAGCAATGAATGCTCGTCGTGAAGAAGGAGATGAAATTTCATTAATGAAATTTATCCGCACACTTGATAAGCAAATGGACTTATTAGAAATGAACCCAGAAATGGCTCATCGTTATTTAAATGAAGGTTTCTCTGGTGGTGAGAAAAAACGTAATGAAATTTTACAAATGATGATGATTGAACCGAAAATTGCAATCTTAGATGAAATTGATTCAGGATTAGATATTGATGCATTAAAAATCGTTGCAAAAGGTGTAAACGAAATGCGTGGCGAAGAGTTCGGTTGCTTAATTATCACTCACTATCAACGTTTATTAAACTACATTACACCAGATTATGTACATGTTATGATGAACGGACGCATCGTAAAATCTGGCGGTTCTGAATTAGCACAACGCTTAGAAGCAGAAGGATATGACTGGATTAAAAAAGAATTAGGACTTGAAGATGAAGTGGTAGAACACAACGCTTAATTCAGATTAGAAGGAAAGGAGGAATAGGGTATGACAATTGGAGTTACATTACCTTTTGAACAAGAACAATTAATGAAGTTATCAACTTCTTTAAATGAAGTAGCATGGTTCCAACAATTTCGTCAAGACGCATTAGCGAAGGCGGAACAATTAGAGTTACCAAAACCAGATAAAACAAATATTAAAAATTGGGATTTCTTCGGAGAAAATCCAAGTATTGTTGTCAGCGAGGCAACAAAATTAGAAAATCTACCAGCTTATGTGACATCATTAGCTAGCGACAACTTTTTAATTCAACATAACACAGGTGCAGCACACGTTGTTTTATCAGAAACATTACGTGCAAAAGGTGTTGTGTTTACAGATATGATGACTGCTGTTCGCGAACATAGCGAATTAGTAGAGAAATATATTATGCAAGATGGTGTGAAAGTAGATGAAAACCGTTTAACTGCTTTACATGCTGCGTGCATCAACAACGGAGCTTTTTTATATGTTCCAAAAAATGTAATCATTGAAGAACCAATTCAAGCAGTTTTCTACTATGATGGAGCAGTGAAAAATATTTTTAATCACGTACTAGTAGTGGCAGATACAAATAGTGCAGTAACATATGTAGAAAATGTAATTGCTGAGGATGTAACAATCAAAGTAAACATGATTGGCGAAGTACTTGTTGGCGAAAATGCACAAGTTCACTTCGGTGCGGTTGATACATTATCAAAAGACACAGTAACATATGTAAATCGTCGTGGTGTTGTTAGTCGTAACGGTAAATTAGAATGGGCGTTAGGATTAATGAACGATGGTGATACTGTATCTGAAAATGTAACAAACTTAATCGGTGATGGTTCTGTTGCCAATACGAAAATGGTAACAATCGGTCGTGGAAAACAAAAACAAAACTTCACAACAAAAATTGTTCACTTTGGTAAACATTCTGAAGGTGACATTTTAAAACATGGTGTTGTTCGTGATGAAGCATCTCATATTTTCAATGGGATTGGTAAAATCGAACATGGTGCATCAAAATCAAACGCACAACAAGCTTCTCGTGTTTTAATGTTAAATGAAAAAGCACGTGGGGATGCCAACCCAATCTTATTAATTGATGAAGATGATGTATTAGCAGGTCACGCAGCATCAGCAGGTCGTGTTGATCCAAATACGTTATATTATTTAATGAGTCGTGGTATTCCAAAGAAAGAAGCAGAACGTTTAGTAATTCATGGTTTCTTAGCACCAGTTGTGAATGAATTACCAATTGAAGCGGTAAAACAACGTTTAGTTGAGGTTATCGAAGGGAAAGTGAAGTAAAATGAACGTTCAGGAAATACGTCGTTACTTTCCAATATTAAATGAAAAAGTTCATGATAAATCATTAGTATATTTAGATAGTGCAGCAACATCGCAAAAGCCGATTCAAGTAATCGAAGCAGTTGACAATTACTATCGAACAGCCAATTCAAATGTACACCGTGGTGTTCATACACTTGGTACGAAAGCAACGGATGCATATGAAGGTGCTCGTGAAAAGGTTCGTAAGTTTATCAATGCCAAAACATACGAAGAAATTATTTTCACACGAGGGACAACAACTGCATTAAATACAGTAGCGAGTGGTTATGCTCGTCAATATTTACAACCTGGCGATGAAATTGTCATTTCTTATATGGAGCATCACAGCAACATTATTCCTTGGCAACAAGTGGCAAAGGCGACAGGTGCAATCTTAAAATACATTCCTCTAACGGAAGATTGTCGAATTGACTTAGAAGAAGCGAAAAAAGTAATTACAGATAAAACAAAAATTGTATCGATTATGCATGTTTCTAACGTACTTGGTTCTATTAACCCAGTGAAGGAACTTGGAGCAGTGGCTCATCAACATGGTGCCATTATGGTCGTCGATGGGGCTCAAAGTGCACCACATATGCGTATTGATGTACAAGATTTAGATTGTGATTTTTACGCTTTTTCAGGTCACAAAATGTGTGGGCCAACAGGAATCGGTGTCCTTTATGGTAAAAAGCACATTTTAGAAAACATGGAGCCAATTGAATTTGGTGGCGAAATGATTGACTTTGTTGATTTATATGAATCAACATGGAAGGAGCTTCCTTGGAAATTTGAAGGAGGCACACCAATTATTGCTGGAGCAGTTGGACTTGGTGCAGCAATTGATTTCTTAGAGGAAATTGGCCTTGAAAATATTGAAAAGCATGAGCATGAATTAGCCCAATATGCATTACAACAACTATCTACTGTAGATGGTGTGACAATTTATGGACCGAAAGAACGCGCTGGTCTTGTTACATTTAATATTGATGATGTACATCCACACGATGTGGCAACTGTATTAGATGTAGAAGGGATCGCGATTCGTGCTGGTCATCATTGTGCTCAACCATTAATGCGTTATTTGAACGTTTCATCAACTGCTCGTGCAAGTTTTTACTTATATAATACAAAAGAAGAAATTGACGAATTCGTTGCTGGATTAATCAAAACGAAGGAGTATTTTACAGATGTCTTTTAATAATTCCAATTTAGATATACTATATCGTCAAGTGATTATGGATCATTATAAAAAACCTCGTAACAAAGGTATCGTAGAGAATGAAGAAGATATTACAATTAATATGAACAATCCAACTTGTGGCGATCGCATCCAACTACAATTAAAAGTTGAGGACGGCAAAGTTGTAAATGCGCGCTTTGATGGAGAAGGTTGTTCGATTTCCATGTCATCTGCATCAATGATGACACAAGCAGTTAAAGGAAAAACAGTAGAAGAAGCATTAAAACTTTCGAAAGCTTTTTCTGATTTAATGCAAGGCAAAGAAATTGATGAGGATTTAGATTTAGGAGACATTGAAGCACTTTCTGGTGTAGCCAAGTTTCCTGCACGTATTAAATGTGCAACGTTAGCGTGGAAAGCGATGGAAAAAGGCGTTAACGAGAACGAATAGGAGGGTGACGTAATGACGAAGCAAATGCCTGAAATTGGCGATTACAAATATGGCTTCCACGATAAAGATGTTTCGATTTTCCGTTCAAAACGTGGCTTAACAAAAGAAATCGTGGAAGAAATTTCTCGTATGAAAGAAGAACCACAATGGATGTTAGATTTCCGTTTGAAATCATTAGAGCATTTTTACAATATTCCAATGCCTCAATGGGGTGGAGATTTATCTGATTTACACTTTGATGAAATTACGTACTATGTAAAACCATCAGAGAAAACAGAACGTTCTTGGGATGAAGTACCAGAAGAAATCAAAAATACATTTGATCGCTTAGGTATTCCTGAAGCAGAACAAAAATACCTTGCAGGTGTATCGGCTCAGTATGAATCTGAGGTTGTATACCACAATATGCAAACAGACTTAGAAGAAAAAGGAATTGTTTTCAAAGATACAGATTCTGCTTTACGTGAAAATGAAGATATTTTCCGTGAGCACTTTGGAAAAGTAATTCCACCAACAGACAATAAATTCGCTGCATTAAACTCAGCTGTTTGGTCTGGTGGTTCATTCATCTACGTGCCAAAAGGTGTAAAAGTAGATACACCATTACAAGCCTACTTCCGTATTAACTCTGAAAATATGGGACAATTCGAACGTACGTTAATCATCGTTGATGAAGGCGCACATGTACACTACGTAGAAGGTTGTACAGCACCTGTTTATACAACAAACTCTTTACACAGTGCTGTTGTAGAAATCATCATCAAAAAAGATGCATATTGTCGTTACACAACAATCCAAAACTGGGCAAACAACGTATTTAACTTAGTTACAAAACGTGCAGTTTGTGAAGAACGTGCAACAATGGAATGGATTGATGGTAACATCGGTTCGAAATTAACAATGAAATACCCTGCTGTAATCTTAAAAGGGGAAGGTGCTCGTGGTTTAACACTTTCTATTGCGATTGCAGGTAGAGGACAACATCAAGATGCAGGTGCGAAAATGATTCACTTAGCACCAAATACATCTTCAACAATCGTTTCAAAATCAATTTCAAAACAAGGCGGTAAAGTAACATACCGTGGTATCGTTCAATTTGGACGTAAAGCAGATAATTCTCGTTCAAATATTGAATGTGATACATTAATCCTTGATAATGAATCAACATCAGATACAATTCCATACAATGAAGTCTTAAACGATAATATCTCTTTAGAGCATGAAGCGAAGGTTTCAAAAGTATCGGAAGAACAATTATTCTACTTAATGAGCCGTGGTATTTCTGAGCAAGAAGCAACAGAAATGATCGTAATGGGCTTCATTGAACCATTTACAAAAGAATTACCAATGGAATACGCTGTTGAAATGAACAGACTGATCAAGTTCGAAATGGAAGGTTCTATCGGTTAATTATAAAGGTATTTAACAAGTCTTTATGGTATTATTGCCATAAAGACTTTTTTACGTAGAGAAAACGGCGTATTTTGATGAGATTGGAGGGCTATTTTTGCAACGCTCGCTACATATTTACCACATCAATGACTTGCATAGTCATTTTGAAAATTGGCCTCAAATTATCTATTATATAAATCAACAACGAAAAAAGCATAAGGAAAATGGAGAGGCTTGTCTCTTTTTTGATATTGGGGATTTTGTTGATCGCTCAAATTCGATTTCAGAAGCTTCGTATGGAAAATGGAATATAGAGTTATTAAATCGAGCAGGGATAGATGCGATTACAATAGGGAATAACGAAGGGATTACATTGGCTCATGAGCATTTAGATGAGTTATATGAACAGAGCCAATTTGACGTACTTGTCGGTAATCTCGCTTATTTAGATGGAAGTAAGCCAAATTGGTTAAAGCCATATACGATTTATCAGTTATCAGATTTACGAGTAGGGGTGATAGGTTTAACTGTTCCCTTTACTGAATTATATGGAAAGTTAGGATGGACGATTGAGGATCCGATAGAGGTGTTAAAAAACATTTTAGCGGAACTAACATCGGAAGTAGATGTCATTGTGTTACTCTCTCATTTAGGAATTAAGAGCGATGAAAAAATTGCAGAACAATTTCCGATGATTGACCTGATTTTAGGGGCGCATACTCATCATGTTTTACCAGAGGGAAAAGTGATAAATGATGTATTGCTTTGTGGTGCTGGAAAATATGGCATGTATGTTGGACATGTTGAAGTAACATCTACTGGCTCTAAAAAAGCAAATTTAGTTGAAGCAAGTCAATTAATTGGTGTCGACTTGCCAACTTTGTCTTCTCTTCAAAACTTAGAGCAACAAGCAGAAGAAAAACTGGCACGACGTGTTACTATGTTGCAGCAAGATTTGGCAGTTGATTGGAATAAAGAGACACCTTTTATAAGCTCATTGGCTACATCCATTCGCCAGTGGTGCCAAGCGGATATTGGGATGGTAAATGCAGGAGTTTTATTAGCTCCTCTTCATAAAGGAATCGTAACAGCAAAGGATATTCACCAAATTTGTCCACACCCAATTAATCCATGTGTTATTGATATACCTGGATCTTCCTTACAAAAATTAATTGAACAAGCAAGTACCGAAGAAATAGAGAAACTAGAAATTAAAGGATTAGGCTTTCGGGGAAAAGTAATGGGCAAAATGATTTATGATGGTGTAAAGAAAGAAGGAAGTAATCTTTACATAAATAATGAACTGCTTCATGAAGAGAAAATATATCGATTAGGAACGCTAGATATGTTTACATTTGGTTATATTTTTCCTGACTTAGCTAACTATCCAATTACCTATTTTATGCCAGAATTACTGCGTGATATTGTGCAATGGCAATTGTCAAAGGATGAATGATATACCTGCACCTATCCTTCCCCTTATCATAAATTGAGTGGTAAAGGGAGGTTTTTTCATGTTTTCTGTCTATCCACTAAAAATAGCTGATTATACCTTTACTGCCATTTCTATTGAATTACCAAAGACAACCTTATTAGCTGTCACAAGTGAAAAAGGATATATTATGTGTGGGGCACTTGATATTGGTTTATTAAATGAAAAACTACGTGACCGAGGCATTCTTGCAGGAAGGGCAGTCGGTGTTCGCACAATTGAACAATTACTAGATGCACCACTAGAATCAGTCACCATTCATGCTAAGCACTTAGGAATTAAACCTGGTATGATTGGACGAGATGCATTGTTAAAGATGGTGTGACATTTATATAGAGTACTACCAACTGTTAATACTTTTGATAGTACCGCCTCAAGTTTTTCTTTTT
>JBJEFI010000155.1:0-4159 GCA_051873875.1 Bacillaceae bacterium | reverse complement strand
GTATAAGTTTAAACCTCCTGTTATCCCATTTACTTTCAGGAGACGATATATTGTATTTCTTTTAATAATTGTGACTCCTATCTTTTTGGTCTGGTTTATTAACCGAAGTATTCAACCGTCTGTGATGAGCTATGCTCAAACACATACAAAAAAAATTGCTGTTGTTGCCATTTCAGACGCAATTGAACAAGTGACGAAGGAAAATTTAGATAAAAAAAACTTAATTACGTCTACTGTAGATAATCAAGGAAAGATTGCTTCCGTTGATTTCGATGCCACTATTATTAATCAATTTCTCGCTAGATTAACAAAGGCAATTGAAGAAAACATGCAAGTATCTTCATTAAAGCAAATTGCCACTGAAGAAATAGGAGAGGAGGTAGCCGTTGATTCAAAGAAGCGTGAGATGGTGTTAGAAGTACCTTTAGGAATGGTTACAGGAAATACGATTCTTGGATCGCTTGGACCAAATATTCCTATTTCCTTTCAAGTAATTGGAGATGTCGTTACAGATGTAAAAAAATCAATTCAGCCTTACGGGATTAATAATGCCCTTGTCGATGTTAGCGTTCATGTAGAGGCAGATTTGAAGGTAGTTATTCCTTTCGAAACGGAGCTATCAAAAATAAAAATGGATATTCCTGTAACAATGCGTGTTATTCAAGGCGAAGTTCCAAATTGGTATAATGGAAGCGGAAACAATAGTGGAATAATTCCTTCCATACCAATTGAAGGTAAAAAGAAAAACTAATTACTGAACGTTTTCTTTGTAGAATGCTCTTTTAATATGGTAAAGTGAAAGTAATGATTTCATATACATAATGGAGGGGCTCAAGATGTCAATTAAAGAACGTCAACGGAAACCAGAGTGGTTAAAGATAAAATTAAATACGAATGAAAATTATTCAAATATAAAAAAAATGATGCGGTCAAAAAATCTTCATACGGTTTGTGAAGAGGCACGTTGTCCAAACTTACATGAATGCTGGGCTGTACGTAAAACAGCTACATTTATGATTCTTGGTGATATTTGTACACGTGCTTGCCGTTTTTGTGCGGTAACAACAGGAATGCCTACTGAATTGGATTTGGCAGAGCCAGAAAAAGTAGCAGATTCTGTTGCGGATATGAACTTAAAGCACGTTGTTATTACAGCTGTAGCTCGTGATGATTTAAAAGATGGGGGTGCTTCTATTTTTGCGGAAACTGTTCGTGCTATTCGTCGCAAAAGTCCATTTACAAGCGTAGAAGTATTACCATCTGATATGGGTGGCATTTATGAAAATTTAAAACAATTAATGGATGCCAAGCCAGATATTTTAAACCATAATATCGAAACGGTTGCGCGTTTATCTGATCGTGTTCGTGCAAAAGCAAGATATGATCGTTCGTTAGAATTTTTACGTCGTGCTAAAGAAATTAACCCAAATATTCCAACGAAATCTAGCTTAATGGTTGGTTTAGGGGAAACATGGGAAGAAATTTTGGAAACGATGGATGATTTACGAAAAAATGATGTGGATATTATGACAATTGGTCAATATTTGCAACCAACGAAAAAACATTTAGAGGTAGAAAAATATTATACGCCAGATGAATTTTTACAATTAAAAGAAATTGCATTATCAAAAGGGTTTAGCCATTGTGAATCTGGTCCATTAGTACGTTCTTCTTATCATGCAGATGAGCAAGTGAAAGCAGCTCAAGCTCGGATGTAAATGAGGTTATATAGCGAATTTTTTCCAACCGTGATAAAATGAAAGTAGATTGTTTGGTTGGCAGGTGAAAAAGTTGATTTCAATTAATAATGCATGTTACGAAGTAATTGAAGAGCGAAATAATGGCTTTGATGAAGAAGCATTCAAAGCTAGATATAGTGATATTTTGAATAAATATGATTATATTGTTGGCGATTGGAGTTATGATCAATTACGATTAAAAGGTTTTTATGAGGATAGCAATTCTCGTGCAACCTTTGAAACGAAAATTAGCTCTTTCGAAGAATATTTATATGAGTTTTGTAGCTTTGGTTGTCGTTATTTTGTTTTAAAGAAAACAAAACAAGAAGCAAAATAGACTGTATGTATGCAGTCTATTTTTTTGTTTTCAGGAGACTTTTTGTTAATTGCAGAAAAATATAAACATTCTAATAATTACGATGGATAAAATGATATAATATTTGTAGGAAAAGTAAATAGGCACTATTTCCAAAAGAATGTCGAAAGCCTTGTATGAAAAGAGGACTAATTGTTAATGAATAGAATAGATTGAATTTTCTTTCAAAGGGAGGAAGTTATGATTTATAAACAACAAAACGATATTATTGAGGCTATTTTAACGAATATAGACCGTGTGATTATTGGGAAACGCTCGATTACAGAATTAAGTTTAGTAACCTTATTGGCAGAGGGACACATGTTACTAGAGGATGTGCCAGGGGTAGGGAAAACAATGATGGTAAAGGCATTGGCAGCATCCATTAATGCAAATTTTAAGCGCATTCAATTTACACCAGATCTACTGCCATCGGATGTAACAGGAACGAATATTTTTGATCCTCGTTATCAAGAATTTGTGTTTCACCCAGGACCAATTATGGGCAATATTATTTTGGCGGATGAAATTAACCGGACATCACCAAAAACACAATCTGCCTTATTAGAAGGATTAGAAGAAGGTAGTGTTACGATTGATGGTGTAACGAGAAAGCTAGAAAAGCCTTTTTTTGTAATGGCTACTCAAAATCCAATTGAATACGAAGGAACTTATCCACTACCTGAAGCACAATTGGATCGTTTTTTGTTAAAAGTAAAAATTGGCTATCCAACTCTTCAGGAAGAAATAGAAATATTAAGCCGAGCTCAATTTCGTCATCCAATTGAAGATATTGCACCTGTTGCTACTTTGGAAGATATACGGGATTTACAAGAAAAAGTGAAGCAAGTATTAGTAGGGGGAGAAGTAAAAAGATACATCGTTCAACTTATTCATCAAACGAGACGTCATCAACATGTTGAATTAGGCGTAAGTCCGCGTGGGTCTTTAGCGCTAATGAAGGCTGGACAAGCTTACGCTTGTATTCATGACCGAGATTACGTCATTCCTGATGATATTCGTTATTTAGCACCATTTGTGTTGGGGCATCGCATTATTCTTAAGCCAGAGGTTCGTTATAGTGGCGTAACACAGGAATCATTCATCCAAGATATCATTGCCAACGTTCCTATTCCATTTCAAAGGATTGTTAAGAAATGATTCGCCAATGGTATAAGTGGCTAGCATCTTATGGAAAAATACTGCGGCTTCTTTTCCTTATATGCTTATCGTTTATATATAGTATGTTTCAAGGTGGATTTGTAAGTTGGTTTGTCTTTTATAGTTTTCTTCCATTTGCAATGTACGGGATACTACTATTTTTTTATCCTTTAAAAAAAATAAAGATTTCTAGACAGCTTACGAATACAAACTTTCGAACGGGAGATAGCGTGGAGGTGGAGATTCAGTTGCAATGTCCATGGTACCTTCCATTAATTTATATTTTAGTGGAAGATAAGCTATCTCCAAAATTACAGAAGGGAAATCAGTCTAGTAAAATCATTTTTTTCCCTTCTTTTCGAAAGCAGATTGTATTTTCTTATCGACTAGATAAGCTGGAACGAGGAGAACATCTTTTTCAGCACGTGGCTTTAACAGTAGGTGATTTTATAGGCCTATTTGAAAAAGAGTTAATGATTCCATGTGAGGATCGTATTGTTGTTTATCCTCATTACGAGTTATTAACTCACCAGCAACTGCAACGGATATTAGAAGAAGGAAATCAAGTAACAGTTAATCATAATAGATTAAATACAACACTTATTTCTGGCATTCGCAATTATGTACCTGGGGATAAAATGTCATGGGTACATTGGAAAGCAACCGCTCGAAAAAATGAATTAATGACGAAGAAATTTGAAGAATTGGCAAGTAGAGATGCCTTCATTGTATTAGATCAAACAACGTCAGAATTGTTTGAGGAACGGATTAATTTTGTAGCATCTGTCGTTTATAGCTTGTTACAAAAAGGGGTAGCTGTCGCTTATACGAATACAAATCGATTACAGCAACCACCACTATTTGGGAGAGGTTCCATCCAAAAAGAAAAAATTTTACATACCCT
>JBJEFI010000154.1:0-5152 GCA_051873875.1 Bacillaceae bacterium | reverse complement strand
AGTTCGAGTAGGGCAGTAGTTTGGATAATATAACGATAGGATCAAAGAAATTTAGGGATTAGCCGATTCATCTCACGACTAAAGTCACGAGGGTTCTCGGCTAATCCCTAAAAAAAATTATTGTCTTAGGAGCATTTTTGCATACTATTTATATCAACATTATATAGATGGCTACGATTCGATGTTATAGATGGTTGGTCTATTTTTCTTTGTTTTATAGCTTAATCATACATTTTTAATGCTTTGACGTGGGGAGATTTTGAAGGCGGCGGAGAAAAAGATGAATTAGACAGACACATTGAAACCAAAAGTGCAAAGATTGGATATTTTATTTTAATGATTCTTTCTTTTTTAATTCTATTTATCTCGGAAAAGTCGTATGATATGAAGGATATTGAGAATTATCCTTTGTTAATTGTTGTGTGTTTAACATTTGTGATACTTCCAATAACAGAGTTCATATATTCTAGGAAATATAAATAAAATGACAATCCATTGCCATATTACGGGCTTATTTATTGTATATAAAAGTTGATATTGTTACTTTAAATATAGCTTGCTATAATACAAGTAACTTCAAAAAGTCTCTTTAATACCTAGTGTTTAGGTCTTAAGGGGACTTTTTGCTTTTTTAGGGGGGATGCGAGTGTTATTTAAACCGAGATATGGAAGTAGGTTGCCATTTAGGTTAGCTTTGATTTCTTTTATGGGAGTATTTTATTTATTAATTCAAGCAAGTGTTCATTACATTCGATTACTATTTCATGTAAGAGTGGAAGAAGTAACTGTAGTGGATTATCTTTTAGGGAATGTAAGTTTTACGAATCCATGGTATTACATCGCTACACTTGTATATAGTACGTTTACTTGGTTATATTTAACGAACATTCAGGAATTCAAAAAGAATCGAATTAAAGTATTTTCGCTCGTTATTTCTGTATTAGCTGTCACGATGCAATTGTGTTGGTTATTTTCTAAATTTGTATCGAATCTTTTAATAAAGTTACAAAATCAACAAGTAACAATGAATCAGTCCTCATTAGAACTCTACAACTCCGTTTATCCTCAAGCACAGCAACAGTTCTTTTATACATTTGTAAACCTATTACCATTGTTATTATTTTTTCTAATATGGTTATGGATCTTTAACAAATCCAATCCATATTTACATGATATTTATCAATTTATTAAAGACTATCAATTTGAATTTAGGGTCCATCCATTTAAGTGGATAATACCAAATAAAATGAGAAAAAGAATCCAATTTGCTATTCAATCCTTCTTTTTTAGTCAATATTCATCCTATACACCTTCGATTGTACTTGGACCAAGAACGAAAGATGATTATTATGTGATTATGCCAGGGGGAGATAGGCAAGTCAGTACATTGGTAATTGGTGGTCCTGGAACAGGGAAGAGTGCAGCGTTATTAAAGCCAATCATTAATCAAGATTTACATCACTTTACAAAGTTTATAAACGATTTTCCAACAATTAGCCGAGGAAAAGAATATGAACAAGAAAAAGGGAAATACCTTAATTCTATTATTGTGATAGAGCCATCAGGAGATTTATGTGATGCAGCAATGGAATTAGCGTTAGCACATGGTATCCCAAAAGAAGTTATCTATTATGTAGATCCAACTAATCCAAAAACACCATGTATCAATTTATTTAATGCAAGTTTTGATTTAGTTGCAGAAATGTTTGCGATGGTTATTGAGGGAATAGGGGAAAAGCAAGAATTTTATTTTGCCCAATTACAACGAACCCATTTGAAAAATTATATCTATTTGTTAATGCTTCATAATCCAGCATTTCGTCCTACATTAGATAATTTATTAGATATGTATAACGATGCGCAACTTGTTTACAACATGTATTTGGATTTAAAGAAACGATATGATGAAAAAGAGAAAGAGATTCATATTATTGATATTGAAGATAGAGATGAACGAAATTATTGGTTAGCAATCAAAGATATTTTAGCTTGGATACATGCTTCATTAGGCGCTGTAACAGAAGGACAAGGATTTGCGAAAAAGACAATTCGCTATGATGTTGATAGTGATGATGGGTATTTTAAATATGGAAAAGCTTATAGTTACGCGGGCCAACTCAAATATCGTGATGCAAAAGAAGAACATGTATCAGGATTACGCAATATTCTTTCTGGAATGGCTACAAATGTGATTTTAAGAAGGGTGTTATTTGGAAAGTCAGAGTTTGATTTTGATTTATTTTTAGAATTAGGTGGGCTGTTACTTGTTAATACAGCCTTGGATAAATTACAAGGGATGTCAGAAGTATTAGGGAAGTTTTTTACACTGTCTATCCAAAATGCAACTTTTCGGCGACAAGCGAATACATCTACCTATTCCCATTTGATTATTGATGAATTTCCTAACTATATTTATGAAAGCTTTCAGACCTATCCTGCTCAAAGCCGTAAATATAAAATGATTATTACGGTGGTATGCCAATCACTATCTCAATTAGCCTATAAGTACGGAAAGGATTTTCAAAATACAATACTTAGTACAATGCGTTCTAAGCTTGTGTATGGTGATTTAACGAAAGAAGAGGCAGATTATTTTTCTGAAACATTTGGAGATAAAGAGCACTATGTAGAGTCGGTAAGTGCACAGGATGGTACTTTATTTGAAGGGAAAAATGGAAGAAAAGAGAATAATAGTTTCACAAAACAAGCAGAACCAATCTTTAGTCCATCAGATCTTATTTACCAGCAGCCATTTGAATGTGCCGTGAAAATAGTAGTGGATAATAAACCGATTATGGCACAGCAAATTCAAGCTAACTTTGTACCAAAAGAAGAGTTTAAGGAAGCTGTAGTAAAAATAAAAAAAGACGCACTTACTGTATGGTTAAAAGCCCGTCAGGAGCAAGTACAACAGAAAACGAAAATACTTTTATCAAGTGAACAGTCTATCCAACAAAGTAATGAAAGTGTAATTTCTACAATGGTATTTGAAAATGATAAAGATATTGTAGACTTACTATTGGACAAAGGAGTAACTAGAAGTAAAAGTACAGGGATAGAGAAGGTTATAGAGAAAAAAAGGAATAATCCTGACGAAGTAATTTTAGAGAAATTATTACAAAAGGAACGGGATAATAATACAGATAGTAATGAAATAGAGCTAATAAAAGAGTCTAAGGCTAATCAAAAAGCTTTATTTGATATAATTAGTCAAATTACAGATACACAGCCATCTGGAAATAAAAAAGTAATTATGGAAGACCATATGGAAAAAGAAAGCAAGATAGAGATATCAAATGAATTGCCAAATAGTACACAGAAAAAGGCAGGATTAAGTATTTTTATTAAGAAATAAAGGATGTTGTTAGTGAACGAGTTACTACTGAGCTACGTTTGAGTGGAAATAGAATGTAGTTGCAATATTGTGAACTACCAGCTACTTGAAAGAGGGAGTGTCTCTTTTTATGGAAATAAATTACTTCTAATAGAATTCAAACCATTAGGAGAAAAAATGCAATAGCGAAGTGTTGGGGAAGTGGTATTTTTATTAATGATAGAATCAATGAAGGTTTCAATTTCATCTAGGGATACAAATTAATGAGTAGATTTTCTCTAAATATGCAGGAATTAACTTGCTATGATAGAACTAAAAAGATAAATACACGGAAAACAGGTGGACAAATGGAAAATACAATATTGATTGATATGATGCATCCAGAAGATTGGAAAAAAGTTCGTGAAATTTATCTAGAGGGAGTTTCTACTGGTAATGCAACCTTTCAAAAAGAAGCTCCTTCTTGGGAAGAATGGGATAATAGCCATATCCAAAAATGCCGAATGGTTGCACGTTCAAAAGAGAATGTTTGTGGATGGGCTGCATTGAGCTCCATTTCAAGTACTTGTGCTTTTTTGGGAGTTGCAGAAGTAAGTGTTTACATTAGCAAAAATGAAAAAGGGAAAGGAATAGGCGGTAAAATTTTAAAATCTTTAATTGAAGAAAGTGAACGTAATAGATTTTGGACATTACAAGCTCAAATTTTTCCTGAAAATATTGCAAGTATTAAATTGCATAAAAAATTGGGATTTCGAGAAGTTGGACGACGAGAGCGTATTGGTAAATTGGATGGTGTGTGGCGTGATGTTATTTTATTAGAAAGAAGAAGTAATAAAATTGGAATTGATTAATTTATTAGACTAAATTGCCTAATAGAGACACGTTGTAAGAGGGAAAGAGCAAGTAGTCACTATAAGCTACATTGCTCTTTTTATTTTCATTAGTTATTACTTTATCTAAGCATTAGCAATGCTTTTATTATCTTGGACCCGTCGGTTAATTATTTTTTACTTCGCTTATAAATATAAAAATCTATTTATATAATTTTTTGGTTATGTATTTGAACATATCATATAATGCTATTATTATAAGGATAACAACTATTTTTTATTGAACGTATACGAAGGGGATATACTATTTTGTAGTATTTCATTATTAATAAACGAAAAGGAATAGATGGGGATGGATGAAAAAATCAAAAAAATGTCTCACTTGTTGAAATTAGTTTCAGATAGTACACGTTTAACAATTTTGGCGTACCTAAAGCAAAAGGAACATTGTGTTTGCGAATTTGTAGAAATATTAAATATATCTCAACCTGGAGTAAGCCAACAACTACGTAAATTAAAAAAAGAAAAAATTGTATTAGAACGACGAGAAGGAATATGGAGCCATTATCGATTAAATCCTGTTCAGGAACCTTATATTCAGCGAGTAATTGATGATTTACCAGAGGTAGATATAACTAAATTAAATAGCTGTAAGCTTAACTCATTAAAAAAAGAATTGGAATAACCAATTCTTTTTTTATAAATAAGTTGCAATTATGAGAAATCACTATATAATATAACCATATGATTATATAACTAAATAGTTATATGGAGGGGGTTAATATGTCTGTAAAAACAACAAAGAAATTATCTTTCTTAGACCGATATCTAACAGTATGGATTTTTACTGCTATGGTTGTTGGTGTGACAATAGGCGTTACTGCACCAGGTTTTAAAGATGTATTAAATGAATGGTCAGTTGGCACGACATCCATTCCAATTGCTATTGGATTAATTATTATGATGTATCCACCATTAGCAAAAGTAC
>JBJEFI010000153.1:2249-5158 GCA_051873875.1 Bacillaceae bacterium | reverse complement strand
CTTGGTTGGATTCCTACTTTTTGTTTATCCGAGTTATAAATTAAGACATAAGGGTCAGGTAAAAATACCTGATTTTTTATTTATCCTTTTTACCTATTCCTTCAATATTGCCACGGAACATAGGTCGGCTGTTGGTATTGTTGTGGATATGATGATTGGTTAAACTGTTGATTTGTACTTGGTGTTACGTTATTGCATTCTTTATACGGACCTATATACGTTGACGGTTTAACAGGTGAAACAACTTGTTTCCATTGGTCTTCATCAAGGCAATACGTATGAGCCATAATAGATGCAGGCGTGAATTTTAATATGTCAGAACCTAAAATAACTTCTGGCGTTGGTGCATCAAAAATAGCTAATAGATGAGTGTTATCAACTTCAGCTACTTCATAGTGCCACCAGCCTTGCGGGACATTCGCTACTTGCCCAGGTGTAATGGTGAAATTGAGTAGTTGTTTTGTAAAAGGGTTTAGTATCGATACAGTAGCAGAACCAGAGATACAATACACCAACTCAGCTGCATTTTGATGATAGTGAGGTTCTACCACATTACTAGTACTCAAGAAAATATCCAGTAGAGATATATTTTCAAGTGTATTTAACTGACTTATCCCTAACACGTTAATAAAATTTTGGTTATCTTTAACGAATAAAGGACTCTTATTCACATCAAAGGTATATTGCGTTGATGGTGATGTGTAATCCATATATGAAGTCATAAATTTTCTTCACCTCTTTTATTATAAACGTGGAATTTATTTGCATGTTATGCATATAAACGTTATTCGGTGTGAACAGTGAAGAATTAATTCAGTCATTGCAAATTGATTATGTATTCCAAAAGGATTTCCAATTATTGATTAGGCATTTTACCATCCAATAATTCTAGAAGATGGCATCAATTTAGCGCGTAGAAAAATGTTACCCATTTATAAAAAAATAGAGACTAATATGAATATACCCTTTAACAGGCGAGGAAAATCTAATTGTTATTACATATAAAAAATAAGCTATCCTATAGATGGATAACTTATTTCAATCAAAAATCTATCTCGTTAGCGCATAATAAAGAACATACAGCCAGCTAAGAAAGCCATGAATAATCGCCCACAAAATCGATTTATGTACACTCCAGGAAATACAAATTGCCAATACGGAACCAAAGCTGACACCCTTTGAAATAACCGTTTCCTTCTTAACCGCCATTTTCTTCCGCCCCCTTACAAACCACCTTTCTTTTATTTTATCGTAACAGGATAAATAAATGACAATAAGATTAGGAATATTCTCGATATATTTTTAAATATAAAAAGAATTAGAAAATAATAAACAATAAACTTTCCTTACAAAAAACTAAATACACTTTATTAACATTTCTTACATATATGTTCACCCTTAGTTTTCATCTTGATAGATGGCAATAAATCGGCATACTCATCGTTAAAAACAAATTTGTCATAGGCATCTAACTTTTCCTCTAAACTAGATATGGATGCCTCAAATTCCTTCATAAAAGACTCTTCATCAAATGTAAATACAAAGTCATTTTTTAAAGCTTGCCCTTTTTTTATAAAGCCTTCTAAATCACCTATTGTATTATCAAGATATTTTTCTGCTGATGCATCTTTAAAATCAGGCATATCTTTCAGCTCAGCAATATTTTTTACAACATTATCAAAGAGATTGTTTATTTCATCCTTCCATTCAGCTCTAGCATCATTATAGAACCCGTACCGTAACTCTTTAGCTTTTTCATGTATCTGCTCGACATCATTTTGAATATAATCAAATGTCTCAACAAACGTTTCAAGCTGTTCTTTTTCAGCAACCGCTTGTTGAATAGCAACGACTTGTTCCTCAAACGTCATTTTCGCTTTTTCTTCCTTTTCCCCACTACATCCAACGAGTAAACTAAGGATAGATACACCAACAAATACGCCAGCTATTTTTTTCACTGTCTTTCTCCTTTTCGTCGTTTTGGATACAGTTGTTTAAAATATCCTCTTTTAATAAAGATAACACCATCATTCTTCAATAAGACATGTAATCATTCGACAAAAACCATCCCTATTCATACATTTAAACAGAAAAAGGGCATCAGGTTAAACATGCTATAATTAGAAGAGGATGCTATGTCCAACATAAAGGCATAGGTCCCTTTTTTGGGAGGGTGATAAAGTGATAACTAAGGCCGATATAATAGACCTACCTTATTCAGGACAATACAGGGAGAGAATCTATGACATAGCAAGCTCATGGAATTCCCCAAATTGGACTTGGGTAAAATTTGAGGATGAATATTTTAATGAATGGTGTGGTGCGTTTAGAGGTTCTCCGAGGGAAATTGCAATATCAAAGAAACATGACAAGGTTCTTGTTCTCACTTCTGATTATTTATTTGAGATTGATTGCAACAGTGAAGAACTAACTGATTATGAGTCCCAACCTCAATATCAATGTATAACCGTAACGCCCTCAGGTGATTTCATAATTGCCGATTATTATGCCATTGAGAAAATAGAATCAACATTAAAAGATAAGAGGCTGTTAGAAAGCCCAATTAAAATGGACATAATTAAATTTAATGGTTGGACTAATAATAAATTATTAATTACATGCGATGAATTTCTGAACTGGAGTAATCATGTAGAATTAGAACTTGATGGTGATACACTTGAAATAACTATAAAAAAACTCATTTGACCCTTACTATTGCACCAAGTTATTCAAATAATGTGGGATTTTAATTAAAGAAAATGCCAATACATATTAGTCATATCAAATATGTATTGGCATTTATTTAATTTAGGTCTTGATAACCTAAATCCTCTTCCTCTTCCTATTCCTATTCCTATTCCTTAAAACATTTTTCCTTCATAACGTTTTGAAGGTAACATGTTAAAGTC
>JBJEFI010000153.1:0-2149 GCA_051873875.1 Bacillaceae bacterium | reverse complement strand
CTATTCCTTAAAACATTTTTCCTTCATAACGTTTTGAAGGTAACATGTTAAAGTCATAATCCTTTAATTCCTCAATTGTTAAGTTAGCATGTGCTCCTTCATGAACCATTAGGTTACTGTTTTCACCCACATGGATAACAATTACTGGTTTGTTCGTTCCATAAGCATATCCCATTTCCCATGCTGTTCCGCTATCCATATAGTTTCCATCATAAATTGCCACTACACATTCTGCCCAATCAATGAATTTCACATCATTGCGGAAAATATCTAATGACCATGCAGGTGTTTCGACTTCATAGCGATCTAATTGATTTTTTCGTGGAGACCATACATTTAATCCTTTTCCTTCTAAAATGCCTTCCACTTGTTCTACAAAGTTAAGTTCTCTTTCATTAAAAAATGGACTTGCTAAATAAATACGTTTCATTATGTATTTCCTCCTGTTGCTTTACGAAATTGCTCTTCATTTTCCTTTTGTACACTTACTCCTTCTCTACAAAAGGACATTTCATTTTAGCATAACATCATTACTTTTTCCTTATGTAAATCAAAGAATTCTACACTACTATCATTTTTTTCTTTTTGTAAAAAAACATTCCACTTTCACACATAATTCACATGGAGTACACATCGCAGTATTAAACTAAACTTACAAAATAAAAGAAACGAGGGTGTTAATTATGAACAACGAACAAATGGGACGCAAAAATGAAAATGAAAAAGTACAACCAGATGTTTACAACTCTCCACTTTATAACGACGAAAATATTGAAGAAAAAGCAACAGTAAATGATTCAAACGAAGAAACACCAATTAATAATGAAGCAACAGAAGAATCTTTCGAACAATCAACAAAAATAGCTGAACCTATGGAAGAGATTGTGAAAGATTCATCAAACATCCATGCAACTACTGAACCAATTATAGAAGAAAAAACAACAAATGAAGAAATGACACGAGAAAGAACAAAAAACAAATCAAACAAAAAAGGCTACTTCTTCACAGGTATTGCAGGGGCAGTTATCGGTGCACTGACGATTACACTCGCTACTCCATATCTAACAAACTTAGATTCTGATATAACACCGAATACATCACAGACTCAGCAAACAACAACACCGAAAAACGTGACAGTTGTTAACAAAGAAGATGTTGCTAGTGTTATTCAACAAGTGAAAACAGCCGTTGTCGGTGTAAACAACTATCAAAATACAAACAATTTTATGATGGAAAGCCAACAACAAGTAGGATCTGGTTCTGGTGTCATTTATAAAAAAGTTGGCAATAAAGCACTTGTTGTTACAAATCACCACGTCGTAAGTGGCGCTCAAAAACTAGATGTAAAATTAGATAACGGAAAACGAGTAGAAGCAAAATTAGTCGGCAGTGACTCCCTTATGGACTTAGCTGTCTTAGAAATTCCAGCAGATGATGTGGAATATATTGCAACATTAGGCAATTCAGATAATGTTCGTGTTGGCGATACAGCCATTGCCATTGGAAATCCACTAGGCTTCTTAGAAGGAACGGTTACCCAAGGAATCATTTCAAGTAAAGAACGTGAAATACCAATGGATGTGGACGGCGATGGTCAAACAGACTGGGAAGCACAAGTACTTCAAACAGATGCTGCTATTAATAGCGGGAATAGTGGTGGCGCATTAATTAGCGCAGATGGGGAAGTAATTGGTATTAACTCATCCAAAATTGCTTCAGAATCTGTTGAAGGTATCGGCTTTGCCATTCCAATGAATTTAGCAAAACCAATTTTAGAATCCATTGAAAAATACGGAGAAGTAAAACGTCCAGTCATGGGAGTAAAATTAATTTCATTAGAAGACATTCCATCATTTAACTTACAATCTACTCTAAAATTACCAGAGAGCGTAACAACTGGTGCGGTTGTCGCAGGAGTTACAACAGGTTCACCTGCTCAAGCAGCAGGGCTAAAAGAATATGATGTCATCGTTGCTTTAGATGATACAGCTATTCAAAACGTCCTTCAATTCAAAAAATATTTATACACAAATAAAGAACCTGGTGACAAAGTAAAAATTACCTTCTACCGCAATGGCAAAAAACAAACAACAACTGCCTCATTAACAACAGATAACATAAACTAATTAAAACGAAGCACCTCCATTAT
>JBJEFI010000152.1:65447-82312 GCA_051873875.1 Bacillaceae bacterium | reverse complement strand
ACTTCCGCAATAACATCCCCTTTAGACACCTTGTCTCCATCTTTTTTAAAATAAATTACTCCCACTTCTTCTCCTAACAATTCATATACCCATTTAATGATTTGCAAACCCGCAATGACGCCATCTGCCTTCACAAGAAAACAGCCGTACCCGCGAGCACCTTCTTCAAACAAACTCGTACATGTTATGTCTCGTTCCCCGATATCTTCTAACAGAAACTGTTCAATCATTTTTTTTGCTTTTAATTTGTACATACCCATCTCTCCTTATGCCGTTACATTCGCTTTTTGCTCAAAGGATAATCCGACGCCTTTTTTCCATATCCGTTGTGGGAAGTCACTTCGATAGTGAGCACCTACACTTTCTTTTCTAGCCAAAGCTGCACAAACAATAAAATAAGCAACTGTTAGCATATTAATAACCGTTACTTTCTCTTTATCTCTTATGGCAATTTCTTTATCTATCCATTCTTTTATTCCAAAGCTTTCTATCCACTTTTTCATCTCACTCAACTCATGCTCTGTTCGAACAATGCCTATTTTCTCCATCATTTTTTGCTGAATTTCTTCTTTTGGTGGTAAATTCGAATAAGTAACTTCCTCTATCTCTCCTATAAGACTCACACCTGTCATTGGATGTAACAAAATATGTTCTCCTACCCGGTTTCCAAATACAAGGCATTCTAATAAAGAATTACTTGCTAATCGATTCGCCCCATGAACATGGGTACAAGCAACTTCACCAACCGCATATAATCCATCTACATTTGTACATCCGTCAACTGTTGCCTCAATTCCACCCATGAAAAAGTGGGCTCCTGGAGAAACTGGTAATTTACCATCTGTTATGTGAATCCCATTCTCTTCACACAGCTTAAAGATTGTTGGAAAACGTTGTTGAAAATGAGTAATCATTGAAATATCTAAATAAATGTTTTCTCCTTTTTTCTTCTCTGCAAAAATGGTTCGCGCTACTACGTCTCGAGGTGCTAAATCTTTTAATTCATGAACACCTTCCATTATTTTTCGACCATCCTCTGTGACAAGTAATGCCCCTTCCCCTCGGACCGCCTCAGAAATAAGTCCTTTGGATTCTCCATTGACATACAATAAGGTTGGGTGAAATTGGATGAATTCCATATCACTTAACTTACAACCTGCCCGATAGGCCATTGCAATCCCATCACCTGTTGCCGTATTCGCATTAGAATGATATTGATATAACGCTCCAATTCCGCCTGTCGCGACTACAGTTTGATCACTATATAAACAAGAAAGGTCACCTTCCTTTGTTAATATACGTACACCATGACAGCGCTCATTTCTAACGAGTAAATCAAGAACAGTACAATCTTCTATGACTGTGACATGGTCCTTTACTTTATTCCATAATAAATGAAATAGCCCATATCCAGTTGCATCTCCTCCTGCATGAAGAATTCGTTTTCGATCGTGAGCACCTTCCATTCCTAATTCCAATTGTCCTTGTTCATCACAATCAAAACGCATTCCTTTTTCTATTAATTCTTGAATAATAGATGGTCCTTCTTCTACTAAGGTATATGTATTTTCATAATCATTATGGTCACAGCCTGCTCGTAACGTATCTACAAAATGTTTTTGTGGAGAATCATCACTAGTTATTGCAACAGCCACACCGCCTTGTGCCTTTGTTGAATTATTTGTATCTACTTTTTTCTTTGTGATAATCATCACATTTTTTCGATGACAAATCTTTTCTGCTACAGCCAAAGCCGCGATTCCACTTCCGATAATGAGCACATCACATGTCATTTTCATTTATTTCCCCTTCTTCCAAAAATAATCATCTGTGTCTTGACACTTATCATTACATGAATTTACACTAATATCAATAGAAAAATTTTAAAAAATTAATGATCCTTTTTTACATAAAGGATAAAGGAGTAAATAAAATGATTTACTTAGACTATGCTGCTACTACTCAAATGAGTACAACCGCATTAAAAATATACACAGAAATAGCAGAGAATTACTTTGGAAATTCCCAAAGCCTTCATGATTATGGAACGGCTACAAATGACTTTATTCATTTATGCCAGCGTCAGTTAGCTAATTTAATAAATGGTGATAAAGAAGGTGTTTTTTTCACTAGTGGAGGTAGTGAAGGAAATATACTTGCCCTTTCCACCCTTATTCATTCTAGAAAAAAGAACGGTAATCATATTATTACAACACCCCTTGAACATTCTTCCTTACGAAACTATTTTGAGACACTTTCCAAACATGGTTTTGACATAACTTATGTAGAAGTCGATAAGGATGGTATGCTATCATTAGAAAGTCTAGAAAAACAAATTCGTCCTACAACAATCGTCGCATCAATCGGTCACTGTAATTCAGAATTTGGAACACTCCAACCGTTAAAAGAAATCGGATGTATTTTACATAAAAAAAATGTACTTTTCCATACAGACACAGTACAAACATTTGGAAAGATACCTATCAATGTCCAGCATTGTCATATTGATAGTTTGACAATTTCTAGCCATAAAATCTATGGACCAAAGGGCGTAGGAGCGTGCTATATATCCCCAAAAATAAATTGGCAACCTCTTATTTTAGGAACTACTCATCAAGCTGGATTTCGTCCGGGAACGTTGGATACACCAGGCATCGGTGCATTTGTTCATGCAGCAATTGACATGGAAAACAATCGAGAGAGCATAACCTCTTATTTAACTGAATTAAAGACATACTTTTTAGATGAAATACAAAAACAACAGCTTCCTGTTAAAGTGATTGGCAGTAAAATAAATGCTACACCACATATTATTGGATTATGTGTACAAGGCGTAGAAGGTCAACATATTCTTTTAGAAGCAAATCGTCATGGTTTTGCTATTTCTACAGGAAGCGCTTGTGCAATCGGCTTACAAGAACCGTCTCCTTCTCTTTTAGCATTAGGCTTAACAAAAGAAGAAGCGAAGGGATTTATTCGTATTTCAATTGGAAAACAAACAACAAAAGAACAGCTACAAACATTTATTGAAGCTTTAAAAAAATGGACATCAGCATTTAAAGGAGTAACGACTATATGAAAGATGAAAAACAACCAAAGTTATTAGGAGAAGCAAGAAGGCATTTGATTATAAAGTGGATGAAAGAAACAGATACTCCCTTAACAGGAACAGAACTGGCTAGACGAGCAAATGTAAGCCGTCAAGTAATCGTTGGTGATATGACATTATTAAAAGCACGAAATGAACCAATTATCTCTACTCCAAACGGCTATGTATACATGTCAGTAAAAACAAAACAAGAAAAAATTACAAAAACAATTAAATGTGTTCATAATGAACAGCAAGTAACAGATGAGTTGTTTACTTTAGTTGACCATGGTGTTACCGTGAAAAATGTAAGTATTGCTCATCCAATTTACGGAGAACTTGTTGCCACCATTGACGTTAGTACTCGCTATGAAGTAGAACAATTTATTCAAAAAATGAAAGATACAAAAGGAACTTATTTATCACAATTAACGAATAATGGCATTCATTTTCATTTAATTGAAGCAGATTCTGAAGCAAAAATACAAGCAGCTTGCCAAGAATTACAAGCAATTGGCATTTTAAAAGGGATAATAAACGAATAAAAAAGAGCTGAATGATTTCAGCTCTTTTTCTCTATTTATAATCGTTACGATATCCAAATATAATTGTTTATCGTTCTTTTTAGTCCATAAACTCAAATTCAAATTCAAGAATTTTAACGATATCGCCATCTTTTGCACCACGTTCACGTAATGCTGCATCAATACCCATTGTACGCATTTGACGAGCAAAACGACGAATTGACTCTTCACGAGAGAAGTCTGTCATCTTGAACAAGCGCTCAATGTCAAATCCAGATACAACGAACGTGCCATCTGGCTCACGATCAATTTTAAATTCTGCTTTCTCTTCTTCGAATTTATAAAGAACACGACCTTTGTTTTCTTCCTCAGCTAATTCGTGTAATGGGAATTCTGGTGTTGTTTCTACTAAATCTGATACCGTATAAAGAAGTTCTTTCAATCCTTGATGTGAGATTGCTGAAATTGGGAAAATAGTAACCTCTTCTCCGACTTTCTCTTTAAACGCCTCTAAATTTTCTTCTGCACCTTCAATGTCCATTTTATTGGCAACGACAATTTGTGGACGCTCCATTAAACGAAGATTGTATTGTTTTAACTCTTCATTAATTGTCACATAATCCTCGTAAGGATCACGACCTTCCATACCTGACATATCAACAACGTGAACAATTACACGTGTACGTTCGATATGACGTAAGAATTGATGACCTAAACCTACTCCCTCATGGGCACCTTCAATTAATCCCGGTAAATCAGCCATTACAAAGCTACGGCCATCTCCAACGTTAACCACACCAATATTTGGAACAATTGTTGTGAAATGATATGCCCCAATTTTTGGACGGGCAGATGATACAACAGATAATAATGTTGATTTTCCTACACTTGGGAAGCCTACTAAACCAACATCTGCAAGTACTTTTAATTCTAATTGTACTTCACGTTCTTGACCTGGCTCCCCATTTTCACAAATTTCTGGAGCTGGATTGGCAGGCGTTGCGAAACGACAGTTTCCACGACCACCACGGCCACCACGTGCGATAACGGCTTGTTGTCCATGTTCAACTAAATCTGCAATGATTTCACCTGTCGCAACATCTGATATAATTGTCCCTGGTGGAACCTTAACGATTAAATCTTCTGCATTGGCACCATGGCGCCCTTTTGTCATCCCATGTACACCACGATCTGCTTTAAAATGACGTTTAAAGCGGAAATCCATTAACGTACGCAGTCCTTCTTCTACTTGAAAGATAACAGAACCACCACGGCCACCATCGCCACCTGCTGGTCCACCCATTGCTACATATTTCTCACGACGGAAAGAAACAATCCCGTTTCCACCATCGCCACCTTTTACATAGATCTTGACCTGATCGACAAACATGTTGTCACCTCTTTACTCTCATTTCGATCGAAAATACATTTAACGTACATTCATGCATATGTACATCTAATTCATTATTTTGTTTGCCTACATATTGCTTTAATTCAGTTATATCTTTTAGCCTTCCACTAAAATCAAAAATGAAACAGTATCCTTCTTCGTTCTCCGCAATTGTAATGCTTAAAAAATTATCATAAAAAATATCTGCACCATTATCAACAATTTGCAAAAATGTATCTACCCAATTATATACGACATCATCGATAAAAGATAAATTTTGTTGCGCAAGTAATATTTCAAACTCTATTTTATAATTGTGAACATCCCAATTATACGTTAAAAATAGCTCCGCTGTCTTATTCATCTTCAAATTAGATAATGTTGTCTCTTGATTTGCTTGAAAAACAATTTCATCAATAATTTCACAAACACGCTCTTTATCACCTAATTCAAGATATCCCTTTATTAGTTGAAGTTGGTTGAGCCATTCATGCCTTGAGTGACGCAAAATATCTGTTATCACCCCTGGCTGTTGACGAATTTCTTTCATTCTCATCATCCATCCCTACTTAAAAAACCATAAACGGTTCTTTAACAATATCGTAGCAAAGTTAGCTATCTTTGAACAAAAAACGAGAAACCTTGACACTTTATTTTATATGTCAAAGTTAATGTTTTTCAAGCAAAACAAGTTGTGAGTAGACACCTAACCTTCGCAAAATGCTTTTATTCAATTTCTATGAAAAAACTCTAACTCACAATGGAGTTAGAGTTCCAATTTTTCCAATATTACGCTTCTTGAGCAACTGGATATACGCTAACTTGCTTCTTGTCACGGCCTAAACGTTCAAATTTTACGATGCCGTCAACTTTAGCGAATAAAGTATCATCTCCACCGCGACCAACGTTTGTACCAGGATAAATCTTAGTACCACGTTGACGATAAAGAATAGAACCACCAGTTACGAATTGACCGTCTGCACGTTTAGCACCTAAACGTTTAGATTCAGAGTCACGACCGTTCTTAGTAGAACCTACACCTTTTTTCGAAGCGAAAAGCTGAAGATCTAATCTTAACATGTGTTTTACACCTCCTGTAACTTTTCACGAATGTGAATGAACTTTTCGTAGCCTTCTTGAATTGATCGTAATGAAACGAGCATTCCTTCAAGTAAAAGCTGGGCTTTATAATCAGTCTCTTCATTAACAGTAGGAACACTGTATTGAAGATAACCATGTTTCATTTCTGTATGCTTAGAAGCAGAAATGCCACAAAGCTGATCAATCGCATTGACTGTTCCAACCGTTACAGCTGAAACACCGGCACATACAATGTCTTTACCAGGCTCATCGTAATAAGCATGTCCAGATACTGTAAATGAACCGATACGATTGTCTTTCAAACGAGAAATCGTAATCTTAATCATGTCTACTAATTAAGCGTTGATAGCTTCAACTACTAATTTAGTGTATGGTTGACGATGACCTTGTTTACGACGGCAGTTCTTTTTAGCTTTGTATTTGAAAACGATGATTTTCTTTTGTTTACCATGCTTCTCAACCTTTGCAGTTACAGTAGCACCTTCAACAGTAGGAGCACCTACTTTTACGTTTTCTCCACCTACGAAAAGAACTTTATCAAAAGTTACAGTTTCACCAGCTTCAGCATTTACTTTCTCAACATAGATAGTTTGACCTTGCTCTACGCGGATTTGCTTTCCACCTGTTTCGATAATTGCGTACATTCTGTTGCACCTCCTCAATATTCTAAGACTCGCCATATGCAGGTGTACTAAAAGTACTTATAAACCTGTGAATGTGCGGTTGTAGCACGAGGCTACAAACAATACATTCAAAATGATACCATAATGGCTACATTGCTGTCAATTTCTTTTTCACTCGCTCAAAATCACATTATTCCTAGCTTTATACGTCTAATTTTCATTGAAAATCACGAGCAGTCCCAAAGCGACTAATCCGATAAAACGATGTCGGTGATGATTGTACATCAAAAAAGAGGAACATACTACACGCTCTTTCTATTTTTTCTTTTGTAATTATTTCCTCTACTCCCTTTTTTATATCAGGACTACAAGCAATAAGGACGGCTTCTTCACCACTATTTTGATAGGAAAGAAGTTCTCTCTCTAATTCAAACACAATCGTTTCCACTGACTTAACAATTCCTCTGCCATGACAAGTGCTACACGGCTGAGATAAGAAGGAAGCAAGATCTTGTTTTTTTCGTTTTCTCGTTACTTCTAAAATACCTAGTGCGGTAAAATCATAGACACGAACTTGAGAACGATCTTGTTCACATGCCTGAATAAATGCACGACGAACTGCTTCACGTTCTTCCTTCTTGTTCATATTAATAAAATCAACCATAATCATCCCACCAATATCACGAAGACGAAGTTGACGAGCAATTTCCTTTGCAGCGGCTAGATTTGTTTGGTAAACTGTATTTTCTTGATTTGCCTTTCCAGTAAACTTCCCTGTATTCACATCAATAACCGTCATTGTTTCTGTTATATCAATTAAAAGATACGCACCGTTTTTTAACCAAACAACACGCTTTATACTATTTTCAAGTGCTGTCGTTAATCCATTTTTCATAAATAAGTCTTCTTTTTCTCGATCATAATAAACATCTTTATAAACCGTTTTAACTTGTTGATACGCATCAAAATCGTCTACAACACATTCGCTAATTGATGCTGGCGTAATTTCTTTAAAAAAGTGATGGACATAGGAAACATCATCAGAAAGAAGTTGTGGACTTTTTGCAACGGCAATCTTCCTTTGCATTTCTTCAAACGTTTCTTTTAATGTGTAAATACTTGCTTCCACTTCAGCTAATGGGGTTTCTTGACAAATAGAACGAAAAATAATCCCACCTTGTTTTGGACAAATCTTTTTCCCAACTCTTTTTAAGTCTTTTCGTTTTTCTTCATTATCAATTTGTTTCGACATTGTAATGAAATGATCATAAGGCTTGTACACACCATAAGAACTCGTTATTTCTACTTTTTGTGTCAGCTTTGGTCCTTTGTCATCTACTCCTTCTTTCGCAATTCCTACTAATAGCCATTGTCCTTCATGAACGCTACGATTAATATCTTCCCCTTTTTGAAGGGTATCACTGTAATGTAAATACCCCATCTTCTTTAAACCAATATCAACAAAAGCAGCATTCATTCCTTTTAATACTTTTGTCACTCGTCCAATATAAAGAGAGCCCACGACACCTTCTTTCTCCTCGCGGTAATAAAAACACTCCACTAATTGATTATTTTCAACGACTGCAATTCGCTTCTCATGCCCTTGCCCGTTTATATATACTTTTCGCAACACACGTTTCCTACCTTCTTCTTTTTTTACCATTATGAAAAAGCTAGCGTCATCTGTCAACGCTAGCCGTATAAATCTCCTATACTTTCTTGAATTCGTTTTTCAGAAAAATACGCATACAACAATTCATTTTCATCATATCTCTCACCATTTTCAACAATAATCGTATGCTTGCTTCCACGGAAAAATTGCCGAAAGATATCCATTAGACGATTGGATTTATGAGCAGGCAAGATCTTTAACTTCCTTACATTGTCTTCCTTTCCGTAATACCGCTCTAATAAAAAACGAAGAAAAATATAAGGGTGTTGCTTCCATTCTGTATATAAGGATATTCCTACAAATAACATAACAATAAATAACATTAAATTAAAGGATTGAAATAACAAAGAAGCAAGGAAAAAGATTAAACCTGCTACGACGGAAAAATAAATGGTTCGTAAATGTGCTCTTACAAATGGAATCTTCGCTGTTAATCCATTAAACAATAATTTCCCCCCATCTAAAGGCCAAATTGGCAATAAATTAAAGAGAAATAACAATGTATTATTCATCATAAATAACTCATATAAAGATGCTTCTACCATACCAGCCTGCCCAAGTGCATACATAACAGCCCCCATCCAAATATGCTGAATAGGTCCTGCTAAAATAACGATTACTTCTTCCTTTATTGGCTTATTTCCATGTTCCTCTGTTACAGCAACACCTCCAAAGGGCAGTAGCTCAATTTTCACAATTCGCCATTTATAATAAACAGCCGCTACCGCATGACCAAGTTCATGAATTATGACGATTAAAAATAAAATAGCAAATTCCTTCACCTGCGCCGTCAGCACAGCAATCATAATAATTGCCCAAAAAAGCGGATGAATACGAAACTTCGTTACAAGTTGTAATAAATTACTCAACAAATGGAATCACCTGAATTGGATCAATAAATTTTTCATTCTTTTTAAGAGCAAAATAAAACTGTCCTTTTCCGCTTTCTTCTTTCGCATGTCCTACTACTTGCCGTACTTTTACTTGATCGTATAACTTTACAGAAATACCCTCCAGGTTACCGTACCAAGATTCTGTATTGTCATCATGTTGAATAACAACTGTATTATTTACATTTGGTTTATTTCCAATATAAATAACTTTCCCTTCTTTAATGGCTCCTACTTTTGCATTGGGATCCACTTCTACCATTACGCCTTGTCCATCCTCTTGAAATCCTTGTAACACACGACCGTTGGCAGGAACAGCCAACTCACTACTACCATTTTTGTTTTTTTCATCATTAATAAATGTTAGTGATTGACCAAAATTCATTTCTAGCCAATTATTTACCGCAGCAAATTGGAAATCTTGATTAAATAAAGAAGAAACAGCATTTCGAAGCGTCTGCTTCTGTCCAGATGCCTCTCCACGATATATCACGGCAATTGCTAAAACAAGTGCGATGGAGAATAGTATTTTTACAAGTTGACCATGAATATTAACCTTTGCCTTTTGTTTTGTATCTAATTCTATATGCTCATATTGATAATGTTGCATATCTGTGTCAAACGAATAATACCGTTTTTGTTCATTTCGCTTGGCAATTCGTTTTCGAATATCTTCCGCCCGTCTGCTCATTTCATTTTCATCTCCTTTTCCTACATCTTTGTACAAGTTTATGAGTAGAAAAGAAAAAAGATGACAGAAGAAAGAAAAAGCCTACACCCTACATTTATCTTTATAAAAAATAAAAGGTAGACATCATCGTCTACCTCTCCCTTTTAACGAATGCCAAAGAATTTCTTCATCTTTGTAAACATTCCTTGTTCTTCTTCTAATGAATCTAATGGAACAGCTTCACCTAGAATACGTCTAGCAATATTACGATATGCAAGAGATGCTTTTGAATTTGGTGTCAATGCAACTGGCAATCCAGAGTTAGAAGCTTTAATAACCCCATCATCATCTTGGACAATTCCAATTAAATCGATCCCTAGTAACGAAACAATTTCATCTACATCTAGCATATCTCCATTCTTCATCATATGAGGACGAATACGGTTAATTACTAATCTAGGTGGTGTTAAACTTTCTTTTTCTAATAAACCGATAATACGGTCTGCATCACGAACAGAAGATACTTCTGGTGTTGTTACTACGATTGCATGTTCAGCTCCAGCAACAGCATTTTTATATCCCTGTTCAATTCCTGCAGGGCAATCAATTAATATGTAATCATATTCCTGTTTTAATTCATTTATTAAAACACGCATTTGCTCTGGCTTTACAGCTGTTTTATCACTTGTTTGTGCTGCAGGTAATAAATATAAACAATCGAAACGCTTGTCCTTAATTAGTGCTTGGTGTGGCTTACAACGCCCTTCCACAACGTCAACTAAATCATATACGATTCGATTTTCAAGGCCCATGACAACGTCAAGGTTTCGTAAGCCAATATCGGTATCAACGAGGCATACTTTTTTTCCTAACAATGCCAATGATGTTCCTAAATTTGCTGTAGTCGTAGTTTTCCCTACGCCACCTTTACCAGATGTAATTACTATAGCCTCTCCCACGATTACATCAAGCCCCTTTCTCACCTTGTTATATTCGGTTTTAAATGGGTAAGTTGCTGTAAACGGTCAACGGCAATACGCCCTTCTTCGTTTACATATGCATACTCCATTTCATTTCCACTCTCCGTTGTATCCGGTGAGCGAGTAATTAAGTCATAAATTCGCAATTGCATAGGCTTCATTAAAGATGCAGCAATGATGGCATTTCTATTTCCATAATAACCAGCATGCGCAATCCCCTTTAAAGCACCCATAACATAAATATTTCCACCTGCAACGACCATTCCACCTGGATTTACATCACCAATAAGCAAAAGATCACCTTGGACTTTTAGTACTTGTCCGGAACGAATGGTTTTTGTTACAGATTTAATTTCATTGCTTCGTTTCCATTCTAATGCTTCTGCGCGAGACATAACATTACAGTTAATATTTTCTACTACTAGATTTTTCTTCATGCGCACAAGCGTCCGAATTTCTTCGTCTTGTTCTTTCGTTAAATAACGATTACCTACATTAATGTATACAGGTATTAACGGACGTTCACTATTTTCACAAAATTTAGATGTTAACTTCTCATCTAATTCCTCTAATACAGTACGGTAGGAACATATATCGTCCAGAACTAATGTAATCCCTTCCTTTGTCCCCTTAATCGTCACATACTGTTGCTTTTGTTCTTTCACTTATGCTCACCCCACGATATTATTCGACACATAATCCTGAAATCCTTTTATTTTTCATTAAAATCTACTTTTAAGCGTACCAAAAACTTCTTTAATGGAAAACAAAAAATAATAACAAAAACTGTATTTAGTAATAAAGTAGGAATTAATCGTTGATGCCAAAAAACACCTAAAGCCATATTTGTACTTCCAAATAAACTTAATAAGCTATATACATATAATTCTAGCAACGCAACACCACATAGAGATAAGAAAGAAACGATGAATAGATTTCCGTGCAATAGTCGCATTGCTTGTTTTAAAAGATATACAATCATAAAATAGGCAAAGACATAGATACCTAATACTTCTGTATAAACAACATCAAACAATAGTCCAAATATAATACTATATACAATTGCCATTGTATATTCATTGTATACTGCCATAAACATCAGTGTAAATAATAAAAAATGAGGTACGAGAATAAACTCATTAAAGTAACTTATATTTGGGACAAATAACATAAATAAATTTTCGCAAATAAACATTATTGTTAAAAGAAGAACGTAGAAGATGTGTCTCATTTTATTGAGCCCCTTCCACTTCATTACTTGTTCTTGCCTTACGCTCAACAACAATAACATTATTAATATCATGGAAATTCACTGCTGGTTTTACATATGCTAATTGTGTCAATCCGTTTTTATCTTGTTTTACATCTACTATTTCCCCGATGACTAATCCTCTTGGAAAAATGCCACCTAAACCAGATGTAATAACGCGCTGTTTCTTTTTCACCTTTACATCAGATGGAATACGTTTAAACAGCAATACATTTTCTTTTTGATCGTAACCTTCAATTAAGCCAAATATACTATCATCCCCTTGTACAATTGCCGACACACGATTTGTTCGACTTGTACTACTTAGCAATTGAACAGTTGAATTGAATTTAGCTGTATTCTTTACTTTTCCAATCAATCCATCAGCTGTTATAACAGCCATGTTTTCTTTAATTCCATCATCTGAACCTTTATCAATCGTGATAATTTCTTGCCATTGATCTGGATTTCTCATAATAACAGACGCTTGAAATGTATCGTATTCGCTTAATGTATTCGTCTTCTTTAGCGTCTTCTTCAGTTCCTCGTTTTCCTTTTTTAACTCTGTGACTTTTACCGATAACTCGGTATACTCATCTAAGCGAGTTTTTAAAACTTTGTTTTCTTCGTATGTAGCTCGTAAATCACGAATATTGTCGATAAAGCCTGCGATATAAGCTGCAGGCTTTTCAACAACAGATTGCACGAGTGACACCGCATCTTTTACAAATTGTTCAGGCCACGACAACTGACTTTTTCGATTGAGAGAATATCCCACCAATGCCACTAAAATAATCGTACAGACTAATAAAATAATTAATCGTTTGTTTTTAAAAAATTGTGGCATGTATTCTTCTCTCCATTATGATTAATGTGATGCTCTAGTTTTAAATAAATCAATATTATCTAGCGCTTTTCCTGTTCCAATTGCAACACAATCTAATGGATCTTCTGCAACGATAACAGGCATATTTGTTTCATTGCTAATAACTTTATCTAAGTTACGTAACAATGCGCCACCACCAGTTAAGACAATACCGCGGTCCATAATATCTGCCGCAAGTTCTGGTGGTGTTTTTTCTAATGTACTTTTCACTGATTCGACAATAACATCTACTGTGTCTTTTAATGCAGTAGCAATTTCTTCTGGACAAATAGAAATTGTTTTTGGTAAACCTGAAATTAAATCACGGCCGCGAATTTCCATTGGCTCAATGCCTTCCACGTTATCAGCAGAACCGATTTCTAATTTTAATGCTTCTGCTGTTCGCTCACCAATCATTAAATTGTATTGCTTTTTAATGTATTGAATAATCGCATCGTCCATTTCGTCACCAGCAACACGAACAGATTGACTTGTTACAATACCACCTAGTGAAATAACAGCTACTTCAGTTGTTCCACCACCGATATCTACAACCATGCTACCAGTCGGCTCCCAAACGGGTAAGTTTGCACCAATTGCCGCTGCAAAAGGCTCTTCAATTGTATATGCATCACGAGCACCAGCTTGACGTGTTGCATCAATAACTGCGCGTTTTTCCACTGCTGTAATTCCTGATGGTACACATACCATTACATATGGTTTACGTGAAAAGAACCCTGATGATTTTTGTGCAGATTGGATATAATATTTCATCATAATTGCAGTTGTCTCATAATCCGCAATTACGCCATCCTTCATTGGACGTGTCGCAACCACATTTCCTGGTGTACGACCGATCATTTTCTTTGCATTGTCACCAACTGCTACAATTTGCTTTGTATCTGTTTGTAAAGCAACAACAGATGGTTCTCTTACTACTACACCTTTTCCTTTTACATAAACTAATGTATTTGCAGTTCCTAAATCAATTCCTAAGTCTCGAGTAAAGCTACCGATACCAAACATACGTATCTCCCTTTCTTAAATCAATTCCGTTATTTTCTTTCATATTCAATAGTTTTTCTATATCTTCCTAATTTTATGTTAGAAAAACCACATTCGTTTCTCTTCTATATCCCTATACTACTCAAACGTCAATTGAAATCCCATTCCCTATCATTTATGAAATGGTTTGTTTTATTATGATTGATTCAAATCATAAACTACATTATACCTTATAATTAGACATTTGAGTACCCTAAACATACCCTTTTTCTTTCAGACTGACATACTTATGCTCTCCGATAATGAGATGGTCTAGGACTTCAATCCCGATAATTTTTCCACATTCTACTAGTCTTTTTGTTACCTCAATGTCTTCTCGGCTTGGTTCTGGGGAACCAGACGGATGATTGTGAAGACAAATAATAGAAGCCGCTGAACGTCGAAATGCTTCTCGAAATGTTTCCCTAGGATGGACAATACTGGCATTTAAGCTGCCAATAAAAATTGTTTGGCGATGAATCACTTGGTTTTTGGAGTTAAGATAGAGGCAAATGAAGTGTTCTTGTGTGAGGAAACGCATTTCTTCCATCATGTAGTTGGCTGCGTCTTCAGGAGAACGGATTGTGTAGCGGTCTTCATATTTTAATCGATTCATCCGACGGCCTAATTCAAATGCCGCCATCAACTGAACAGCTTTTGTCTTACCGATTCCTTTTAATTCTGTCATTTCCTCAATCGTCGCATCACGCAAAAGACGCAATCCATCAAAATGAGTAAGAATCCGATTTGACAATTGTAAAACAGATTCATCCTTTGTTCCCGTACGAAGTAAAATCGCTAATAATTCATGATTAGATAAGCTTTCTGGACCATATTGAATTAATCGTTCTCTCGGGCGTTCATCTTGGGGAAAATCACGAATCAATAAGTTTGTAGATATATTCACTATGCATCATCCTTTCATAAAGAAAAGCCTACTTGGGCTTTTCTTTTTTAATTATGAAATCTTTTTAATGCTTGATTCACTTTTGAAATTGGTAATCCAACAACAGAAAAATAGTCACCTTCAATTTCTTTTACCAACACACAACCTTTTCCTTGAATCCCATAAGAACCTGCTTTATCCATTGGCTCATTCGTTTCAATGTAAGACCAAATTTCATCATCTGTTAATTCCCAAAATGTAACTTTTGTCGTAACTGCAAATGTGTGCACATCATCATTACAAACAAGGGCCACACCTGTCATAACGTAATGAGTATTTCCTGATAGCAGCTTTAACATACGAAATGCATCTTCTTTACTAGTTGGTTTTCCTAAAATGGTTGTCTCGTATACTACAATTGTGTCCGCACCTAAAACAACATGATCAGCATAATCTTTCGCCACATCAGCCGCCTTCTGATACGCTAATGATTTCACAATTTCTTCCGGTGGTAGGGAGTTGTCTACAATTTCTTCAATTTTACTAACAACAATAGAAAAGGGAATGTCTGCTTGTTGGAGTAATTCTTTTCGTCTTGGGGAACCTGAGGCTAAAATAAGAGTTTTCAAACTTTCCATCCTTCCAAAATAAAATATTCACCTGCTACTAACAACTTAGTTGTACAGATTATATTCTTCCTAACTAAATAACTTATTATTGATAATAATCTGAAGAAATAATATTTCTATTAGTTAGGATAGAATAATATGTAAAAAAGGAGATACATTTTCATTTTACTAACATAGGAAAAAGAATACAAGAAAGAAGGGGAAAAGATATCCCCTCATTTCTTTAAAGTACTATACATTTCAACTAATTTTAGTAGCGCTCCTTGGACTTTTTCTTTATCGTCACTGTCCTTCACATTCATATATTGCTCTACTGCAACTAAAAATGCTTTTTCATCATTATTTTTCTTAAAAGAATCAATCATTTTTTGATCTATCTCACCATTAATAAGCTTTTCTAAAAATAACTGCTGAGTTGCTAACCGAGTTCCTTCTGCTCCTTTTCCTTGTCCACCATTCACAATAAATATTTTTCCGAATGTGTTAATACCTTTCTCCTTTAAAATTTGTTGAAATGCTACACTTTTCTCTTTCTTATCAAATGTACCTAATAGAAGAAACCATTTATCTTCTTGATGAATTATTGCAGTTGCTACCCCTTTTTCCTCAAATAACCTTTGTTCTTCTAATGCTGATTTTTGTGATGAATAAACACCACCTTGTAATCCATAAAATTGGAGAGGGCGAATTGTGACAGCTTCATTAACTCCAGCATTCCTTTCTAAAGCAGGTACAGCTTCATTTCTCAAACTATTTTTTCCCGTTATATTTAATAAAATAAAACCAAACAAACAACCAATTATCACCGCAACAATAACTGCTGGTACACTTTTGTGTACTTTAAACTTCTTTTTTGGTTTCTTTCTTTCCACCTCTTTGGAAAAATTTTTATCCTGGGATATTTTCTGTTTCAACGCTTGATTCGTTGGTAATACCCATGGAAATGTCTGTTGTTCTTGCCTATCTGTTTCTCCCTTTTCACTGTATCCTTTTTCTTTTCCATTAATTTTTATCGTAATTTTCGATGACTGCTTGTCCATTTCTACTCTACTCCTTTCTTTCCTTTCTTATCCGATCTGCTTTATTCGTAGCGTAGCATAGACCATAAAAAAAAGAACAAGACTTTTGTCGTCTTGTTCTAGAAATTTATCGTCAATATTCTACTTTCTTTTTATCTTATTCCTCATCACATAATCCTTCAACAAATGGATTTACCTTGCCACATCCTTTTGGTACTTCTAACGTTGGCATTTG
>JBJEFI010000152.1:6124-65347 GCA_051873875.1 Bacillaceae bacterium | reverse complement strand
GTATCAACTTTTGTAACCGTATATGGTGATACATTACGTGTCATTTCATTAATAGACGTGCTATCCTCAATGCCTGTATTTTCTTTTGACATAATAGCTGGCATTTTCAATCTTGTACCCACTTCTATTCTTTTAAACGTGTATAAAAGAATACTGCATCTCTTCTTGTATCAAATTGAACATTAATACCAATTGTCCCACTATCTGTATAAGGAAAATTCTCCATATAACCTGACTTTGGTAGTTGAGCTGAAATACGGTCGATTACATCCATTGTTTGAATTGGATATGTTTTTTCCCATGTAATTGTTTTTCCTAATGTTTCAGCAAAACTTGAAGCAGATAGCCCATTTAGTCGATTTTCCAATTCTGTTTGATCTGCCTATAATTGTTGAAGTTTCGCTCGCTTTATCATATTTTCAGAGTTGATCCCATTGGTCATAAACAATGCAGCCACCGTTCCAATAATACCAACCTATACAACCGTTCCCGCTATGCATAGATAGATTTTACTTGCGTGTTCTCGTTTTCGTAGTAAATTAATTTCAATTAGCTTCATCTCATCTTACTCCTTTAACGCCAATCCAAAAGGAACCGTATAGTGCATTGAATTATAATACTGATCACATTCACCTACATGTCAACCAAGAAAGCCTATCGATCAGGAAATGTGCTCACGAATTTCATCTACATATGCCTTTAACATTGGGGATCCCCCATTACTATATAAATATACTTATATACCAATTTAATAAATTATCCCCATAAAAATAAGAAAGAATTGTTCCCATTACAATAAAAGGTCCAAAAGGAATCGGCTTTTTTCGCTCTACTTTTCCAATGGCCATTCCAATTCCACCAATAACTGCACCAAAAAAAGTAGCAAATAAAAAAGAAAGTAAGACAAGTTTCCAGCCCAATACATATCCTAAGACTGCATATAATTTAATGTCACCGCCCCCCATGCCACCACGACTTCCAATAGCAATAAGCAACAACAATACAAAGCCGACAACTGCGCCTATTAAACTATCATACCAAGGTCTCAACGGTACAATTAATCGTTCAATAATAAATAATACCCCAAAGAAAAACACAATCTTATCTGGGATAAGCATATAAGCAATATCACTAACCGTTATAATCATAAGCAAGGATATAAATGTTAATGCTACAACAAGCTCTCCACTAAACTCAAAATGTACAAAACAAAAAACAAACAATACTCCTGTTATTAATTCAATAATGGCATAACGTGGAGATATCCTTTCTTCACAACCTTTGCACTTGCCTCCCTGTAATAAGTAAGACAACACAGGTATTAATTCCATTGGCATTAATGTACGCTTACACGTAGGACAGGCTGAGCGTGGTTTAACAATTGATTGCCCTAGTGGTAAACGCAATCCAACTACATTATAAAAAGAACCAAATATTAATCCAACTAGAAACAAATACACAATAAAAAGTAGGTCCATTGCCATCTCCTTTATTTACCCAAAAACTATAATCATATAATAAGATACATAAATAAATACACTATCCATATTGTACCATAATTTACTATTTCTAAATATATTTCCCTAAAAATAATGAAAAGCTTATATAAATAAAAATCTTGCTTGTTTATAGATAAAGGATCGTTTTTAGAATAAAGAAATAAGATTGTTCAAGATGGTGTTAAAGAGGTATAAAGTATCTCTCAAATAGAGATAAAGGATTAATCAAAAACCTCACAATGTCTTTTGCTTCTATTAATGAACTATAATCCCTTATAAATTCCCATCTATTGCTAAATATAGTAACATAATCATATGAACAAGGGAGGGAGATTATTTTGTCAAAAAAAAACACATCTTTTTTTCTTATTCTAGGCATAACAGTAGTCGTGTTTTTTTATACGTGGGCAGTGGGAGAAAAAAATAAGGAAGTCTATTCACAAAATAATAATCGATACTCAGATGCAGCAGTAAAGGTTGAAACTCATCCACAAGAAGCAATCAATCTATTAACAAAACTAGAAAAAAGCACACCAACAAATTATTTATACAATTTTAAAAAAGGCATTGCCTACAATAATCTAGGAAACTACAAAAAAGCTTCAAAAGAATTTAAAAAAGCTTTACACATCCGTCCCTTACTCGTTACAGATGCAGCATTCGTTCTTCAATATGCAAAATCTAGTATATATGTAAAAGACACGGGCTTGGCAAAAGAGCTATTACAAGTAGCTTCTAAGCTAGAACTAAATGATGACTTAAAACAAACTTATGAGGAATTAAAGCAACTAGAGGAGAGCGCGTAATATGATTGAGAAAATTAAAAGATACCTAACTCCTAACAATATTATTTTTGCTTGTATCGTCTTACTCGTTGGAGTTGGTCCAATTTTGACGTATGCAACAAAATTTTTACATATTAGCCCTATTATCGTCTATTCTACATATGGAACAGGCTTTAAAACGGAAGTTTTTAATCATTGTAAATTTATTTTTCTTGCACTTATAACGACTATTTTATTATTTACATTTATTTATAAACTTCTAATAAAAAATGAAATCATAAGAAAAACGCCATTAAACATACTTATTCTTTTTTTCTTTAGTAGTATTTGGATTTCCACAGCTCTATCAGACTATAAACATATTGCGCTATTCGGTAATAACGATCGCTTTGAAGGAGCTATTTCATGGACCTGTTATTTATTTATCTTTTTCATCTTAATCCAAACAAAGCTGACAAAAAAGCAAATAAATATTATTCTTCTTTCTAGCATTCCATTCTTGCTTATAAACGTCGTATTGGGAATTTTACACTTCTTTGAAATCAATGTTTTACAATGGGAATGGCTAAAACAGTTAATTGGATATTCTGCAGATTATCCACTACAAGGTTCCCTATGGACAACGTTATATAATCCCAATTTCATTAGTGGTGTTGGAGCGATGTTTTTTATCGGATTTATGGCATATATGTTAATGACATCACAAAGAAAAGGCATCTTCTTTGGATTAGCAATACTAGCATTCATCATTGTTTTAACCTCTACATCATCTAACGGCTTTTTAACGGCACTTGTTTGTTTTCCAATTGTGATAATTACGATGATCAGATTTGGAAATAAAAAGGAGCTTTTAGCATGGAGTGGAACTTTGTTCCTTACTTGTTTTATCGCTCTTGTTGGATTTTCTACCATAAACGAAGCAGTCTGGCATGAAACAATAGGACTATTCAAAAAAGAGGCACAATCTCTTCAAATAAATAAAGCATCAAACCAAATAGAGACAACAGAAGAAAAACGATTACCAGTCCTACCACAGCCAGGAGTTACGTTTGGTTCAGGTCGTGTTTATATTTGGAAGGAAACTTTAAAACTAGTAAAAGAAAAACCATTGTTTGGGTATGGATTTGATACGTACCCATATGTAGTAGACAATAATCAAATTGAAAAAATCAGCAACCTAGGAACAGGTAATGTTATTATCGATAAACCTCATAATTGGTATTTAACTGTTGCATATGGAAGTGGTATTGTTGGACTAATTGGATTAGCAAGCATTCTCTTATGTGGGACGATTCAAACATATAAAAAATGGTGGATAGAACGGAAAAAAGACTTAGCAATTCCATTATTTTTAGCCATAATTGCCTTTTGCTTTCAAGCACTATTTAATGATAGCCTTGTCGGTAGTTCAATTTTATTTTGGGTGTTGCTAGGATGTTGTTTTAGAAGATATATAAACGAAGAATAGTATTAAAAATTTATATCATAGAAATAACTAATTGCACGGCTACCTATCAACTAGTTTTTTTGTTGAATAATAATAAATTTATTAGAACCAAAGCAATAATCATGATTATCATTAATACCGCTTATTGTAACACTTTAAAATTTTATTCTACCACCGCTAATAGAACCTTTAACTGTAATTCCAGAAAGTCTTAAATCTTTTCTGTTGTTATTAATCGTTCCTTTTAAGATATCTTCTTGCGTATCATCAGTACTAAATGTTGCTAAACCCTTGAGCTCAATTATATATGATGTAGTCCTGTGAAAATACTTTTTACCCATAAATACTATAATTTAATAAACATACAATCTACTTGGACTATATTCTAGTTTTACTGTTTCTTAAAAAGAACAACTAGCCATGCGAATATTGGCTAGTTGATTTTCATTTTTATTCGATGATTACTAGAAAGACTACTATTACTTATTTAAAAGCAACCCTCGCACATAAGAAATAAAATACAGCGACCCAGTGAAAATAATCATCTCATCATGACGATCTTCTAATACTTGAATAAAATCATCTACTTGAGAAATAACTGTTTTATTACTAAAAGTAGAATAGGACGCTAACGTCTCTGCATCATGGGCACGATAAAAATCAAAGCTTGTAAAGATTAATTCGTCAGCTACTTCTTCTAACATCTTCATCATCTTTCTTACATCTTTGTCATTCATCATACATGTAACAATTGTTTTCTTCTTATCACTGTAATATCGTTGTAACGTATCAACTAAAGCTGTTACCCCTTCTTCATTATGGGCACCATCTACAACAACAAATGGGTCCTTCGATACAACCTCAAATCGCCCTTGCCATGTAGCATTACGTAATCCTTTGTAAATATGACTTTCTTCTATTTGAAAATCATACTCATTTTTTAAAAGATCAATTGCCATCAAAGCAGTTGACGCATTTTTAATTTGGTGAATTCCCTTCATGCTTAAAATAATATCTTCATAGGTTGAAAAAACACTTTTAAAAGAAAATACTTCTCCATCTGCTGTATGATTCTGTTCATTAAAATGAAATTGTTTATCTAGTACATAGCAATTTGAACCTTTATCTAATGCTTCTTTTTCAATAACAGCTAACGCTTCTTCCTTTTGAACAGCTGTGACAACAGGAATTCCTTCTTTAATAATCCCTGCTTTTTCAGAGGCAATAGAAGCTAAATTGTCTCCTAAAATTTTCATATGGTCATGGCCAATATTTGTAATTACAGAAACAAGTGGTGTAATCACATTTGTACTATCATAACGCCCACCTAATCCAACTTCTAATAAGACAAGGTCAACAGGATGAATCTCTCCAAAATAATAAAACATCATGACCGTAATTGCTTCAAATTCTGTTAATACCCCGTACTCTGTTTCTATCTCTAATTGTTCGGCAAGTGGCTTAATCGTTTGCACTAAATGAATTAATTGGTCTTCTGAAATCATCGTGCCATTTATACTAATTCGTTCATTAAAATGTTCAATATAAGGGGAAGTGAATGCCCCTACCGTGTAACCGGCCTGTTCCAGGATATTTCGCATATAGGTGACAGTTGATCCTTTTCCATTTGTTCCTGCAATATGAACATATCTTGCTTTCTTCTCTGGATTTCCTAATTGTTCTAACATCCAATTCATTCGCTCTAAGCCTGGTTTAATCCCAAACTGTAAACGACTATGAATCCACTCTCTTGCTTGTCGGTAATTCATTTCTTCGTATCCTCCGCTCAAAACTTATATCTTTTCTATCATAACAAAAAGGATGGTGACAAGCACCATCCTTTTACTCAAAAGATTAGATAGGATAACGTTAAACACTATACAATTGTCTAACGTTCGGCTGTCATCCTCGAGAAATTTCTCCCCATTCTCGAAAGTCCAAAAGAGGGACTTTCAGATACTGGTGTGAAATTTTTTTCAGATGACTCTTTTTAACATCACTTGCTACGCTACATGATGTTAAAAAGACCGCCTTCCGTTTTTCTAAAAATTAATTTTTTAATTCTTCGATTCGAGCCATCACTGCATCACGTTTAGCGATGTAGTCTGTTTCTTTGCGACGTTCTTCTTCAATAACAGCCGCTGGTGCTTTTGCTACGAATCCTTGGTTACTTAATTTCTTTTGAACGCGTGTTACTTCACCATTTAATTTATCTAATTCTTTGTTTAAACGAGCAATTTCTTCGTCAACATTGATTAAACCAGCTAATGGTAAGAATAATTCTGCACCTGTAATCACTGCACTCATGCATTTTTCTGGTGCTTTTACATCACTACCAATTGTTAATTCTTCTGGGTTACAGAAACGAGTGATGTATGATTCGTTGCGTTGTAATGTTGCTAATGCTTCATTTTTCGCATTGATATATAAGTTTACTTTTTTGCTCATTGGCGTATTTACTTCCGCACGGATATTACGAACAGCGCGAATGATATCTACTAATAAACGCATATCTTCTGCCGCTTGCTTATCTGTTAAGTTTTCGTTAACAGTTGGCCAAGCTGCGATTGTAATTGACTCACCTTGATGTGGTAGGTACTGCCAAATTTCTTCTGTTACGAATGGCATGAATGGGTGTAATAGACGCATTGTGTTATCTAATACGTAAGCTAAAACAGAACGAGTCATGTTTTTCGCTGCTTCATCTTCCCCGTAAAGTGGAAGCTTCGCCATTTCGATATACCAGTCACAAACATCATCCCAGATGAAGTTATAAAGAACACGACCTACTTCACCGAACTCGTATTTATCCATTAAACGAGTTACATTTTCGATTGTTTCATTTAAGCGAGTTAAAATCCATTTATCCGCAACAGATTTTTCGCCATCTAAGTTAATATCTTCGTAAGTGAAACCTTCCATGTTCATTAATGCAAAACGAGAAGCATTCCAAATTTTGTTAACGAAATTCCAAGTTGATTCAACTTTTTCAGTTGAGTAACGTAAATCTTGACCTGGTGAGCTTCCTGTTGTTAAGAAGAAACGTAGAGAGTCTGCACCATATTGTTCGATTACTTCCATTGGGTCTACGCCGTTGCCTAATGATTTACTCATTTTGCGCCCTTGCGAGTCACGAACTAGACCATGGATTAATACATCTTTAAACGGACGTTTTCCAGTAAATTCAATGCCTTGGAAAATCATACGAGATACCCAGAAGAAGATAATATCGTAACCTGTTACTAGGCAATCTGTTTGGTAGTAACGCTTGAACATTTCATCTTCTGTATTTGGCCAATTTAATGTAGAGAATGGCCATAGTGCACTTGAGAACCAAGTATCTAATACATCGCTATCTTGTGTCCAATTTTCGATATCTGCTGGTGGTTCATGATCTACATATACTTCACCAGTTTCGTTATGATACCAAGCTGGAATGCGGTGACCCCACCATAATTGACGAGAAATACACCAGTCACGAATATTTTCCATCCAACGTAAATATGTGTTTTCAAAGCGCTCAGGTACAAAGTTAACTTTGCCTTCACTTTGTTGTAATTTAATTGCTTCATCTGCTAATGGTTGCATTTTAACGAACCATTGTGTTGATAAGTATGGCTCAACAACTGCGCCACTACGCTCACTATGACCTACTGAATGTAAATGTTCTTCAATTTCAACAAGTACACCTTGTTCTTGAAGGTCTTTTACTAATTGTTTACGACATTCAAAACGATCCATGCCTTGGTATTTACCAGCGTTGGCATTCATTGTACCGTCTTCGTTCATTACAAGGATACGTGGTAAATCATGACGATTACCTACTTCAAAGTCATTCGGATCATGAGCTGGTGTAATTTTTACTACCCCAGTACCAAATTCCATATCTACATACTCATCAGCGATAACCGGAATTTCACGGCCTACGATTGGAAGGATAACATTTTTCCCAATCATATCTTTGTAACGCTCATCTTCTGGATGAACAGCGATTGCTGTATCCCCTAACATTGTTTCTGGACGAGTTGTTGCAATTTGAATCTTGCCAGAACCATCTGCTAATGGATATTGCATATGATAAAATGCACCTTGTACATCTTTGTAAATAACTTCGATATCAGATAATGCTGTACGAGTTGCTGGGTCCCAGTTAATGATATATTCACCACGATAAATTAACCCTTTGCGGTATAATTGAACGAATACTTCACGAACTGCTTTTGATAAGCCTTCATCTAATGTAAAACGCTCTTTCGTATAGTCTAAGCCTAAGCCTAATTTCGCCCATTGCTCGCGAATATGACCAGCATACTCTTCTTTCCATTCCCAAACTTGCTCAACAAACTTCTCACGACCTAAATCATAACGACTAATGCCTTCACCACGAAGTTTTTCTTCTACCTTCGCTTGTGTGGCAATACCAGCATGGTCCATACCAGGTAACCATAATACATCGTACCCTTGCATACGTTTAAAACGAGTTAAAATATCTTGCAGAGCTGTATCCCATGCGTGACCTAAATGTAATTTACCAGTTACATTTGGTGGTGGAATAACGATTGTATAAGGTTGTTTGTTCTCATCACCTGTTGTTTCAAAATATTTTCCTTCTAGCCACCATTGATAGCGATTCTTTTCTACTTCTGTTGGTACATATTTTGTACCTAGCGTCTTTTCAGACATAACTATTACCTCCTTTAAGGGGATAAATATCCTCCTTTTTTCCATTAAACAAAACACAAAAAACCCCACTCGCCAAAAGGACGAATGGAGTTGAGTTCGCGGTACCACCTTTTTTTACAGATAAGTTATGACTTGTTTATCCTTGTCATAGACTATATTATCTGTACACTTCGTTTCAATAACGGAAACAATCCGGCTTCTTCTACTTAAATGACAACATTGTTCAAAGAAACTGCTCGCGGGCTACCTTCTGACGATACATTCAAGAAATCTTCCAGCCTAGGATTTCTCTCTCTGAAGAATTAGGGCGTCCTACTCCTCCCGGTCATTGCATTGGTATGTAATTTTGAATTCTATTTTACCTAAATATTTCTTATCTCGTCAATAAGTGTGGCCAACTTTTTTGTCTTTTATTCTATTCAATTAAAAAGATTACGTGCTTGTCCACAATATTTCCAAATTAAAGGAGTAAATCAGATGGCTAAAAAAATATTACGGCGTAGTCACTCTCCCATTTTTCGAAATATCATTATTTTATTAAAAGAAAGTATTTTTGGAATTATCATTTTCCAAGGCATTCGGACCTTATTATTTCCAAGTATTGTCGATGTCTCTTTATTCTTTTGTCTACTTATTATCGGCATTATCCTTCAAAAAAGATAAGTACCTGGCACAATGGTGTCAGGCACTTATTCTTCCATATCTAACTGTGCTTGCTGCTCTTGTACTCTCGAAATAAAATATTCCATATTATTCATTAGCCATACAGCCTTTTGAAATTGCTTCGTATACTCAAGCTCATTCCAATCTCTTGTTTTGTTTTGATAGGCAATAACATGATTAATTATTTTCTGTGGATAAGTAATATAGCTTAAAAACAACTTTTTTTCTTCACGAAATAAAGGATTTTCTTTCATATACGTATTGAACCAATCAAATCGGTCATCCCTCACAACAGGATAAGTAGAGAGTGAACGGGTATAAAAAAGGGCTAAATCTTGAATAGGATGTGCCATCATCGAACGTTCAAAACTAATAAAATAACCTCGGTCCTGATAATCAATCACATAATGACGAATAGACAAATTTCCATGAATTAAACAGACACGGCTTTTTTCTTTTTCTTTCATTCCCTCTAGCCATTGATCTAATTGATTTATGGCGAATCCCTGAGCTCGAAGTACTTGATAAACAGAAGAACAATATTGCAATTCAAACGGTGACATATACCATTTTTGTTCACACTCATCAGCAAACTGCTCTAGTATCCGCTTATCATCCTCCCATTTTTCTTTAATCTGATTGTAATGTTCTTCTACTTGTTCCTCATCAATATCAATTTGTTGTTCTGTTTTTTTATGCATTTTCGCCAAACTTCGTAGCATATTATGATAATGGTCATCTCGTTCATTTTTACTAAAAATATCATCTACCCATGGGATTAAATAATAAAAATAATGTTTGCCATTAACAATATAACGTCCATCTATTGTATGGTACATAGGCAAGACGTGACGAAATCCTTTTTGATAAAGCAATTGCATACTCGTTAATAATTGATTGCGATAATCCCCTCTTGGCAAAACTCGTTTTAAGGCATACACACCTTGTCGATCATACACTTTAATAACATCTTTTAAATATTCCAAGTGGGTTGGATTTAGTTGATATAAGCGCAATATTTCTTGTAATTCTTCTTCCGTTAATCCTTCTTTTAACACTTTTACACCTCCTATTTCAAAACAATTCTTCAAACCAAAAATGGAGGTTAAAACAACTGAGTACCCCAAAATCAATTTTTCTCTTACAATATGAGAAAAAAGACTGTACCAAAAAGAGTACACCTTTTGTCAGCCTTTTTTATTTCTTCTCTAAATATGATGTTTTCTTCCTTTTGGGATATATAAAATTTTTCCAACGGTCACATAAGCATCTTCTAAAGAATTGGCTCGCATCATCGATTCAACTTTTACACCGTAATGACTTGCGATTGACTCAATTGTATCTCCTGGCTGAACAATATACATTCTTAACTGTGAAAACTCTTCCTCTTCTTCCCGGCTAAATAACTTTGTTAAATAAAGTGCATTTTCATCTACGTTTGAAGCAGTATGTTGATAATATTGTTCATCGTACGCTTCGGCAGAAACAATCTCCTCTTCTTCTAAATCAAATTCCTCTGCTCGAGCGACTATAGGTGTTTCCTGCTTCACCTCTGGTTTTTCTTCCACATGTTGATAGCGAATTGGTTCAGGTTCTGGAATAATCGTAGGTGCCTCTTGTTCAACAATACGCTTTGGTTCTTCAATCGGATCTTGAGAAACTTCTACAACCGGAGTGCCACTGTAGGTAGATAGTTGTTCCCATTCTTGCTCTTCTTCTATTTCAACTTGTGGCTCTCGTTTTACTTCTAACCGAAATGGCTCAAAAACAACATCTTCTTGTTCTTCTTCCACTGCTACATGTTCTACAATAGGGACTTCCTGTTGATCACTCTCTTCAGTCCGTTGATCTTCTTCGCTCTCCTCACGTTGCAAGCCACCAATTGTAATATCAGCAATTAATTTCAAATTACTTTCATCCGTTAACTCATAGTCAAAAGATTCAATTGTAATATAAATATCATTTAAATCCTCTACACGATGAATGGGAATTGTTATATAGACAGGGAAATTATGATAGAACTCATTCGTTCCATCTTCTCTTGAGACAACATCTTCAACTGTTCGATGAGGAGAGATATCTCTTAATGAATATTCATCTTCTTGTGCAATAATTGGTTTATATTCTCCTTCTAGAAATAAAGAGCCTCTTATGCACACATAATCTCCTTCTTCATTTATGGAAATATCAGGCGTAAGCTGAACAGACAACACATCAGCTACTTCCTGTCCTTTTTGGAACCAAACTGATTCTTGTACCGATAAAGTTAATACCGTTTCATTATCGAAAGACATTTCTATTTCCCTCCACTCCTATAAATAAATCATACAGTACATATCTATTTAGAAACGGAGAAATTTAGAACCACTTCTAACGTAAAGAAGGTTTGAAGGATACAAGAGAACATAAAAAAAGACCATCCTATTACATAGGATAGTCTCTTTCATTGGATTATTTACTAAGAACAGCAAATGCTTTACGTGCTGCTTCAATTGTTTTTTCAATATCTGCATCGCTATGTTTCGTAGATAAAAACCAACCTTCAAATTGAGATGGTGGTAAGAAAATACCTTCATCCGCCATTAAGCGATAAAACTCTGCAAACATTTCTAAATTAGATGTTTTCGCAGCTTCATAGTTAATAACATGTTCATTTGTAAAGAAGAAACCAATCATTGAACCGGCACGATTGCATGTTAATGGAATATTGTACTGTTTTGCAGCTTCCATTAACCCTTCTTCTAATCGATCACCCATCTTACGGAATTGTTGATAATGTTCTGGTTTTAATTGGACAAGCGTTTCATATCCAGCCGTCATTGCCAATGGATTCCCTGATAATGTACCAGCTTGATAAATTGGACCACTTGGTGCGATTTGATTCATAATTTCTTTACGGCCACCATATGCACCTACTGGTAATCCACCACCAATTACTTTCCCTAAACAAGTTAAGTCTGGTGTTACACCAAAATAGCCTTGAGCACAGTTATAATCAACACGGAAACCAGTCATTACTTCATCAAAAATAAGCAATGTTCCATTGTTCGTTGTTAATTCACGAAGCCCCTCCAAGAAGCCTTCTACCGGTGGAACAACACCCATATTACCAGCTGTTGGCTCTACGATAATTGCTGCTAAATCATCTCCATAATGTTCAAATGCTACTTTTACGCTTTCTAAATCGTTATAGGGAACCGTAATTGTATTTTTGGCAACACCCTCTGGAACACCCGGACTATCTGGCAATCCAAGTGTAGCAACACCTGAACCAGCTTTAATTAATAAAGAATCGCCATGCCCATGGTAGCAACCTTCGAATTTTAAAATCATATTTCGACCTGTATAGCCACGAGCTAAGCGAAGGGCACTCATTGTCGCTTCCGTACCTGAGTTTACCATTCGAACGATTTCAATGGATGGCACTCGTTCAATAACAAGCTTGGCTAATTTATTTTCTAACAACGTAGGCGCACCAAAACTTGTACCACTCTCTGCAATTTTCTTTAACCCTTCTACAACTTGATCATCACTATGTCCTAAAATAAGTGGACCCCATGATAATACATAGTCAATATATTCATTACCATCAATATCATAAATTTTTGATCCTTTTCCACGTTCCATAAAGATTGGATTCACGTTTACAGATTTAAAGGCACGAACAGGACTGTTGACACCACCTGGTAATAATTGAACGGCTTCTTGAAAAGCTGCTTGTGATTTTGTATCTACTCTCATTCTCTTATTCCTCCTCGATGTACTTAGCCGCATCTTTTGCGAAATATGTAATAATTAAGTCTACACCTGCACGTTTCATGCTTGTTAACATTTCCATTACGATGGCACGTTCATCAATCCAACCGTTTGCTGCGGCTGCTTTAATCATGGAATATTCACCACTAACATTATAAGCAACAACCGGTAGGTTAAATTCATTTCGTACATCACGAATAATATCTAAATAAGATAAAGCTGGTTTTACAATAAGGAAATCCGCACCTTGTTCTACATCTGCTTGAGCTTCACGTAATGCTTCACGACGATTTGCAGAATCCATTTGGTATGTTTTTCGATCGCCAAATTGTGGTGAACTATGGGCTGCATCTCGGAATGGACCATAAAAAGCAGATGCATATTTCACCGCATAAGACATAATTGGAATATGAGTGAATCCTTGTTCATCTAAGGCGTGACGAATAGCCGCAACAAAGCCATCCATCATATTCGATGGTGCAATAATATCAGCTCCCGCTTTCGCTTGACTTACCGCTGTTTGTGCCAATAATTGAAGAGATAAATCATTGACGATTTCCCCATCTTCAACAACACCACAATGGCCATGATCTGTATATTGACATAAACATGTATCTGCAATGACAATGAGTTCAGGAAATTCCTCTTTAATCGCTCTAATACCTTTTTGAACAATACCTTGTTCACAATATGCAGATGAACCAACACCATCTTTATCATCTGGAACACCAAATACAATAACAGATGTAACACCTAATGCGACAGCCTCACGAATATCTATTAATGTATGTTCAATTGAACATTGATAAACACCTGGCATAGACGCTACTGGATTGCGTTTATCTTCACCCTCTACAATAAAAACAGGATAAATTAAATCTTCTTTACGTAATACATTCTCACGAACTAACGCACGTAAACCAGCGCTATTGCGTAAACGTCTATGACGATCAAAAGTAATATTCATTTTCCAAAACTCCTTTTCATTTCATCTACAATTCCCTCACTCGTATAAACGGCTGGGATATGAATATTTGTAAACCCCTTATTCTTTGCCTGTTCTGCTGTTGTTGGGCCTATACATACTATATAGATTTCTTTATTCCAATTAGGAATACATTGGCAAAAAGCAGTGACAGCTGAAGGGGATGCAAAGATAATTCCATCAATTTCACTTATCCCCTGAAGAACCTCATTATCTGGTATAACAAATGATGTTTCATATACAATCATATCAAATAACCGATAACCTTGTTCTCTTAATATAAAAATAGTATCTCGTGCCCGATTCCCTCTTGGAAATAAAATACGATCTTCTTTTGTTAATTGCGTTGTTATTTCCTTTATGAAGCATTGAGCAGTAAATACAGAAGGCATAAATGTAACCTCATACCCAAATGTCTCAATGGCTTGCTTCGTTTTACTTCCAACTGCTCCTATTTTTATATGAGATGGGAGTTGATTATAATTTAAAAATGCTTTTACACTATTTATACTCGTAAAAAAAATCCAATCATATTGTGATAGATTATCAACAACAACAGGCGTCTCTTTTACTTTTATAAAGGGGATAACGATTGGGATGGCTCCTAACTGCTCGATTCCTCGTTGCAACCTTCCATTTATTCCTTCGTCACGTGTAATAAGAATTTTTTTATTCATCATTGTCCAAGGTTTTCCTTCGTTTCACGAATTAATTCACCAGCACCACGTTTTAACAGAAGATTAGCTGCTTGGATTCCTAGAGCAACTGGATCGTTTCCATGAACGGATTCTCTTAAAAGAACCTTTCCGTCATGAGAGCCAACGATACAATGAAGTTGGATGCCTCCATCTTGTTCAAAAGCATAAGCGCCTATTGGAATTTGGCAGCCACCATCCAATGTTTTTAAGAAAGCACGCTCTGTTTCAACCATTTGGAATGTTTGTTCATCGTTTAACAAACGAAGAAAAGCTAATACTTCCTCATCATCTTGACGACATTCAATACCTAGTGCTCCTTGTCCAACAGCAGGTATACATTGTTCAACAGATAAATATTCTGTTACAATGTCATCTGCCCAACCCATTCGTCTTAAACCAGCGCTTGCTAGCATGATAGCATCATACTCATCTTCTTTTAGCTTACGTAAACGAGAATCGATATTACCACGAATCCACTTAATCTCTTTATCTTCGTGTAAGGCTTGAATTTGGCAGCTTCGACGTAAACTACTTGTTCCAATAATCGCTCCCGCTTCTAATTCAGCCAATTTCCTTCCGTTTTTTGTAATAATGACATCACGAGGATCTTCCCGCTTTGGTACACATCCAATCATTAATCCTTCTGGCAAAACTGCCGGCATATCTTTCATACTATGAACGGCGAAATCTATTTCTTTATTTAATAGTGCTTGTTCAATTTCTTTTACAAATAACCCTTTCCCACCTACTTTTGAAAGGGTAACATCTAAAATAACGTCTCCTTTTGTCACAACTTCTTTTATTTCAAATTCAAATGGTGCACCTAGCGCTTTTAATTGTGCAATAACCCATTTTGTTTGTGTTAATGCTAGTTTACTTCTTCTTGAACCAACGATGATTTTTCTCATTGCTCTGTCTTCCCCTCTTTCTTATGAACGGTAATTGCTTTCGAATAATACCTTCTCTTCAGACTGCAATTGTTTTTCTAAATTAAAAATATCTACAAATAATTGTAATTTCTCATTTGCATCTGGTTGTGCTGCTAATTCTTTTGCTTTTAAGATTGGGTCTTTAAGCATTTGATTAATAATACTCTTAAAATGCTTACGAATAATAACATATTCTCGTTCTTCTAGATTCGGTAGCTTTCGTTCTAAACTATCTAGCGTTGTTGTTTGAATCGTTAATGCTTTATCACGAAGAGCTGAAAGAATTGGTACAACGCCTAGCGTATGTAACCATTTGTTAAATATTTCCACTTCATCTTGAATCTGCATTTCAATTTTTTTCGCAATCAACATTCGTTCATGTATATTAGACGCAACTGCTTGCTCTAAATGATCGATATCATATAAATAGACATTCGCCATCAACGCTACCTCTGGCTCTACATCACGAGGAACAGCAATATCAATAAAAACAATTGGCTCATTGTTTCGACGTTCCATTACAGTTGTCATTAACTCTCCTGTTACTACCGGAATTCTAGCGCCCGTCGATGTAATAACAATGTCAGTGTTCACTAATACGTCTTCTAAAAGCTCAAAATCTGCTGCCGTTCCCCCATATCTCAATGCAACTTCTTTGCCCTTTTCATACGTACGGTTAACAATCGTTATTTCTCCAACGCCATGTCCCTTTAAATTTTGAAGCGCTAACTCACTCATTTTTCCTGCACCAACAATACATACACGCTGACCATCTAATGTTGCAAAACAATTTTTGGCCAGTTCCACAGCTGCATAGCTAACCGAGACAGCATGTTCTCCTAAAGCTGTCGTTGCATGTACTTTTTTCGCAAATGTAATTGCTTGTTTAAATAACATGTTAAAAATGGAACCTGTTGTTCCACGTTGTTGTCCTAATAAAAAACTACTTTTTACTTGTCCTAAAATCTGCGTTTCTCCCACAATCATTGAATCTAATCCACACGTTACCTTTAATAAGTGAGAAATAGCATCATCATTCTCATAAAATAACAAATGATCATTAAACGTCTCAATGTCCATTTTAAAATACGTTCCCAAAAATCGTTTTAAATAAAAACGACTTGTGTGTAATTGATCTACAACTGCATAAATTTCCGTTCTATTACACGTGGATACAATAACATTTTCAAGAATACTTTTTTCTTCTTTTAAAGCTGTCATTGCGATTCCTATTTCTTGCTCGGAAAAAGAAAAACATTCTCGTATTTTAACAGGTGCCGTGTGATGATTAAGTGTCGCTACTATTACGTACAAAGAAGATTCACTCTCTTTCTAATTTATTATATTTATAAAAAATCTTCCATTTTTACCATTGATAAACATCCTGAACTCTCGTATTCTATTAATAATGTATCATATTCAATGATGAACAAAAAGAAATTTAGCTTACTATTGCACAAGGAGGGTATATGAAAAAATATCGCTGGTTTGTTAGTATATTATGTATTGGATTTGGCTTTTTTTATTTTGCATCTCAGCAACAATTAGAACTATTTTCACGTTTTTTTGAGTGGCCTTCTGTCTTGATTATTATTGGTCTTGCTTGCTTATGCCAAGCTTATTTAGGGAAGGACCAACATTATATCATCCCAGGTATCTTACTTGCAGGGTTTGGGCTACACTTCCATTTAAGCGTTATCATAAAGAATTATCCAAATCCTATTGCTGTTCTTATATTTATCGTTGCATTAAGTTTATTTTTAAAAAATAAACGTTCTAAAGGTGATTTACTGCCGTCTTTCTTATTATTAGTTATTTCTTTATTTTTCTTTTTTTCAGACCAAATTGATAGCGCTATTAAAGGAATTCAATTTGATACAACACTTATCCAACGTTTTTGGCCATTATTATTAGTTATTTTTGGGATTTATTTGCTTTTCTTTTCAAAAAAAAGGTATTAATTATGACTATTTTAAAACACTCTTTCCTATTTTATAGAGTGTTTTTTGCGTATTAAGAAAGTTTTAAAAATAATAAAATAAAGATAAATTTCTTGATAAAAAACCTCTTATTCCTATATACTTTACTTATAGTTATATGTGACTAATTGATAAATATAGTAAAACTGCTATCAACAAGATTTCTTCATCTTCTCTGATGGCTAGTTACACTAATCAAGTCCTTGCTAGCACTTATTACCTACTTACACCTTAACATTCTAAAGTGTGAAATTAAGGTCTTAGTGTCAGTTGGAAGGGATAAAATAAACTATATATTCAACTTAATAAGGGTGTGAAAAAAATGATTCAATCAAAAAAAGTTTTACCAGTCCTATTTTTAATTATGTTTTTAGTAATGGTTGGTTTTGGGATTATCATTCCCGTTTTACCATTCTTAGCAGAAAAAATTGGTGGTAATTCAACAGAACTTGGGCTTTTAATGGCTGTTTATTCATTAATGCAACTATTCTTTGCACCTATGTGGGGACGACTTTCAGACCGTATCGGTCGTAAGCCAATTATATTAATGGGAATTGCTGGATTATCTATTTCCTTTTTTCTTAGTGCAATCGCTACTTCCTTATGGATGTTATTTGTTGCTCGTATTGTCGGTGGTATCTTATCTGCAGCAAACATGCCAACTGTTATGGCATATGTAGCTGATATCACAACTCCTGAAGAACGCGGAAAAGGAATGGGTATTATCGGGGCCGCAACAGGAATGGGATTCGTATTTGGTCCAGCCATTGGGGGCGTATTCTCAAAAATTAGTTTAAATGCTCCTTTTTACATTGCTGGCATATCGTCAGCTGTTACATTCCTTTTAGTAATTATTTTATTAAAAGAATCACTACCTATGGAAAAACGTACTTCTCATACGAAAAAGAAAGAATCCATGTGGAAAAGCTTCGAAGGACCTCTTTCCATTATGTATATTTTACAACTATTTGTTACATTATCAATGGCAGGACTTGAAGCAACATTTGCTTACTTTGCAGCTAAAAAAGTTGGAATTGATACAGTTCAATTAGGATATATTTTTATGATTATGGGATTTGGTAGTGCAGCTGTACAAGGTGGTTTAGTCGGTATGTTAACGAAAAAATTTGGAGAAGGTGCAGTCATTAAAATTGGTACAATTGTATCAGCAATTGGTTTTATTCTCATCTTATTCTCTAATAGTTTTTGGACATCTGCTTTATTCTTAACATTCTTTGCATTAGGTAACGGAGTCATTCGTCCAGCGCTATCCGCTTTACTAACAAAATCGACTACTCATGGACACGGCAACACAACTGGATTATTATCATCCTTTGATTCATTTGGTAGAATTATAGGTCCACCATTAGGAGGGTGGTTGTTCTCCATTTCAATGAATTTACCATATATTTCAGGTGCTATTTTATCTGTTGTTGCTCTACTTCTTTACCAAGTTTACGCAATTCAAACACGTAAAATGAAAGCATCTGCTTAACATTGAAAATTCACTGGTGTCCTTTTCAATATCCCTTATTATCGCTAAGAGATATCGAAAGAGACAGCTGGAGATTAGATAATTATGTACGACTCAAAAATTTTATACTTTCTTACCTTATAAAAAAGAAGCTACTTATCATAAGCTAGCTTCTTTTTTGTTTTCATTATTGTTTAATAAAAGATTGAATTGTTTTCCAAGCTTCTTCTTTTCCATAGCCTGTTTCTGATGAGAATGTAACAAGTCTATCGCCATCTTCAATTTGAAGTGCTCCACGAATTACCTTCACATGTTTATCAATTTTTCCTTTTGGAATTTTATCTGCTTTCGTCGCAATAATGATCGTTGGGATTTCATAATGTTTTAAGAAATCATACATCATGATGTCGTCTGACGTTGGTGGATGACGTAAATCAACAATCATTACTACTGCTTTTAATTGCTCACGAGTTGTTAAATATGTTTCAATCATTTTTCCCCATGCAGCACGTTCTGATTTTGATACTTTTGCGTAGCCATAGCCTGGTACGTCTACAAATAAAAGTTCATCGTTAATTGTAAAGAAATTTAGCGTTTGTGTTTTTCCCGGCTTTGATGATATACGGGCTAACATTTTTCGATTTACCATCTTATTAATAAAAGATGATTTTCCAACATTTGAGCGACCTGCCAAAGCAATTTCTGGCAAGTCACCCTCAGGGTATTGATCTGGCTTTACAGCACTGGTGATAATCTCTGATTTTATAACTTTCATTTATTTCTCTCCTACTAATGCGATTGCTAACACTTCATCTAGGTGAGAGACTGGAATAAAGTTTAATCCTTCTCTTACACTCTTTGGAATGTCTTCAATGTCTTTTTCATTATCTTTCGGTAAAATAACCGTTGTTAAACCTGCTCGATGAGCACTTAATGATTTTTCTTTTAATCCACCAATTGGCAAGACACGACCACGCAACGTAATTTCACCTGTCATTCCTACTTCACGACGAATTGGTTTGTTCGTTAAAGCAGAGACAAGGGCAGTTGCCATTGTAATACCCGCTGATGGCCCATCTTTTGGCACAGCACCTTCTGGTACATGAATATGAATATCATTTTTCTCGCGGAAATGTGGATCAATATGCAATTCTTCTGCTTTTGCACTAATATAACTAAACGCAGCTTGAGCCGATTCTTTCATCACATCACCAAGCTTTCCTGTTAACATTAGTTTTCCCTTCCCTGGATAAACGGATACTTCAATGGCTAGTGTATCACCACCAACGGATGTATAAGCCAGACCAGTTGCTACACCAACTTGATCTTCAATTTCAGCTTGTCCATAGCTATACTTTGTTTTCCCTAAGTATTTCTCTACATTTTTCTCAGTAATTGTAATACGTTTTCGATCCTCTGTCACAATTATTTTCGCTACTTTACGACAAAGGGATCCTAATACACGCTCTAAAGAACGAACCCCAGCTTCTCGTGTATAATAGCGAACAATTTTAAGGACAGCTTCTTCTTTTACAATCAGATTCCCTTTTTTCAAACCGTTTTCTTTCATTTGTTTTGGTAAAAGATGACTTAACGCAATGTGGACTTTCTCCACTTCTGTATACCCACCGATTGAAATAATTTCCATACGGTCTAATAATGGTCCTGGAATTGTTGCTAGTGAGTTAGCTGTCGCAATAAACATAACCTTTGATAAATCATAAGGCTCTGCAATATAATGATCACTAAAATTATGATTTTGTTCTGGATCTAATACTTCTAACATGGCCGAAGCAGGGTCTCCACGAAAATCACTCGCCATTTTATCGATTTCATCTAATAAAAACAATGGATTAATCGTCTCTGCCTTTTTCATCCCTTGAATAATACGTCCCGGCATTGCACCAACGTACGTACGACGATGACCACGAATTTCTGATTCGTCACGAACACCGCCAAGAGAAACACGAATGAAATTACGATTTAAGGCTGTTGCAATCGAACGAGCTAAGGATGTTTTTCCGACCCCTGGAGGTCCTACTAAACAAAGAATTGGCCCTTTTAGTGAATTTGTTAACTTTTTAACTGCTAAGAATTCTAGTACTCGTTCTTTTACTTTTTCTAGTCCGTAATGATCTTCATTTAAGATTTCTTCTGCTTGTTCTAAATCAATTCGTTCTTCTGTTTCCTCTGTCCACGGAATGGAAACTAGCCAATCTAGATAATTGCGAATAACACCACTTTCAGCAGAGCTGGTTGGAATGCTTTCGTAACGATCTAATTCTTTTAAAGCTACTTCCAATACTTTTTCTGGCATTCCTTTATTTTCTATCTTTTCTCGCAACTCATCTACTTCGCTGCCTTTTCCATCTTTATCGCCTAATTCTTTTTGAATGGCCTTCATTTGTTCACGTAGAAAATACTCCTTTTGTGTACGCTCCATTGACGCCTTTACACGTTGACTGATTTTCTTTTCTAAATGAAGTAATTCTTTTTCATCTTGTATATAACCAACTAATTTTATTAATCGCTCATTTATATCAAATAGGCTAAGCAATTCTTGTTTTTGTTTTAGTTTTAACGGTAAATTAGATGCAATAATATCCGCCAAACGACCTGGCTCTTCTAAATCTTTAATCGATAAGTACGTTTCAGGCGTTACTTTTTTTGATAGGCGTGTATATTGTTCAAAGTGCCCTAATAATGTACGCATTAATGCTTCTTCTTCTAAAGTCGCTGTTGTACGATCTTTTTCTATTTCGATTGATGCAAAAGTACATTCTTCTTCATCTATGTAATCTAACAATTTTGCTCGATCTAATCCTTCTACTAAGATACGAACTGTATCATTTGGTAATTTTAACATAGATTTAATTCGAGCTAATGTTCCAACTTCAAAAATATCTTCACTTGATGGGTACTCTTCACTAGCATCTTTTTGTGAAACGAGTAAAATTAGCTGATTTTCTAAACCTGCTTGCTCTACTGCGTTAATTGATTTTTCTCTTCCTACGTCTAAATGAACGACCATCGTTGGATAAACGATAATCCCCCTTAAAGGCAGTAGTGGAATTCGTGTATTGTTTTGTTCGCTCACTGCCAACACCTCACCTTTTTATCTCTATTCACTTATTGTATATTACAACCTTTCAATTATGCAATCATATTGGAACAAACAAAAAGCCGGCCAATAATGGACCCAGCTTTTTAAAATACTATCATTTTTTCGTTTATTTTGAAAGAGGTATTTAGATGGATTGCACATCATCCATATTTAATTGTACAAAAGCAACCTCTCCAATTGGCATTGTTTCCTCTTCTTTTACACTATCTTCAAAAGCATAATAAATCACTTGACGAATATGGGTAACAGGAATAATTTCAATCCCTTCAATTTCACGCAAAATATTTTTCATATTATCAGCTGGAATAATCACTCTTGTTGCCCCTGCCTTTTTCGCAGCAAGTATCTTCGCATAAACCCCACCAATTGGCTTTACATCACCATGGATACCAAGTTCTCCCGTCATGGCAATCTTATTATCAATAGGAAGGTTGCGAATAGCTGAAAAAATACCTGTTGCCATCGTGATTCCTGCTGATGGTCCATCAATCGGAATACCCCCTGGGAAATTAACATGAATATCATATTCTTTTTTTAATAATCCTTCCCCTTTTAAAACTGTAATTACATTTTCAAGGGATCCTTTCGCCATGCTTTTACGACGAATTGATTTCCCATTACCGCCGATACTCTCTTCCTCTACGATACCTGTTACAGTAATAGTTCCCTTTTCAACCGCTTTAATAGCAGACACTTCGATTTCTAATAAAGCCCCCATATTCGGTCCATATACAGCTAAACCGTTAACGACACCGATTTCTGGATGAGGTCGAATATGTTTAATATATTTCGGTACAAGTTGACTTGCTTCAATCATCCATTGCATATCTTTCAATGAAATATGCGTTTTTTCTTCTGTAATCGCAAGACCTGCAACAATTTGAATTAAATTTAGTGCCTCACGACCATTTCTTGCATATTCACTTACCAATGTCATACATTCTTCATCAATTTGAACGTTCACTTTTTCGGCAGCACTACGAGCGATTTCTTTAATTTCATCACTTTCTAATTCTCTAAAAAATACTTCGATACAACGAGAACGAATTGCTGGAGGAATTTCTTCTGGAGAACGAGTTGTTGCTCCTACTAAGCGAAAATCCGCAGGCAGTCCATTTTTAAAAATATCATGAATATAAGAAGGAATATTGACGTTTTCTTCGCTATAATAAGCACTTTCTAACATCACACGCCGATCTTCTAATACCTTTAATAATTTATTTATTTGAATTGGGTGCAGTTCCCCGATTTCATCAATAAACAATACGCCTCCGTGAGCATCTGTTACAGCTCCTTTTTTAGGCTGCGGTACACCTGCCTGTCCTAGCGCACCTGCCCCTTGATAAATTGGGTCATGAACAGAACCAATAAGTGGATCTGCAATTCCTCTTTCATCGAATCTAGCTGTCGTTGCATCTAGTTCAATAAAGACGGCTTCTTGGCGAAATGGTGATTTTCCCGTCTGTTTTGCATATTCTAATACTAATCTCGCTGCTGCTGTTTTTCCTACTCCTGGTGGCCCATAAATGATAACATGCTGAGGATTTGGCCCACATAATGCAGCCTTTAATGCTTTAATTCCCTCTTCTTGTCCAACAATATCTGCGAATGTCGTTGGTCTCACTCGTTCGGATAATGGAACTGTTAGGGAAATTGCACGTAGCTTTTTTAATTTCTCAATTTCTTTATACGATTCTCGATCAACAGAAACTTTCGTTGTACGTTGTGCTTTTAATAAATTCCAAAAATAAAGACCAATAATAACTCCAAATACCATTTGAATAATAAGTAATATATTTGTCCAGTTCATTTCCTTCCTCCTATTACCTATATAAACTGTATCTCCTAGTATTTCCTTTTAAGGAAATACTTAAACAATCCAGCTTATTTGTAATAAAAAGAAAGAAAAAATCAACCATTTCTCTAAAGGACGACCTCTATCATGAAGAACGACAAAGAAAACGAAATAAAAAAAGAACTAGGCTTTCCTAGTTCTTCTTTTCACTTTATGCAGATGTTCGATTGTTATCAACAACAGAACCATCTTCTAGTATTAATTTTGGAATAGCATTTTCTTTTACTACTTCTGGTGAAATAATGCATTTTTCTACATCTTCACGAGATGGAATTTCAAACATTACTTCAGTCATAATACCTTCAATGATTGAACGAAGACCACGAGCACCAGTTTTACGTTCGATTGCTTTTTTGGCAATTTCACGAAGTGCTTCATCCTCAAATGCAAGTTCTACATTATCAAGTTCTAATAACTTTTGATACTGCTTCACTAATGCATTTTTTGGTTTCGTTAAAATTTCAACTAATGCATCCTCATCTAATGGTTGAAGGTTTGCAATAACTGGCAAACGCCCAATAAACTCTGGAATTAAACCAAAACGTAATAAATCTTCTGGCAATGCATAGTTTAAAATTTCTTTATGATCTAAATCATCTTTTGCTCCTAATTCAGAACCGAAACCAATTACTTTCTTACCTAAACGACGTTTAATAATTTGTTCGATTCCATCAAATGCGCCACCACAAATAAATAAAATATTTGTTGTATCAATTTGAATGAATTCTTGATGTGGATGCTTACGGCCACCTTGAGGAGGGACGCTAGCTACTGTACCTTCAAGAATTTTTAATAGGGCTTGTTGTACCCCTTCCCCTGAAACGTCACGCGTAATAGATGGATTTTCTGATTTACGAGCTACTTTATCAATTTCGTCTATGTATATAATACCTTTTTCTGCTTTTTCAATATCATAATCTGCTGATTGAATAAGCTTTAATAAAATATTTTCTACATCTTCCCCGACATAACCAGCTTCCGTTAAAGAAGTTGCATCTGCGATTGCAAATGGTACGTTCAGAATACGTGCCAATGTTTGTGCTAATAATGTTTTCCCGCTACCTGTTGGTCCGATTAAACAAATATTACTTTTTGAAAGTTCTACATCGTCGATTTTACTATTAGAGTTAATGCGTTTGTAATGATTATAAACCGCTACTGCAAGCGCTTTTTTCGCACGGTCTTGACCAATAACATATTCGTCTAAAATCTCACGAATCTCCATCGGTTTTGGAATGTCTTGGAATTCCACTTCTTCATCTTTTGATAATTCCTCTTGAACAATTTCTGTGCATAATTCAATACATTCATCACAAATATACACACCTGGTCCAGCAACTAACTTACGTACTTGTGTCTGTGATTTCCCACAAAAAGAACACTTTAATTGCCCTTTTTCTTCATTAAATTTAAACAATTTCTTTCACCCCTTACAACAACACTATCGTTTTTTTCTTCATAAAATATGTATGCCTTTATTATAACTTATTAAAAGATATAATTAAAAAAATTGAATTATGTATGTTTTCTTTCTATAAAAAGCAATTATCTATAAAGATTAGCGATATGTATGAAAAATCCTTTATTTTTATTAGAAAAACAAGGCACGATTTTAAAACCGCGCCTTGCCCTCTACATTAACGTTAAATTATGTTAATTAACGTAAAATTATTTTACGTTTGCTACTAATAATTCAACTGTTTTTTGCATACCTAAGTCATGTTTTAATGCTTCTGTATCTTGAATCATGCCTTTTAATTGTTCAACTGGAATGTTGTACATTTCAGACATTTTATTGAATTCAGCTTCAACGTCTGCATCTGTTACTTCAATGCCTTCTGCTTTTAAAATTGCTTCAAGCACTAAGTTTGTTTTTACACGAACTGCAGCATCTGCGCTCATTTGTCCACGTAATGTTTCTTCTGTTTGACCAGTGAATTGGAAGTATAATTCTAGGTTCATACCTTGTTGAGATAAACGGTTTTCGAATTCTTTAACCATACGGTTTACTTCGTCTTCTACCATTACTTCTGGAATGTCTACTGTCGCATTTTCAACAGCTTTGTTGATTACGTCATCGCGTAATTTACCTTCTGCTTCGTTTGCTTTACGAGTAGTTAATTCTTCACGTAATTTAGCTTTTAACTCATCTAAAGTTTCTACTTCTTCATTTACATCTTTTGCAAACTCGTCATCTAAAGTTGGAAGTTCTTTTCCTTTTACTTCGTGAACAGTTACTTTGAAAGTTGCTTCTTTACCAGCTAAATCAGTTGCATGGTACTCTTCTGGGAATGTAACAACTACGTCACGGTTTTCGCCAGCTTTAGCACCAACTAATTGCTCTTCAAATCCTGGGATGAAAGAACCAGAACCGATTACTAATGGATAGTTTTCACCTTTTCCACCTTCGAAAGCAACTTCGCCTACGAAACCTTCAAAGTCGATTACAACTGTATCACCATTTTCAACTTGTCCATCTTCTTTTACAACTAATTCAGCTTGCTTTTCTTGTAATGCTGCTAATTCAGCATCTAAGTCTGCATCTGTTACTGTTGGGTCCATCTTTTCAATTTCAAGACCTTTGTAGTCACCTAAAGTTACTTCTGGCTTAACAGTTACTTTTGCAGTGAATACTAATTTTTGACCTTTTTCCATTTCTTTTACGTCAACTTCTGGACGATCTACAGGCTCGATACCAGTTTCAACGATTGCATCTGAATATGCTTTTGGTAAAATGATATCTAATGCATCATTGTATAATGCTTCTACACCATACATTTTTTCGAACATTGGACGTGGTAATTTCCCTTTACGGAAACCAGGTACGTTTAATTTTTTTACTACTTTTTTGAATGCTGCGTCGATTCCGCTGTTTACTACTTCAGCGTCAACTTCTACTGTTAATACGCCAACATTACCTTCTAATTTTTCCCATTTCGCTGCCATTTATACTACCTCCAAAATAGACATATCATAATTAAGTAAAATTTCATTTAGTTGTAAAAACGAACTAAATAAGTTATGAATAAAATCATTTAAAACGATTCTATTTTATTATGCAACCATTTTATTATACATCAAATTGATTATATTTCTCAAGGTCTATGAAATGATTATGTAATATAATTAAATTTTTGTCATCTACTAGACCAAATTGCTCACAAATAGATGCTTTAGAAACTTGCAATCCTTGTAATTCACTACCAAAGTAATAGAGAGCCGCTGCATATTCCTCTTTTGAATACGCGTATGTAAGTGGAAATATTGTATATAGATATTGAATATAATATTCTTTCAAAAGTCCATACATTGTTGGATTTTCACTCTCAATTTCTTTTTCCAATAAGTCCAATACTTCCCAAGTAAACGGTTCTTCTGTAGAAGGTTTTAACGTTACTGGATTAATCATGATTGCTTGACCAAACTTTTGTACCTCTATTTCCTCATTTACTCCTTGTTCCATTAGTAATAGTAAAATCGTCGTCTTTACGATTGGATGAGCATCTTCCTTCTTTAAATAATCCTTTAAAATAGGAAGATACATTCGAATGTTACTATTCTTTAATCCGTGTATCATGCCAAGCTGTTGGGCAACAGACGAGGAATGAAGTAAGACTGCTTCTAGCTCCTTTTCTTGTGAGCTATCTTCTTGTTTCTCTTCTTCAAATTTTTGCTGTTTTTTAGCGAAGTCCATTAATGACATTAGCTTCTCTAAGTGAGTTTGATCGATATTACGTTGCTCCTTTAGCCATTGCAACGTATCTGCTATTTCTTTGTAATCATGTAATTGAACAAGGATTGATAAATAAATCTCAATCGCATCTGTTACAATTGGCTTTGCCTCAAAAAGCAAGGCTTCACAGCGTTCCTTCGCCTCTTTTAATTCATTTAGCTCTACTAAACAAATAACTACGGCTAGTTCACTCTCATTAGACTCATAGCCATATTCACGCATTTGTGAAAAACATTCATAAGCAACTTCAAACTGTTTATGATTTAAAGCTTCGTATCCACGTTCAAGTAATCTTTTTTTTAAATTAGGAAATTGTAAAACTCTTTTTTCTTGTTTATCCGTCACATTTACCGCCTCATTCTTTTTTCGCTCTTTTATTAAAGGTATCTATTGACGAAAAAAAAAGCAATAATAAATTTTAAAATACTTCTTTTTTACACCATCCGTTTATCTAAAAGAGCAAGAAATAAAAAAGAAACCAAAGAAAGTTGTCTTTTGACTCGCCACGGTTCCTTTGCTAATCGATATAACCATTCAAGTCCTACTTGCTGAAAAAGTAAAGGTGCTCGATTAATCGTTCCAGCTAACACATCATAAGAACCACCAACACCTTGAAATACATAAGAATTTAACTGATCCATATTAGCTACTATCCACTTCTCCTGCCTCGGACTTCCTAATGCAACAAATACAATGTCCGCATTACTATCATTTATTTTTCGAATAAGAATTTGATTATTTTGTTCAAATCCATGATGTGTTCCTGCAATTTGTAGATTAGGAAATTGTTGTACTAGTTTTTCAGCAGCAATTTGAGCAATACCTGGCCTTCCTCCATATAAAAAAACACGCTTTCCTACCATCTCTGCATAAGCACATATTTTTACCATCATATCAATCCCAGTAATTCGCTGTTTTATTTGTCCTCTTTTTAATTTGGAAGCCAAAATAACCCCAATCCCATCTGGAATGGGGTATGTTGCTTTATTTAACAGCGTTTTCAGTTCTTCATCTTTACGAGCCTTCATAATTTTTTCAGGGTTAATAGCCACAACAAATGCTTTTTGTTTCTCTTGTATACGTTGAAACAATTGCTGAATCAAATCCTCATCATGTAATAAAGAAACTGAAACACCTAATATATTTTCAATCATTTCCATTCACCTATTCGTTTTTACATTTAGCATCTCCTAATAGGTGAACTTCAAAACCTTCTTGTCGCCATTTATCATGATTTAAACAATTTCTCGTATCCAATACTATTTTGTGCCGAACAGGGTAGCTATTCATATTTAAATTATAAAATTGATCATGATCCGTTAATGCAACGATGATATCAGCCCCATTTACTGCCTCTTGAACTGTCTTGCATTGAAAAGGAACCATTTGCTGTTCCACATATGGATCATAGACCGTATAAGAAAGACGATGTTGCTTTAACAATTCAATAATGGTAAAAGCAGGACTTTCCCGACAATCATCTACATTCCCTTTAAAGGCTAGCCCTAGTAATGCAACTCTTCCAAGTTGAATATCTTGTTTGGCAAACACCTGTCTTATTTTTTTCACGATATAATAAGGCATCTCATCATTTCTTCTTCTTGCCATGGCAATTAACTTTGCTTCTGACTGAACCATCTCAACTAAAAACCAAGGGTCTACTGCGATACAATGCCCTCCTACTCCCGGACCAGGATGATGAACATTTACTCGCGGATGATGATTTGCTAAAGAGATCACTTCCCATACATTTACCCCAATTTTTTCACATATTAATGCTAGCTCATTAGCAAAGGCAATATTAATATCTCGATACGTATTTTCTACCACTTTCACTAGCTCAGCTGTCGTCACATCTGTTAAATAGAAAGTACCTTTTACAAAGGCTTTATATAATTCCATCGTCATATTAGCAGAAATTTCATTAATTCCTCCAACGATACGATCGTTGTGCTGTAATTCATAAATTAATTGTCCCGGAATCGCTCTTTCCGGAAAATGAGAAATAAATATATCCTCTCCAACCTTTAAACCACTCATTTGTAAAATTGGAAGAACGACCTTCTCAACTGTTTTAGGCGGAACCGTAGATTCTAAGACAACTAGATTTCCTTTTTTTATATGGGGAAGAATGCTAGCTGTTGCCTGTTTTACTGCTCGTAAATCTGCTTCTTTATTACTTAAAATAGGGGACGGCACGGCAATAATAAAGGCGTCCGCTTCCTGTAAGGTAGTTCCTATCGTAAGCGTCCCATTCTGAAATCCTTGTTTTAATAACTCCTTTATCCCTTCTTCTCCGATGGAACATCTTCCTGCATTCAATTCTTTTACCAATCTTTCATTAATATCATATCCATGTACAATCATCCCATGATTAGCAAACAAAAGCGCAGTCGGCAAACCAATATAACCAAGCCCAACTACACATACTTTTTTCATTTGATGCCACCCCTTGTCCACATATTTCACTACTTTTCATATGTATATGATGCAACAAAGGTTTTCATGGCAAAAAAGAAGGTGTAAATAAACACCTTCTTTTAGTTATATACGTTATTTATTTTTTATAGCGTTAGTTAGCCTGAAAATAACTTTCTAAAAAAGCTTTTGTTCGCAAATCTTTCGGATTTGTCAATAATTGCGTTGGCGTTCCTTCTTCAATAATTTCTCCTTGCTCCATGTAAATAATTCGATCAGAAACGTCAAAGGCAAATTGCAATTCATGTGTCACAATAACCATTGTCTTGCCTTCTGTTGCCAATTGTTGAATAACAGTTAACACATCTTTCACAAGCAATGGATCTAAAGCAGAAGTTGGTTCATCTAACAATAATACCTCTGGTTTTGTTACAAGAGCACGAGCAATCCCTACTCGTTGTTGTTGTCCACCAGATAATTGAATTGGATAATGGTGAAGATGATTTTCCAATCCTACTTGTTTTAATAATTGAGTTGCTATTTCATTTGCTTGTTCTTCCTTCATCTTTCCAACAACTGTTAAAGGTATCATTACATTTTGTAGTACAGTTAAATGAGGAAACAAGTTGAATTGCTGAAACACCATATTTGATAATTGACGAAGATTACTTAAATGTTCTTTTGCTAATGGCTTACTAAAATCAATTGTTTGATTATGAAATTGAATTGTGCCACTTTCAGGCTGTTCAAGATAATTTAAGCATCTTAAAAATGTGGTTTTCCCTGAACCTGATGGTCCAATAATAGATACAACTTCACCTTTTTGAATCGAAAAATCAATTCCTTTTAAAACATGATGATTTTTAAACGTTTTCTTTAAGTTAGAAACAGTTAACATCGGCTTCACCTACTCCCTTGTAAGATGTTTGCTTAAGCGATTTTCTAAATAATCTTGTCCAAAGGAAAGAATTGTAGAAAAAATCCAATAGAAAAAGGCGGCAAACGAATAAATAAGTAAAAATTCATATGTCGTTGCAGCAATTTCTTGGGCTTTTCGAAACATTTCTGTTACTAAAATTAAAGAAGCTAACGACGTATCTTTGACTAAACTGATAAATGTATTCGCCAAAGGTGGAACCGCCAACCTTGTCGCTTGAGGTAAAATAATTTTTCGCATTGTCTGATAATAACTCATACCAATAACAGTAGCCGCTTCCCATTGCCCTTTTGGTACAGCAACAATAGCCGAACGAATAATTTCCGATGCATAAGCTCCTACATTTAATGAAAAGGCAAAAATAGCCGAAATAAATGGTGAAAGGGTAACTCCTAAATTAGGCAATCCATAAAAAATAATAAATAATTGTACTAATAAAGGCGTTCCACGAATAATTGATAAATATACCCTTGCAATTCCTCGAAGAATCTTTACATTAGATAATCGCATTAGCGCTACTATTAATGCTAACACTAAGCCAATAATAAATGAAAAAATTGCTAGGGGGATCGTATACATGAACGCTCCTTCTAGCAATGGTTTCCAAGACATCGCAAATAAATCTACGACGTCTTGAAAGCTCTTATCTTGAACAACAACACTATTTAGATACATCGACACCAAACCATTTCTCTGAAATTTTTGCATAGGTACCATCTTTCACCATGGCATCTAATGCTTTGTTTACTTCTTCTACAATTGCACCGCTATTTTTTCGGAATAAAAGACCACTTTCTGCTTTTTCATTTGCTATTTCAACAATTTGTATCTCTTTATCTCCACTCGTTTTTAAATAATCTAATATAGATAAACGATCATTGATTGTCGCTTCAGCACGATTAGATTTTAGCAATCCAATTGCTTGGCTCAATCCTTCTACACCAACAATTTCTGCGCCAAGAGATTTCGCCTGATCAGCATAGTTACTCGTCAACGACTGGGCAGTTTTCTTCCCTTTTAAGTCTTTAAAACTATTTATATTTTTATTGCCTTTTAACGTAACAAGGGCAGCTGGTGAACTAATATAGGCTTTAGAAAAATCATATTTAGCAATTCGATCTTCACGAATACCAACTTGATTAGCTATCATATCAAAGCGCTTCGCATCTAAGCCAGCAAAAAGAGAATCCCATTGTGTTTCTACAAATTCAACCTTTACGTTTAAACGCTTTGCAATTTCCTCAACAATTTCTACATCGAATCCTGTTAATTTTCCACTTTTATCATGAAACGTAAACGGTGGATACGTGCCTTCCGTTCCAACCTTTAATACACCTGTTTCTTTTATCGTTGTTAACATATCTTTCGATTCTTTTTTCGGTGTACTTTCGCTCTTTCCGCTACATCCCACAAGCACACTCGTACTTAAAAGCAAACTACTTACAAACAGCATCAATTTCTTCATTTATTCTATCCCTCCAACAAACCCGATAATTCTGAGCAGTTTAGTATGGATTAAATTTAATAGATATAGTGCAAAATGTCAATTATTTTGCCTCCGATGTTTTTATCTTATTTTTTCTTATTTTCATAAAACTATCCATCTTATTTATCTATAAAAATCCTCTTTTCCTTAGGAATGTAATTAGAAAAAACTGATTTCACTCAGTAAAACATGAAGGAAAATTAGTACTTTTAACAAATTTATATATGAGCCATCATTTTATTGGTTTTGAGAATGGGAGATTTTATGTCAAAGTATATTAGTATTTTCTTTTTAACTGGAATCATAAGCATTATTCTCTTTTTTATTTTGGGGGCTTTATTCGGGAGAAGCGGGGATCCTACCGAGGAAGTTGTTTATATATTTGGAATACTAATTATCATTCTCCTTTCATTTCTAATTGCCCAATTATACTATTTAATAGATTTAATTAAAAAGAAATGGTAACTAACAAAACAAAAAGGTATCCATTCTATTGGATACCTTTTTATTTTAATTTGTTTGGCAAAACTTTTTAATATCTTCGTCGATATAGGTCCAACCTTTCCAGCCAATATGAATCGTATCTCTCAAGAAATATTTATCATATTCATGACCGGCATAATCAACTAATTCAAACCCATTTTGCACAATTTTCTTATTAATCTTTTGATAGTATCGCGTTCTTTCATCTTTTGCAAAGCCTGTATAGTCATACCAATAGCCATTAACAGGAATCGATACAAACAATGCCTTCATCTTATTTGCTTTTAAGAAATCTAATATTTGCTGCAAATCCTTGTATTCTGGCGATTTAAAATAAGAGCCATTCGTATTATAATTACGCAATTCCCCTAACTTTGGATGCAACTTTTTATTATAATAGGTATTTAATACATGGAATTCATTATTAGACGCTTCCATTCTTCCCTTCTTTTCTGCTTTGTGCTTTAATTGATCAAAAGATAAGTCAGCAACATCTTTATTGGCATGCTTTATTTCCTTTGGTTGAATTTGGAAGATGGATTGCACCAAATCTTTTCGCTCTAATACTTTCATATACGTATACGCAAGAGGCTTTGTGGCATACATTTTTATTTTATCGCCAGTATCTGCTTTTTTACTCATGCCTTCTAGCATATTTGTTAATATTTTATCTTGTTGGACTATTTGAAATGATAGCAAGCGCTTTGCTATATATTTTTTCTGTTTATTTGGGATATCTTTATTAAAAACAAAACGGTACGCTTGTAGGTTAGAAAAGTTTGGTGCAAAGTGAGCATCATCTATCCCTTTTGGTTGAAACCACTGTGGTGAAATAATAAAAACCATTTTCTTATCTTTTAATTCTGTTGACATGGATGCAAGATTTAAATAATGAATAATCGATTGCATTCCACCACGCCCAATTAAAAATGGCGCAATTGATGGATCCGTCATTTTGAAATAATTATACGGATGAAATTCATCAAAGCGAGATAACTCTGATGAACCATACATTGGTAAATACTTATCTGATTGCCACATTTTTTCCTGAAGTGCTACTCCTTGGAACATAATAGGTCTTAAAGATGCAGCTGCATTGTCTACTTTTTTATCCGAAATAAGTGGATAAAACCATGAAATTGGCGCAAATAAAAATACCAAAAAAAGGATGGTCGCAATTAAGATTGGACCAAATTTCTGCTTCATTTTAATCCCTCTACTTTAGCAATAATTAAGTTTGGTGTTGCCCACTCCTCACGATCAAAGTCAGAAATGCTTACCATTACGTCTAATTTCTCCTCTAATTCTACTAATAATGTAACAGTGCCTAATGAATCTAATAATCCTTCTTCGAATAATTGTAAATCTAAATCGTTTCTTACCTCATCTGTTTGACAAATTTCCTCTAAAATTGCTAAAACTGTTTCACGCATTTTCTTATCCCCTTTAATTTAAAATAGTTGTCCTGAGAAAATATAAAATCCAAAACAAACAACGTTAAATGTAATAAATGTACTTACAACTAACGTAAATTTATTTTTAGGCCAGAACTTATGCACTTTGTTTTTTCGCTCAAAATAATCGTAGCCTATAATCATACAAGCATGATATAAGCCATATATAATATAGTACCAAGTTAATCCATGCCAAACGCCCATTAACAAGAAGAGCGTCAAAAAACCAATATATGAAATAAGGTAACGGTCTTTAATTACTTTCTTTTTCGTTAAGAAAAAGACCATTCTCATATATACATAGTCGCGGAACCAAAAAGATAACGACATATGCCATCTGTTCCAGAAATCTTTTATATTTTTACTTAAAAATGGTTTATTAAAGTTTTCTGGTGTTTTTATCCCCATAAAATAGCTGATTCCAATTGCGAAAGCACTATAACCTGCAAAGTCAAAAAACAAATAAAAACTGTACCCATACATATATGCTAATTTCGATAAAAATGTATCTTCAGCAACAAAAGCAGACTGAAGAATATAGAAATTAATTAAATACCCTAAAATAAACTTATATATAAATCCTAAAAATAATTTATTTATACCATCATATAAGTATTGTTGATACTGTACACCTGTTAGTTGCTGGTCATAATCTTTCTTAAATCGCTTAAATCGATCAATTGGTCCGGATGTAATCGTCGGAAAATATAAGAGAAAATAAAGATATTCAGATAGTTGTAGTTGCTTTAATGACCCATCACGAATATCAATAATTACTTGCACTGCCTTAAACGTTAAATAAGAAATTCCTAAAAAACCAATAACCGTATTTGGCTGTAAAACAGGAACAATTTTAACGGCAGCTAATGGAAGTATAGCTATGATAACAGCACCGTAAAAAATAGTCCCTTCATTTTTCTTTTGGCGATAAGATAAATACAATTTAACGATTAAAAGTTGCCATACTACATAACCAATCAAAGAAAAAAGCTGAATCGGCTTATTTCCAAAAATGATTCCTAATATGACAAGGGTAAGTACACTGTTATATCCCTTCATTCGCTCCCCTTTTAACCCACCAATAATAGTCGGTAATAAAAGAAGAAGTAATAAAATGAAATAATAAAAATCTGCATAAGGAATCATACGGTTACAACCTCAGCTATCATTCGTTTTCGATCCACTTTTCCATTTTGGGTCATCGGTAGCGCATCTACATAAACAAACTTTCTAGGAATCATGTAAGCAGGAATTCTTAGTCCTAATTCTTTCTTTATCGCCGATGTTAATCTAAATTCTTTATCAAATTCATGTTCCTTTACCACAACATAAGCTGTTAAATACTCGTACTTGCCATCTTTTTCAATTGGAATAACAATTGCACTTCGAATAAGGGAAGTAGAACATAAATTATTTTCAATATCTTCTAACTCAATTCGATAACCATTTAATTTAATTTGGAAATCCATTCGACCACCGTAAAATAACAGTCCATTTTTACGATAACCCGCATCACCTGTACGATATGCTTGCATCTCATTTATTTTCATGAATGCTTTTTCTGTTCTTTCCTCATTAAATAAATAACCTTTGCTTACACTGGGGCCAATTAACACAAATTCTCCTTTTTCCCCTTCAACTACTGGTACACCATTTGCATCTACAATTTCCACTTGACCATCATCCTTTGGATAACCAATTGGTAATGTATGATGGGCATGCAAAATCTCTTCTGTAATTTGAATAGACGTAAATGCTACTGTTGCTTCTGTAGGTCCATACGTATTGTAAATCGCTGCATTAGGGAAACGTTCCAACAACTGACCCGCACAATTATTCGTTAAAATTTCTCCACAAAATAAAAATGTATGCAAATGGGGCAAGTTGTCACCATTAAATTCTCGATTGCTTAAGCACATTTCCATAAAAGAAGGAGTAGATGTCCACACTTGTAAACTACTATTCTCTAAATATGGAAATAATTCTTTTGGGTTTGTAAGTAACCCTTTATCAACTCCAACCAATGTGCCACCTGATACCAAACATGGATAGATGTCCATAACAGATAAATCAAAAGAAAATGGGGCTTGATTCAAAAAGATTTGCCCTTCATTCTCAACCATCTCTTTTCTCATCCAACTTACAAAACTAACTAAATTATCATGGGAAATTTGAACACCCTTTGGCTCACCTGTACTGCCAGATGTATAAATAATATAGTAATTATCATGCCCTTTTACATACGTTGACGCTTCTACTTCTACTATTTGTTTTGGTACTTCTTCATATAACTCTTTGATACACACAATTTCTACACCTTCTGTTTGTGGTAACAAAATAGGTTCCATTGTAATGACAAGACGTGTTTGCGAATTCACAATAATTTTTTCCAATCTATCAAGAGGAAAAGATGTATCAATTGGGATATACGCATTCCCTGATTTGGAACAGCTTAAAAAAGCCACAAGCATGTCTGGTTCCATATGTCCATATATAATAACAGCTTCCTTCTTTATCCCTTTTTTGATAAGAAAGTTGGCTATTAAATCTGATTTCTCCCATAAGGCTTTGTACGTAATGTTACCAAGCCTAGAAGTGAATGCAAGCTGTTCAGGTGTAACTTCTGACCATTTCTTCATTTCAGTTAAAATCAACATATTCTCCCACCTTAAAAGTCATTATAAATAAACGTACTTGTATTTGTATCTTTAAAACCATATAGCCATAACAAAGCTAATAAAATAAGCAAATAGTACGTTGTTCGTAAAAAGAATTGAACAGCTGCTTTTTGATAAAAAGAATGTATATGTGTAAACAATCTCTTCATTGTTATTCCTCCTTTAATGAATTGATCATTTCAAAAATCTCTTCTGCCATTTTAACTGTATCAATCTCGCTTCTTTTATTTGTAAATAAAATTACTTGATCTCCTTTGTTTGTAAATAAGTTCATTGCATCAAATCCTGATTTTCCATAAACACCATGATTATAAAAATAAGTGTTCATATTATAAAAGCCGTATCCATATCTACGAGAAGGCGGACTTGGTCGTTCCATTTCTACTACTGTTTTTGCAGTTACTAATTTTCCTGTCGTTAAACCATTATTTAATTTTGCTAAATCTTCCGCATTAATGATTAAATTACCACAACCAAAATATTTCGATAATATTAGTCCTTCAATTACCTTTCCTTTTTTCTCGGACTGCATAGTAGCATAATTACCGTGTTCATAATAAGCACTGTGAATTTGTAGTGGATTAAATATATTCTGATTAACATATTCTTCTAAATTTTGCTTCGATACTTTCTCTATAATTCCTGATAAAAGAATATAGTTTCCATCTGAATAAATCCACTTTGTTCCCGGGTCTGCTTTTAAAGGTGCATTTAACACAGCTTTAACTAACTGCCACTTATTCATTTTATCCGTTCTATTAAGTTCTCCACCTACAATACCACTTGTATGATTTAATAATTGCTTTATCTCAATTTTTCCTTTTGCAGACGATGTATGATAGTACTTGGATAATTTATCCGAAGTAGATAACAGTCCTTTTTCTTTTAGCTGCAAAATACTGATTGCAACCACATATTTACTAACAGATGCCATCGGAAACGGCCTCTCTACATCTAATACTTCATTCGTATCAAAGTTAGAATATCCATAGCTTTGTTTTAATAACTCTTTTCCTTGATGAAGAACGTAAGCAACACCATTGTAATGCTTCGATTGCAAATATTGATCGATTGCTTGAGTGGTGGCTAGATCTTGTTCATCTTGATTAGGTATAGGCTCTTCTTTCTCAACCAATCGTTCATTCGGCTTATTTAAGGGTGGTGACAATGGCTTTTCCTGTTCAAGTAGCTTAACCGTATCCTTCTCTTGGAAATACATTTCTTTTAAACTATTACTTCCAACCATTAGCATTGCATATACTTCACTTTTATACTTGACTAACAAGATACCACTACACAGTATACAGACTAAAAGAAAGCCGGCAATTTTTTTCATTTTTCCCCATCCTTAAATCAGTCTAACTACTATTATTAGAGTTTCCTTAGAATTTTTCAATTATTTTTTTGATTTTTTTAAAAATAACATTTTTTCAGACTTATTTTCTTACACAAAAGAAGTCGTTAATTATTTTAAAATTATATGATCAAAATCATTCCCAATCATCATTATAGAGAATAGAAAACAAAAGGAACATTATTCACTCTACCTAACATATACCCTTCTTACTACTTCTATATTAGTAATTTATTAATTACATGAAGAACTTTACTCATCCTATGTAGATTTAATAATGACCCTTTTGGATAAAAATTTAGCCATCTACTATTTACTTTCTCCATTCACTCCCTATTGCTTACATAAGTTAGACGCATTAGTTATCTGAAAAGTTTTACTTAATTAAAAAAATTTATATTCCTTTCCCCACTTTAGTTGAATACTAAATTCATATTTTTAACAAAACTCAAATTATTCATGTTTTAAAGGTAGATTATGAACTACTCGCAATTACACATATATAGTCAACTCCAAAATTTAGCTTATAAAATCGTCTAATCTATTTTGTTTCCCAAAATAATACGAAAACAAGCAAAATAAATAACGATACGTATTGTTAACCACAGTAACTTTCTTGATCCTGCAGTTTTGTTGACTAGTCATGCTTATTGTATAAGGATAATCTTAAGGAATGGGTAGGAAATTTATGAAGAATTTCTTAAGATGATGCAGACATTAACTAAAAAAATTACCGATGTAATTCATTCTGATTTGTGATGAAATTTCAAATAAGAATTAAGTAGCTACAAAAATTTTTACACGTATCAAAAAGGTACTTTATAATGCAAAAAAACAAATTTAAATACAAAATTGGCTTTTCTATAAAACTTATTCTATTTTTTGTAAACATAAAAAAAGCGATAAGTTTTCACTTATCGCTTTTACATTACGTCCCAGAAGGGATTCGAACCCCTGACCGACGGCTTAGAAGGCCGTTGCTCTATCCAGCTGAGCTACTGGAACATGTTTTTAAATTAATGGAGCGGGTGATGGGAATCGAACCCACGACATGAGCTTGGAAGGCTCAAGTTTTACCATTAAACTACACCCGCATATTTCACTTGTTTTATTCTTTTTATCCAACAATTGGTTGCCCTGCTGACATAGATTATTATATGCATATCACATACAAAAGTCAATACTTTTTAAAAAAGTTTTATGAAAGAAAAGAGAAGAACAAAATTAGTACCCTTTTTGTCCTTCTTTTCCTTATTGTACAATATAAAAGTAAACAATCTACGCTAACGTAACTGTTATAGATTCTAACTCTTTTCCACTAACTTCATGAAAAACAACCGTTACTTCTTTCCCTTCAATATGAAGGATGGCATATGTTTTTTCTCGTCGTAAACGTGGCAATAAAATACTACCTGGATTTAAGAAAAGAATACCTTCTACTAATTCAGCACCTAATATGTGAGAATGGCCAAAGCAAACAATATTTGCACCAACTTCTAGCGCTTTATAATAAATCGTACTTAAATTCGATTTGATGTTATACAAATGACCATGAGTCACAAAGAAGCGAACATCATTTGCATCGATAATGACATCATGTTGAAAGCCTCCTTGATAATCACAATTTCCTCTTACAACTTGAAATCCTTTTAATGCTTCATCATCTAATGTTAACTCTGAATCCCCACAATGAATCATATAATCCATCTGTGCACCATGGCGTTCTTTTAATTGGATTAGTTCTTTTGTAGAACCATGACTATCACTTACAACAAGCACTTTCATTTTTCTCACCCCTAAAATAGTACTTCCTTTAATGCTTCATCTAATTTTTTTAATGCATTGCTACGGTGACTTATTTTATTTTTTTGTTCAGGTGAAAGCTCCGCCATTGTTTTTCCTTGCTCTACTATATAAAATACTGGATCGTATCCAAATCCATAATCTCCTTTGCGCTCATGAGCAATACGTCCTTCACATGTACCATGGACAACGATTGTCTGTTGATTCGGTCTTGCTAAAGCCAATGCACAGTAGAAACGAGCAGTTCGATTGTCATCTGTAACATCCGCTAATTCTCCTAATACTTTATCAATATTTGCCTCATCATCTTTTTGTTCACCTGCATAACGTGCCGAATAAACCCCAGGACGGCCATCAAGCATATCAACAATTAAACCTGAATCATCAGCTAGTACTATTTCACCAATTTGCTTACTGATTGTTTCTGCCTTTAAAATTGCATTTTCTTCAAATGTAGTACCTGTTTCTTCTACATCTTCTAAATTTGGAAAATCAAATAAAGATACAACTTCATAACCATATTTTGAAAATAGTCCTTGAAAGTCGCGTACCTTCCCTTTATTTTTCGTTGCGACAACAATTTTTTTCATCTTATTTCTCTCCAATCGTTTGTGCAAGGTCACCTAACGCTTCTTTTTGCTTTGAAATTAATTGAATAAGCCCTTCTCCAGCAATGTCTAATAGTTGATTTAATTCTTCACGAGAAAACGTTGCTTCCTCACCTGTTCCTTGTACTTCGACGAAACGACCTTGTCCAGTCATTACTACGTTCATATCTACTTGAGCTTCTGAATCTTCTATGTAATTTAAATCTAATACAATTTCACCACTTTCTAACATTCCAACAGATGTTGCTGCTAAATAATCATGAATTGGCATTTTTTTAATCTTTCCATCTTTCAATAGTTTTCCACACGCTAACGCCATTGCCACAAAAGCACCTGTAATCGAAGCTGTGCGTGTGCCACCGTCCGCTTGAATAACATCACAATCAATCCAAATTGTACGCTCTCCTAATTCCTCTAGTGTCACAACAGAACGTAGTGCTCGTCCAATTAAGCGTTGAATTTCCATTGTTCTACCTGTAACTTTCCCTTTTGAAGATTCACGCATTGTTCTTGTTCCAGTTGCACGTGGAATCATGGCATATTCTGCTGTTACCCAACCGCGACCTTCCCCACGCATAAATGGTGGCACTCGGTCTTCAATAGTTGCATTACAAATTACTTTTGTATTTCCAACTGTAATTAATACAGAACCTTCCGGATGAATTAAATAATTTGTTTCAATAGTCGTTGGTCTTAATTCGTTTACTTGACGCTCATCTGCTCTCATCACTAACACCTCTTAATTATAAAATAAAACTTCCATGAGTAAGTATTCTTTTACCTTCACTCACGACTAGTTACATCAATCTAGTTCTTACTAACATTTGTCTCCTACTTACTATTATTTCGAAAAGAAAATCTTCATGTCAATTAGAACAGAATATAATAAAAAGGAGCACCTTCATGCCCCTTTAGCATTTCTTCTATTATACAGAAACATATCTTTAAAAACTACCCGTGTTCACATCAACAGGACGGCTTACAGCTTTATCAAGCTTTTGTCCTGCTTCATTAATAATATCACTCTTTCCATTCACTTGAATAGCAACACTTTCTACCCCTGCTTGTTCTGTTAAAGATAACACTAAAGCATTAATGGTGTAATTAGAAATCATGCTTTTTGCACCGTTTGTTAGAATATTTTCATTAAAGTTTAATGTTAATTTTCCACCTTCATAAACTGGTTGGGCAAGTAATTTTACATCTGAATTAAAATCACTTGATAAATTAGACGTAGAGGATGGACCTTTTACAAGTTGATCCACAACAGCTTTATAATCGTCACTTTCTAAATTACTTACCCGTTTTGTAATTGGCACATAATATGTTTCCTTCCCATTTTGAGCCACATAATAAATGGTTAAGGATCGTGTATTTGTAATATCAACAACATCCTGATAATCCATATTAATTCCATCTTTACGGGATAACCCCTCTCCAACCGGCGTTTTTCCTAGTGGCATTTCTTTTAAGTCTTTTCCTTCTACTCGAATTTGAACATTTTCTACTTTATCAAATTGAGTAACCGTCCATGCAACTGCTTGTAAAACTCGTTGTTCATCCTCTTGTTTATACGTTAAAAACTCTTTAGAAAAATCAACGGTTGCTACTTTTCCATCTTGTGAAAGATTCATTCCTAACACTGTCGTTCCTGCTGGCAAAGACGCACGAAAACCATTTGGAATCATATTATCAACAGGACCATCTGCCACTAAATATTCCAATGCTTGTTTCGTTACACTTTGCGTTGTTGGTAGCATAAGGGTTTGTGGTACAACATATCCATTTTGATCAATGACATATACTTGTGTTTTCACTCCTGTTTCTTGCTTTTCTCCAGCTGCCGTTTTTTGTTCAGAACCTTCATTCTTTTTCATTTCATTGCTTTTTGGTTTTGTTACTTCTTCTTTATTTGGGAGTATTCCACATCCTGAAAATAATAACGCACTAGCAATGACTGACACACCAACAATTCCTACTTTTTGCTTTTTCATCTCTCGATCGACCTCCAACTGTTCGTGGTTGTACTAATAAATGTATACGAGAGATTGTCCGAAATAGAACTAAAAAAGATGCCATCTTTAAGAAATGGCATCTTTTTTTCATCGTATTAATCCTTTTCGATGTGAATGTTTTTTATCTAATACAACTTGTGTAACCTTTTCAATTGGTTCAGCAAATAATGTTGAGGCAATTTCCTTAAATATACTTGTTGAACCTGTTGCATAAAAAGCATGCTTGCTCTCTTCTTGTTCATTTAATAAACCTTGATGATCAAGAATCACACTCACTTCTGAAGCAGTTTCAAACCCAGAACTAATAAGTTGAACTTCTCTCCCCATTGCTTTATATATAAATGGTGCCAACAATGGATAATGGGTACAACCTAAAATAAGTGAATCTAATCCTTTTCCTTTTAAAGGCTCCAATGTTTCTGAAACAATATGATAAGCATGCTTACTTTGAAATTGTCCACTTTCGACAATAGGTACAAATGGTGGACACGCTAAACTCTCTACAACTACTTTATTATTAATTGTTTTTAACACTTTTTCATAAGCCTTGCTATTCACTGTACCTACTGTTCCAATTACACCTACATGGTAATTTTTTGTACACTTTAAAGCTGCTCTTGCTCCCGGATGAATAACTCCAATAACTGGAATTGATAACATTTTTTTCATCTCATCAAGCACAACAGACGTAGCTGTATTACATGCAATAACTAATAATTTAATGTCCTTTTTTAATAAGAAGTTCGTCATTTCCCATGTAAATTGGCGAACTTCCTCACTACTACGAGGACCATAAGGGCAACGTGCTGTATCCCCTACATATAAAATATCTTCTTTCGGCAGTTGGCGCATAATTTCTTTTGCAACTGTTAAACCACCAACACCCGAATCAATTACACCAATTGGTCGATTCAAATTAACCCCTTCTTTATTCATAAAATCATTTAACCTACAGTTTACCATTTTGAAAGCATTTCATGAAATTTGCAAGGATTTTATTAAAAACATATATGTTAAGGGGACATCATACTTCTAGTTTCATACGTTTATCTATCCTTTAAAAAAGAACACCGGCTACCATTTATAACCGGTACTCTCCTTTGATCACTAAAACTAGCCAAATATGCTACCATGTTATCTGCTAGTGCTTTATTAAAAACGACTAGTGGTCTTATAATTCTAATTCACCCATGCGAAGCAATTCAACGACAGCTTGTGAACGACCTTTAACGCCTAGTTTTTGCATGGCATTTGTCATGCATATCCTATGCAAACTATATGTCTAAAACACAATTTTGCTTTCTTTTATAACCTTATTCATATGTTACCTATGCAATGGAAATAATAAGAAAAAAACGCCAAAGTAATATTTAGTTAGAAAAAATTTTTTATTACTACACTTTGAGATGGAGAAAAAATGCTTCAAAGAGTAACCATGATGTTAGTATGTGCTAACTACTAGTTAACCTCATCCCTTCTTTCGTAAATGCCTAGAAAAATTACAAAGAGGAATAGAAAAATTAGTAAGGCTAAGCCTTTATACAATTGCATTTGAGGCTCCACATTACGCTATTTCTCGTACCGGCTATCAAAATGTAGCCAATTATTTCTCTTCAATAGTAGGCATTTGCAATTATCAAGTAGTACGTGATTAGAACCCAATCTCCTTACTATACAAGTACACCTAAATTTGCAGCTTCTTTACAAGTGATTCCTGAAACATTAGGTTATATTCAAAAAGTAGCACCTGCCACATTTCATGACCTATAGGTATTTCGTAATTTTATTAAAAATAATTTACCCCACAATAGCTTCTACTTCAATTTCAACTAATAAACGAGGATCAATAAGAGCCATTACCTCTACCATCGTTGCAACAGGCTGAATATCTTTAAAAAACTCTCCATGTGCTCTGCCAATTTCTTCCCATTTTGATATATCTGTTACAAACATTCTCGTTCTTACAACATCCGATAACTCAACACCCAACTCATTTAGTGCCTTCTCAATTGTTTGAAGAATAAACTTTGTCTGCTCATAAGGATTTCCTTCCCCTACTACTTCTCCATTGTTCATAGCTGTTGTTCCAGCAACTTCAATTTTGTCACCAATTCGAATCGCACGACAATACCCTACAACGGATTCCCAAGGTGCACCTGTAAATACTTGTTTTCTATCCAAAATTATCCCCTCCATTCCCACTTAATTTAAGCCTTGATTCACTTCAACCGCATCTTTACGTTTCAAGACTGACTCTCTATAAACATCCCAAAAACGATCCATTTCATTTATTTTATAACTCGCATCATATTTAAGTCTTATTTCTGTTCATCACTAAACGCATACACAACATCCACTACCCCATCTGGATGAATAATGATTTCCTTAATCAACAAATGAAAAACGTCATATAAATCTTGTCTTTCTAATTCTTGAAACATGTCCTTTACTGTAAGAATTTCATATGAAGCAACTTCTTTCTTACTTTTTTCTTTAGTTATTTTTGAAATAATATCCTCTATTTCTTGGCGCTTTGCTTCAAATTCCTTCTTATCAATTAAACCTTCCAATAGTAAATCCAATAATACCTTCCTTTGTTGTTCTAACTGCTTCCGTTGTTGAATTTGTTTCTTTTCCTTCTTTTGATAATCATCTTCTAAATGATAAGAAAAAGTCAATGGAATAGAATCTCCCTCTTTGATAAGTAAATTTACTATAAAAGTTCGCAATTGTTCATACTGAATCGGAACGTGATTAACACAACCATGTAATCCAGCTCGACGATAGGTCGAACATTTTACATACTTCCACTGGATTCGATTTCCAGCCTTGTCTTTTTTATACGTTTGAACAATAATCATATTTGCACCACATTTTGAACACTTTGCCAACCCTCGAAATTCATTCCATGGTGTTGTTCTTTTTTTGTTAGATGTAATTTGAAAAGCATTAGCTGCTTCCCATTCTCCTTCTTCAACAATAGCTGGATGATGATCTTTAAAAATCCCCCACTTATCAGGTGGATTTTGAATTTGTTTTTTACGCCCTTCTATTTTCACATTGGTATATTGATTTAAAATAAATGTCCCTTTATAAATTGTATTTCGGACTAATCGTTGAACAGATGTAATTTGCCAATTCCGATTTGTCTTGGATTTAATTCCTAATTTATTTAATTCAGACGTAATCTTCTTAAACCCCCACCCACTGTTGTACCATTTATATATTTGACGCACAACTTCAGCTTCCTTCTCATTAATAACTAATTTTTGATTAATGCGATCATAACCATATGGAACCTTTCCAATATGTTCTCCACGCCTTACTTTTGCTGCAATAGCTGCTCCAATACTTGAGGATAATGTTCGGGAATATTGAGCTGCAAATAAAGCCCATAATTCAAAAGCCATATCATTTTTCCCTGATTTAGCTGAATCATATCCTTCTTCAATAGAAATAATACGAACGTTATGAGCTGTAAACACTTCTCGAATTTCTAAAGAATCTTTTAAATCACGAGCCAAACGAGAAATAGATTTAAAAACAACCATCTCTATCTTCTTTTGCTTTGCTTTTTCAAGAATGAGTTGAATAGCAGGACGATCTATAAGTAACGTCCCGCTTATCCCTTCATCTTTGTACACATTTGCTTCATCCCATTGAAAACCATTTCGTTCAAGCCAATTACGACATATATCAATTTGGTTCTCCACTGATGAAATTTGTTCATCTTTATCGGTAGAAACACGGACGTAAACAGCATAAGTTTGCACCCTTCCACCTACCTTCAATTCTCTTTATGCTCAAAATATATTTTAAGTATTTTTTTTAGTAACACCTCTAATGGATGCACTCCATAACTTTCTTTTCCTAGTTTTAATATAGAGGATTTCTTCATACTCGCATCACCTCTATACATTATATGTATATACAAAAGATGGGCGACCCTATTACTTTTCGTTACCACTGTGGAAATAAAACGAAACTTCATCTAAGCGACTAAAAACAATTCATTAAGACTTGCTATAAAGATACAATCAAAAAGAAATTTTTATACTAAAAATTCAATGCAAAACAGGGTTTTTACGTATGTTTGGCGTCTATTTTATTTACTTGCCACATTTTAGCTGAAAGAAAAGGGTAGATTTCTATATAAAATAAATACTATAATTTTAAGAATGAGGATATAAATCACTACAGTAATATACAAAAAATAACATTATATTAAAGTTATATAAATCATTTATTGTATTGAAATAGTTGTATATTTTCTAAAGTGATTCCATATTGGATTAAGAAAAGAGGCAATTTATAAATGAAAAATTCGTTATTTGTAGGAACACTTATCTTAACGATATCCATGTTCCTCTCAAAAGTATTAGGTTTTATATACGTTATTCCCTTTACTCACATGGTAGGTACGCAAGGGTATATTTTATTTGAATACGCCTATAAACCGTACGTTATCATGCTCTCGTTAGCTACGATGGGAATACCAATGGCTGTATCTAAATTTGTTTCTAAATACCAGGAAATGGGGGATTATAAAACCGTTGATAAAATGATGCGCTCTGGTACTATCATTTTATTATTAACAGGTACATTATTTGCTTCCCTACTTTTCATCACTTCCCCTGGAATTGCAAGATTACTAATTGATGAAACACAAAATAATGGTAATAGTCTAGCCGATGTTATTTATGTAATAAAAACAGTTAGCTTAGCACTATTAATCGTACCAGTAATGGCTATTTTCCGAGGCTATTTCCAAGGGAATCAAAAAATGACTCCTACTGCTATTTCTCAAGTTATTGAACAGCTATTAAGAATAGGTGTCATTTTATTTGCAGCATTCTTCATTATGGTATTAGGATCAAAAAATATAAAATTAACAATCGGTATCGCAACAATTGGTACAACAATCGGAGCGATTGGAAGTTGCCTTGTTTTATGGTACTACTGGCGAAAATACAAAGGTGAATTTACTACAAAACGAAAACATCACGAAAAAAGGTATCTACCAGCAAAGTCATATAAAGAAATATATAAAGAGTTATCTGCCTCTGCTATTCCATTTGTATTAGTTAGTTTAACTGTACCTATTTTTCAAAACATTGATATGTTCTTAATTAACCCTGTCCTTATCTCACAAGGAAGCACACTAGGTGATGCAGAATATGTAAATTCAATCGTAGCACTTGTTCAAAAGATAGCGACTATCCCTACTATCTTTGCCAACGCGTTTGCAATTACACTCGTTCCTGCCATTACACAAAGCTTCATTCACGGTGATATTGATGCCGTTAAATCAAAAGTAACACAAACGATGCAAATTATTTTATATTTAACATTACCTATCGGCGCTTACTTTGCCCTTTGTGGTCAATCCTTCTTTGCTGTGTTATTAGGTACTGAACATATGGAATATGGTGGCATTGTGACACAATCAAATGCTGTATTGACTGTCATTATGTCCTTATACTTTATTTCAACAGCTATTTTACAAGGGATGGACAAACAAAAGCTTGTTGTCATTGGCTTAGCTGCTAGTATTATCGTTAAATTCGTTGTATCTATTCCGCTAATCCGTCAATTTGGTGGCGTTGGTACATCTTATTCAAGTACAATCGGTTATGCTGTCGCTATTGCAATTAATTTATATGCTGTTAAAAAAGTATCTAACATTAAAATATCAGAGATGTTTAAACGATCAGGCTTATTTATTATCATTACTGCCATCAGTGCCTTAGCAATGTTTATTACCCATACATTAACAGTAAACTATTTAGTTAGTTCACTGCCAGTATACGTCCAACAGCTAATCATTGCTTCTTTAACAGGACTTGTTGGCATGGTTATTTATTTCGGATTATCATTAAAATTGAATGTTATTCCAACTGAAATTTTGAAAAAAGTCACTGTCCGTTTTGCACGAGGAACAAACTAACTCACTAAAAAAGAAGGATGGAGAGAAGTTATTTTATATGACTTTCCTCTATCCTTCTTTCTTTTTTCACATCATGTAAAAAGACTCGTACTTCCTTTGGAGATTTCAAATGAATAACTTGCTTTTCTTTTTTTAATTCATTTAATGTTTCTAAAAGAGATGGTCGTTTTGTATTTGGATAATTCCATACCCACTTTAAAAATTCCATATCCATTTTTTCAGCACAACCTTCTCTCATATCTGGTCTTGTTTTGTTATGATACTGGATCCTTCTTTTCAACACTCGATATAGGCAAAGTATGCGTGGCATATCAAGATAAATAATTGTATCTGCTGCCTTTAATCGAATATCCATCGTTGCCCCGTAATTTCCATCAATAATCCATTGTTCTTTTTGAATAAGCTTGGTTTGAATTTTTATTTGCTCTTCTCTTGATGTTAGTTGCCAATTAGGTTTCCAAAGGATTGCATCTAAATGATAAACTTCCACTTCAATTTTTTCACTTAACTTTCTGGAAAAGGTTGATTTTCCCGATCCACCTGAGCCAATGATTACAATTTTTTCATCCTTTTCCCTCCTTTACACTTCTTATCATATATTTCCAAACTAATAGTCTATCAATAAAATTTCTCATATGCAAAAGATCTACATTCCATATTAGAAGCGTTGTATTTGCAACCAAAAGACCAAAAAGGAAATTTCCTTCATGCGTAAGTGAATAATAATTTCTCCCGTGTAATCTCCAATACCTCTCAAAGTACCGTTAATGCTAGGCATTAAACCCATTCCCTCACCATAACATAGCCTAGCCGACATAAGGTTATATTTTTTAAAAAAATTTCAGATTAGTTTCACAAATAATAATTTACGTAAGAGGAAGATACGATAAGATAGATATATAGTTTATTTTTTTAGATAAAAGGAGGAATAAACGTGAACATACTAGTTACACTTGATAAGAATTATTTAGGACCTTTAAAAGTTTTACTAGGTTCTTTATTCCTAAATAACCCGAGGGAACACTTCGATATCTATTTGCTTAGCGATAATATGGAGGATTCTGAAGTGGAGAAATTATCCATATTTTGTAAAAACGAAACGAATAGTTGTTTGCATGCAGTGGCTATTCCCGAGGAACTCTTCGCAGATGCACCTATTGTCCGATATTATACTAGAGCAATGTATTATCGTTTGCTGGCAGCTGATCTTCTACCAGAAAGTCTAGACCGCATCCTTTATCTAGATCCTGATATTTTGGTACTTGGAGAGGTCAGAACTTTTTATGAATTAGACTTGTCTAATAAGTTATTTGCGGCCGCGACGCACAGCGGACTTACCGGTATTTCTGATTATGTGAATAAGCTACGCCTATCTTCCTATGAATCAATTGGTTACTACAATTCTGGCGTGTTACTTATGAATCTTTCATTGATGCGTACGCAAATGCATGCTTCCGATATATTTTCTTATGTAAAAGAACATCAAGATCGTTTAATACTTCCCGATCAAGACGTCCTCAATAGCCTGTATGGTGCACAAATTATGAAAGTAGATGACAGCATTTGGAATTATGATGCTCGTTGGTTTGAAAAATATCGTTTTAATAGTCAGGGTGAAAAAGATATGGATTGGGTGATGGACCATACAGTCTTTCTGCATTTCTGCGGAAAAAGCAAGCCTTGGGAGAAAAATTACACTGGACATTTTTCGTCACTTTATAAACATTATCAGCGCTTGTTGAGTAGAATATATCCCACATATTTCTAAACTAGTTACTAGGTGACAATATATAGATAGTATACAATATGCTATTTTTATGTCTCTTTTTAATGCTGTGTTAAAGAATACTGTTAATTAAAAAGCTTAATAAGTCAACACTTACAATGGTTTGCAATTACTATGCATTCCATTTGAGATATGATTTCGAACTGTCTTTTCGCTAATGAATAATTCACTAGCGATTTCTTTTGTCGTTTTATCTTGGACTAGCAGTTCAAATACTTCACGCTCGCGTTTTGTTAAAAGTGGTTTTGGTTGAAATTCCTTGTCTTTCAAATGTGGTGACCCTCCTTGCTTTCTACGTTGGCTTGAGCTATTTATATAATGGGTTATATTTTTAGTCATGTTATTGTATGAAAGCAAAGGAAAATCGGTGCGTTTCTACTACTACTATTCGTTTATTTTTCTGCTCTTCTTTTTTATTTTTGTATAAAGTGAAACTTCCATCAATAAATATTTTTTATTGATGGTTAGTTGAACCGATCAGGTTCTTACTAACACTTGTCTTCCACCTACATTTTTAAATAAGCATCGTGAACAAGATAAAGCAAAATAACCATCAGTAGGAGTGCCCTACTGATGGTTATTCCCTTTAAAACGACTCTGTTTCTGTTTCTATTTCTTCTCCTTCTAACCTTAATCCAATCACTGTATTTCCAACTGTAATAATATCCCCTGTTTGTAATAGCTGTTGTTGTTCTATTCGTATTCCATTCACATAGGTTCGACATCCTTTTGCAACTGGTCGAATATATAAGCCATCTTCTTCAAGTAATAAATAACAATGCTTTGGGGCAATGTGTATATCTTCAACAATTACAACATCACATTCCTCTCCATCACACCCAATGATTACCATATCTTCTATGTTCACATAAATAGGTTGTTCTCCTTTAATAAACAACTCAAGGGTATGCTCCTGCCCTTTTTGATAAAGTTGGACATCAAACTTGCCACTACTCTTTTTCGAGACATAAAATACCCATACAGCAAAGCAAAAAACGAATATTAGCAATAAGGTAAAGAATATTCCTTCCATCCTTCTTCCCCCATTCGTTTATTCTTATTAAAAAATATGGAATAGGAGAGAGAATTATATCTTTTCCACTAAGAAAAACTATAAGGGGTATTGTTGATCGAATTAAAAAGACCATTTCTCATTCGAAATAGTCTTTTTTCTTATTTGCCTGCAATTAACATCGTCCACATTCCTATTGATTGAAACCCTAAACGATGGTACACACGACCTGCTTCTGGGTTATCATAAAATAAGCAAAGGGTTTTTCCTTCTTGTAAAACATCTTTACATAGTTTTGATAAACATTGACTCATTTGTCCTTGTCTACGATATTCCTTTTTCGTCGCTACGCCAACAACCATGGCAGACATAGAATTTTCCGCTGTTGTTTGCACAACTGTTGCCATCTCACCATTGTTCCCTTCCATATAATAAATGCGACCAGATCCATCACCAATTTTACGCTTCATACTTTCCACTGCATTTTCAGCTATAACAGAGGCATTTGTATGACGAAATTCTTCTATCTCTCGAAGTAACATAACAATTTCCTCGGCATTTTCCTCTGTTGCAAGTTTCACATCCGTACCGTATGGCTGTAACTTCTCGTTATTTACCAACTCACAAAAATACGTTTGCTTTATCATCTCATTTGGCAATATCCCTTTAAATTGCTCTACGATCTCTTCTTTCCCCGAAATTCCTTGAACAGCTTTATCCTTTTTTATAATGTCAATAAACCCACTAATATCCACTGTCTTCTCTTTATAATAAGGTATATAAGATCTTTCATAGCGAAGCAATACACCATTTAATTGTCCATTTTCAAAACTTCCCCATACCTCCTGAAAATCTGCGTCGAATCCATAACATTCCACATCTCCAATAATAAATAGATTCAAAGCACTTTCTTCCCCTACAAATGCCATTAAAGCTTGCCTATCTTCTTCTTGTAATTTCCGAATCATTTTTAGCCCCTCCTATTTTTTCTTATTCTATCATATTACCGTAATTATTATCTTAATTTTTTCAATACTATGATAGAATAAATAAAAAGAACAAAAGGAAGTATATATCATGGAAAAGGCCGTTATTGAAAAAACAGAACGATTAAATACAAAAGATACAATTAAAAAAGATTTACAAGCATTAGGCGTTAAAAAAGGAATGACTTTACTTGTTCATAGTAGATTATCTTCAATCGGTTGGGTATGTGGAGCGGAACAAGCTGTCATTGAAGCATTACAGGAAGTATTAACAACAGAGGGAACACTTATCATGCCTGCTCACTCTGGTCATCTAAGTGACCCTAAAGATTGGTGTAATCCTCCCGTCCCAGAAGATTGGTGGGAAACGATTCGAATGATGATGCCCGCATTTGACAAAGAATTAACACCTACTAGTGGAATTGGCAAGATTCCAGAGATATTTCGTACATACCCTAATGTATTAAGAAGCAACCATCCTCAAACAAGCTTTTGTGCCTGGGGGAAACATGCTGAAATGATAACAGAAAATCATCCACTTTCCTTTTCTCTTGGAGTAAATTCACCACTTGAAAAAATATACAATTTAGATGGGGATGTATTATTTATCGGAACGAATTATGATACTCATACATCCTTCCATTTAAGCGAATATGCACAAGTAGGTTTTGAAATCCAAGTCGTTGCTGCTCCAATTGTGGAAAATGACGTACGAGTATGGAAAACCTTTCATGAATTAGCCTATGATACAGACTTATTCCCGACAATTGGAAGAGCCTTCGAAGAAAGTTATCCTGTTAAAACAGGCATGATTGGACAAGCAACATGCCGATTATTCAAACAACGTGCTTCTGTCGATTTTGGAAGAGCATTTTATAAAAACAAGACGAGAGGAGAACAAGGTTGAAGCGAAAGAAAAAAATCATTGTTGCTATAAGCACGATTTTTATTGTTATTCTTTTAGCAATTCCTTTTATCAAAAATGGTATTTTACTCGATTCCATCGGTATTCATCTGGAAAATCCTTTTCTAAAAAAGGTAAATGTTCCAAACGAATATTCCAAAGCAGATAATAATAACAACGGCATCGCTGACCCAATTGATATTGTCAACGGCGCAAGAAAAGAAGCAAAAAATAAAACACCTTATAAAAGTAATTATTATGACGGTGGCTATCCACCCGATAATGAAGGTGTTTGTACAGATGTTATCTGGCGAGGATTAAAACAAGCTGGTATTACTTTAAAAACAGAAATGGATAAGGATATTGCCACAAATACGAAGTTGTATCCTCGAACAGATGGCAAACCTGACGCGAATATTGATTTTAGACGTGTGCCAAATCAGCATGTCTTTTTCAACCGTCATCTTATTTCCCTACCAACTGAGATTATTTCAGGAGATATTAACAATTTAAAGCAATGGCAACCTGGTGACATCGTTGTCTATCGCAAAGATTATGACCACGTTGCTATCGTATCCGATAAACGAACGAGAGACGGCATTCCATATATTATTCATAACAATCCACCATTTGCATCAGAAATCAAAATAACTTCTTTAGCTAATCCAATTGCTGGACATTATCGGTGGAAATTTTAAAAAGGTGCTGATCATTAAAAGACCAGCACTTTTCTTTATTCTTCTAAATGATAAGGAATCGTTGACACAATAACATCTTTTTTCCATAGCAACAAGGAACGAATTAATAATCCTGATTGATTATGAAGAATGATATGCCACCATTTCTTCACATAAAACTGGGGAATAATCACATTAATAAAACATTTTTGATTTTGAATTTCTACCTGCTCAATATAATGGAGTAACGGGAAGGTTGTATTGCGATACGGTGAAACAATCGTAATAATTGGAATGGTTGGATAGACACATCTCCATTTTTCCTCTATTTCCTTTTGTCTTTCTTTTGTATAACAAATACTTACTACTGTAACATCATCAGATAAGTTCTTTGCATATTCAACAGACTGTTTTACAACCGCACTTACTCCTGAAATTGGAATAATAAATTTTGTTGTTCGTTTTTTAATCGGTGTTGCAACATACTCAATTTTCAACTGCTTTGCAATTTGATCATAGTGTGCTTTTATTCGGATAAACATCCAAATAACTAACGGGATTAGTACAAGTACAATCCAAGCACCTGACGTGAATTTAGCCACACTTGTAATAAGCGTTACGCTTCCTGTTGCACATGTTCCAATGATTAAAACAACAATTTGCCAATACTTCCGATCTGCTTTTTTCAAAAGCCCTCTTACCATTCCATATTGCCCAATTGTAAAAGATAAGAATACCCCAACAGCATATAGTGGAATTAAGGCATGTGTATCTGCCTGAAACACGATTACTAATAAACTAGCAATCCCGCTTAAAATAATAATCCCATTGCTAAATACAAGTCGGTCCCCTCTACTTGCTAACACCCTTGGTAAAAAACCATCACTTGCCATCACAGATGATAACTGGGGAAATCCTGCATATGCTGTATTTGCCGCTAAAAATAAAATGAGCATCGTAAAGATTTGAATGAAGTAATAAATAATCCCTTGCCCAAATGTTAATTTGGCAATTTGAGAAATAACTGTTTCATGTTCATTCGCTGTAATACCAAATCCATATGCTAAAAATGTAATTCCTAAAAACATAGTAGCTAGCAATGTAGACATGATTATCATCGTGATAACTGCATTTTTACTAGAAGGTGAACGAAAAGTTGGTACCCCATTGCTAATGGCCTCTATACCAGTTAAAGCAGAACATCCAGAAGCAAAGGCCCTTAATATTAAAAACGTAAATGCAAAGGATGACATAGAATGAGTTTCACTACTTTCTACGTGAAAACCACTTATCCCATTTACCATGATGTTATAAGCACCAACTCCAATCATCACTAACATGGCACCTACAAATACGTAAGTTGGAATGGCAAAGATAGATGCCGATTCTCGAATTCCACGTAAATTTACAATCATTAAAATGATAATCATCACAACTGCAATTTCTACTTTATATACCCTTAACGCAGGAAATGCAGATAATAACGCTGCTGTCGCTGAACTAATACTTACAGCTACCGTTAAAATATAATCAATTAACAAAGCTGCTCCAGCTGTTAAAGAAGATTTCTGTCCAACAAAATCTCTTGCAACAATATACGCTCCACCACCAGAAGGAAAATTATAAATAATTTGTCGATAAGAGATAGTGACAACTATTAACAAAATAGTAATAGCAATGGCAATCGGTAAACTATATAAATAGGCTGGTACGCTAATTAGTGCTAACACTAATAAAATTTCTTCCGTTGCATAAGCAACAGATGATAAGGCATCTGATGAAAAAACCGCTAATGCTTTTTTCTTTGTAAGTTTTTCATCTTTTAATTGATTGCTTTTCATTGGTTTTCCAATAATCCATTCTTTAAAAAGGTTCATCCTTTTCTCCCCCTAATACTTAATAGTAACCTTCTTATTTCCATAACCCCATTTAGAAAATAAAAGGAACTACCTTCAGTAAAAAATAGATTAAAATAAAAAAACACTGAGATTTTCACAGTGTCTAATTTCAGGCATCGCTAAAAAGCACCAACAAATTGGCGTTTTTTTACACATGCTTCATTATGTGAACCTTCTCTTAAAGACGCTTACGGAGTTAGCTGTCGGATTCGGACATTTAAGTTTCCCGTCCTAAAAAGGATTCACCCCTAGTGACTATGCACAAAATTGGTTCCCCCGCTCCAAAATGGATTCAGCGATCAATTGGTTTTTATTATTTTAATGAGATTTATCATACTCTTCGTATATTTATATGTAAACAAAAATGATTCGACATAAAAAAAGAGACTAATTTCTTCTGAGAAGAAGTTAGTCTCTTTTTTTGTTATTCCCAAGCACTCATGCCTTCAATGACATTCACTACTTTGTAACCTTGTTCTCCTAAATAATTACATGCATTTAAACTACGTCCACCAGCGTGGCAAATAATATAATACGTATCCTCTTTGTTTAATTGATTTAGTGACTCTGGAATTGTCATTAAAGGAATATTTACTGCGCCTTCAATCATTCCCATTGCTGTTTCACTAGGCTCACGTACATCAATAATATTTAAATGATCTCCATGCTGTAATTTTTCTTTTAGTCCCTCTACGGTAATGTTATCAAACATTTTTATTCCTCCTATCATTCTTATATACCCATAACCGTATATTAACTTATCTCATTTTATCTGTCAAACAATGTATCTCCTAGCATTTTTTCACGCCATTCTGCTGGCCAAGGTATTGACTTTCCTGTCGTTTTTCCAACATGGACAATTAAGCCACGACCAACAAAGCATAGCTCATCTTTTTGATTAACAGTCTTGTAGTGAAGATCAACGGATGAATTCCCTAATTTAGCTACCTTTACATACACTCGTAACGTTTCTCCGTAAAAGACTTGCTTAACATAATCGCATTGTAAATCAGCTGTTACAACAATACCTGGATAATTCTCATCAAAGCAAACATCCATAAATCCTATTTGTTCAAAAAACTTTGTTCGTGCTTCTTCAAAATAAATAAATGGAACTGTATTATTCAAATGGCCAAACATATCTGTTTCACCAAAACGAACACTAATTTCTCGATAATATTGAAATTCATTGGACCATGTTTCGAAATCTTCAATATACTTTGCTCTTACCATGTTTCTTCTCCTCATGTATCTATTTTTCGTAAAAAAGGCTAACTAAAATCCCCTTTCTAGTTAGCCTTTTTGTATAAAATTAATGATCGCTACCAAAGAAATCTTTAAATGATTGGAATGTTGTATCACGATTTAAAGCAGCGATAGATGTTGTTAATGGAATACCTTTTGGACATGATTGAACACAGTTTTGTGAGTTACCACAGTTTGCTAATCCACCATCTCCCATAATTGCATGTAGACGTTCTGGCTTATTCATTTCACCAGTTGGATGTGTGTTAAACAAACGAACTTGTGACAATGGTGCAGGTCCAATGAAAGATGCATGAGAATTTACATTTGGACAAGCTTCTAGACAAACACCACATGTCATACATTTTGATAGTTCATAAGCCCATTGACGTTTTCGTTCTGGCATACGAGGTCCAGGACCTAAATCATATGTACCATCAATTGGAATCCACGCTTTCACTTTTTTCAATGCATCAAACATGCGACTACGATCCACAAGTAAATCACGTACAACAGGGAATGTCTTCATTGGCGCTAAACGAATTGGTTGCTCTAATTTATCAATTAAAGCTGAACAAGATTGTCTAGGCTTTCCATTAATCACCATGGAACATGCGCCACATACTTCTTCTAAACAGTTCATCTCCCAAGTAACAGGAGTTGTTTTGTTCCCCTTCGCATCAACAGGATTACGGCGAATTTCCATTAAACATGAAATAACATTCATATTTGGACGATATGGAATTTCAAATTCTTGATCGTATGGATCCGTATTTGGTGCATCCTGACGTGTAATAATAAACTTAATTACTTGCTTTGACATCCGCCTTCTCCTCCTTTGCCTTTGAGTAGTCACGTTTACGTGGCTTGATTAAGGAAACATCGACATCTTCATAATGGAAAATTGGAGCATTCGTTTCAGGATCCAATTTCGCCATTGTTGTTTTTAAGAATTCCTCATCATTACGATCTGGGAAATCTGGTTTATAATGTGCACCACGGCTTTCATTACGGTGATATGCACCTAATGTAATAACACGTGCTAGAGACAACATGTTTTCTAATTGACGAGTAAACATTGCCCCCTGGTTACTCCATTTCGCTGTATCGTTAATGTTAATGTTATTATAACGCTCCATTAATTCTTGGATTTTGTCATCTGTTTTTAACAATTTATCATTGTAACGAACTACTGTTACGTGTTCTGTCATCCATTCACCAAGCTCTTTATGTAAAGAATAAGCATTTTCCGTTCCATTCATATTTAAAATACGATTGAAACGTTCTTCTTCTTGTTTTACAGAACTATCAAATACAGAAGATGAAATACTATCACTTGATTTTGTTAAACCTTTAATATATTTAATTGCACTTGGACCAGCAACCATACCACCATAAATAGCAGATAATAAGGAGTTTGCTCCTAAACGGTTTGCTCCGTGCATAGAATAATCACATTCTCCAGCTGCGAAAAGACCAGGAATATTTGTCATTTGATCGTAATCTACCCATATTCCACCCATTGAGTAATGAACACCTGGGAAAATTTTCATTGGAACTTTACGAGGGTCATCTCCCATGAATTTTTCGTAGATTTCCATAATTCCACCAAGTTTAACATCTAACTCTTTTGGGTCTTTATGAGAAAGATCTAAGTAAACCATGTTTTCACCATTAATACCTAACTTTTGATTCATACATACGTCAAAAATTTCACGAGTTGCAATATCACGTGGAACTAAGTTTCCGTATGCAGGATATTTTTCTTCTAAGAAATACCATGGTTTTCCGTCTTTATATGTCCAAATACGTCCACCTTCACCACGAGCTGATTCACTCATTAAGCGTAGCTTGTCATCTCCAGGAATAGATGTTGGGTGAATTTGAATAAATTCTCCGTTGGCATAATAGGCACCTTGACG
>JBJEFI010000152.1:0-6024 GCA_051873875.1 Bacillaceae bacterium | reverse complement strand
TAGATGTTGGGTGAATTTGAATAAATTCTCCGTTGGCATAATAGGCACCTTGACGATATGCAATAGCCGCTGCAGAACCTGTATTAATAATAGAGTTTGTCGATTTACCAAAGATGATACCAGGTCCACCTGTTGCCAAAATAACCGCATCAGCAACAAAAGAGCGAATTTCCATCGATTTCATATCTTGAGCGACAATCCCACGACATACACCTTCATCATCTGTTACAACACCAAGGAATTCCCATCCTTCATGTTTCTCTACTAAACCAGCAACCTCGTGACGTCGAACTTGTTCATCTAATGCATACAACAATTGTTGCCCTGTTGTTGCACCAGCGAAAGCCGTACGATGATGCTGTGTTCCACCAAAACGACGGAAATCTAATAACCCTTCTGGTGTACGGTTAAACATTACCCCCATACGGTCCATTAAATGAATAATACCAGGTGCTGCTTCACACATTTTTAATACGGGAGGTTGGTTCGCTAAGAAATCTCCTCCATAAACAGTATCATCAAAATGTTCCCAAGGTGAATCCCCTTCACCTTTTGTATTTACTGCACCATTAATCCCACCTTGCGCACAAACAGAATGAGAGCGCTTTACAGGAACTAATGAAAATAACTGTACATTTACATTTTCTTCAGCAGCTTTAACGGTAGCCATTAATCCTGCAAGTCCACCACCAACTACAATTATTTTACCCTTCATTTCTCGACCATCTCCTTACCTAGATGCTAATTGTCTTTTTAAATAAATGCAAATAATGCGCGTACAAACACGAATGATAGTCCTAAAAAGAGTATCATTGTAACGTATGTAGAAAATTTTTGTGACTTTGGTGTAATTGTAATTCCCCATGTAATAAAGAATGACCAAAGTCCATTAGCAAAGTGGAATGACGCACAAACAACACCAACAATATAAAAAGTTAACATCCATGGATTACTTAAAATATTTGCCATCATACCAAAATCCACTGTTGCCCCCATTGCTGCTGCAATTCTTGTTTCCCAAACATGCCAAGCGATAAATACTACTAAATATACGCCTGAAATTCGTTGGAAAATGAACATCCAGTTTCTAAAATAACCATAATGATTAAGGTTATTACTAGATGTAAATGCAATGTAAAGACCAAAAATAGCATGGTATAAAATTGGGATATAAATCCCGACAACTTCTAAAAGAATACGGAATGGTAAATCATGCATAAATCCTGCAGCTTTGTTAAATGCTTCGGCCCCATCTGTGGCAAAGTTATTAAGAAATAAATGCAATAATAAAAATAACCCAACTGGCACAACTCCTAAAAGCGAATGCCACTTGCGTAGTGTGTACTCCTTCCCATTCATACACGTTTTCCCCCTTTGCAAATTTTGTATGTTTCAAGCCATGACGAGACTTGCTGAAACCGTTTTTATTTCTGAATTTTTTAATATTATACCAATATTTATTTTACTCTTAACTTTCGTGTACCGTCAATAGTCCGACTCATAAAATATCATTTAATAAAAAAGATATCCCACTAAATTTTCCATTTATTTATCAAAGATTCATTTACTTCCATTTATTTAATAATAGATTTATAGCTCAGAAAAAATTATAATAAAATTCGTACATAAAGGTCACAATTTTATATAGAAAAAGAAAGGAAGGCTTACGGATGAAAAACCAAAACGAAGAACTTCACAATATTGTTGTATCCGGCTTCGCCTATGAATTAATTCGTGAAGAATTAATATCTGATTTATTAGGAAAAGAAACAGATAAGATTTTATATTTTGCAGGTAAAAATATTGCTCGCAATCATCCACTGCAATCAATTGAAGAAATAATGGATTTCTTTATTATGGCAGGATGGGGCAACTTACATATTGTAAAGGAGAAAAAGAACGAAATTCAATTTTCGTTAACAGGTGAATTAATTTCACACCGTTTCCAACAGCAAAAAGAATGTACATATCAACTTGAATGTGGGTTCCTTTCACAGCAAATTCAACAACAAAAAGGAACAATAGCAGAAGCATATGAAGATTACAGCAAGCGTAAAGAAAAAATAGATATCCTTGTAAAGTGGGATTTAAATGATTTTATTTAATTAAGTAAGGTTCTTACATAAAATATAAACTTGTTTGCCTTCTTTTGGATTTTACGGCTAATACAAAAAAGCCACAGTCATCTGACTGTGGCTTAAAAACTATAAAAAGGACTCTTTATCATAAAGAGTCCTACTTTTTTATAGTTAGAAGCGTCCATATCCTAAGAAATGTTTTTGGTTATAGCTTGAGCTTAGACTTGCAACTGCAATGCCGTTAGGTCCTGCATGAACCATTTGCCCATTTCCAATGTAAATTCCGATATGAGATGGACCTGCTTTATATGTATTTTGTAAAAATACTAAATCACCTGGTACTGGATTGCTTACCTTTGTTACTTGACTCCAATAGCTACCTACAGATGCACGACCAATGCCATAGCCATTATTTTTATATACGTAATAAATGAAACCACTGCAATCAAATCCACTTGGTGATGCCCCACCAAATACATAAGGAACTCCAATAAACTGTAATCCGAAGCTTACAACATCACCGTTACCTTGCACTGGTTTTGAACTATTTGGATTGCTTGGTTTATTTGGTTTATCCGGTTTATTCGGACTGCTTGCTGCTGGGATATCAGGTGTTTGAGACACTTGACCGATTTCGTTCTCTTCTACTTGTTGTTGAATGAATAATGCTTGACGTTCAAGTTCTGCTAAGTCAGCAGATTCTGCATTTATTTCACTAACTAAAACGGCCATTTTTTCTTGTGCTTGATTTAATGTTTTCTTTTGCTCTTCTTTTTTATCAAGTAGTGCTTGTTGATCTTTCTTTTGTGTATCTTCTAATTCCACTAAAGCATTTTCTTTACTTTTAAGGGCAGCTTCTTCTTTCCCTAATAAATCTTGCTCTTCTTTTTGTTTTGTCATAATTTGATTATCTGCTTCAAATAATTTATTAACAGCAGATAAACGCTCAATCATATTAATAATGCTATCTGAGCCTAAGATTACTTTTGCTAATACACTTACTTTAGGTTGCTCTTGCATTGCTACTAAACGTTCTTTTAGTAACTCTTCACGCTTTTCAACTTTTACTTGTAAATAAGCAATTTTTTCTTTTTTCTCTTTAATTTCTTCTTTTGTTTGTTTAATATTCTCTTGTGTTGCCTTTAATTTCTTTTCAGCTGTTTTTACTTCAGCATCTAATTTCTTAATTGTTTCTTCAAGTTTATTAATATCATTTTTTACGCTCGTTAATTCTGATTGTTTTGTTTCTAATACAGATTTTTGAGCTGAAATTTTATCAGATATGCGGTCAGCGCTTACAGTTTGAACTAACGGAGTTAACACTACTGCACTTGTTAATAATGAAATTGTGACTTTTTTAAGCATTCTATGTATCTCCCCATTCTACCGGACTATGAAAATCTATTTATAGTTTTACCATAAATACATCCCCTTTTGACGTTTTTCGATAAAATGTAACATAAAAGTAATATAAGAGTTTCTTTTGTAATAAAAGAAGACGTTTTTTAATCGTCTTCTTTGTGTAATCGTTCATAAACAATAGCTGCAACTTTTTGTGGTATTCCACTTTGAATAATCTCTTCGATGGATGCCTCTTTTAATTTTTTTAATGAACCAAAATGTTTTAACAATTGTTTTTTTCGTTTTTCTCCAACTCCAGGGATATTATCTAAGGAAGATTGAATAATTGACTTCCCGTGTAATTGGCGATGAAAACTAATCGCAAAACGATGGACCTCATCTTGAATTCGTTGTAATAAATAAAAGGATTGACTGTTACGTTCAAGGTCTACTTCTTGTAGTGGATCACCATATAGCAATGTAGATGTACGATGTTTTTCATCTTTTGATAGTCCTGCTACAGGAATGCATAAATTTAACTCATCATGTAATATTTCTTCAGCAGCAGCGATTTGTCCTTTCCCACCATCGACAATAATTAAATCTGGTAAAATAAGTCCTTCTCGTAAAGCTCGTCCGTATCTTCTTCGAATCACTTCTCGCATCGATTCGTAATCATCTGGTCCTTGAACCGTCTTTATTTTATATTTACGATATTCTTTTTTTTCCGCCTTTCCATCAACAAATACAACCATTGCCGAAACAGGATTTACGCCTTGAATGTTTGAATTATCAAAGGCTTCAATTCTTCTTGGCGCTTTTATTCCCATCTTTTCACCTAAGGATTCTACTGCTTTAATCGTTCGCTCTTCGTCTCGTTCAATTAATGCAAATTTCTCGAAAATGGCTAACTTGGCATTTTTAGCTGCCAATTCTACTAACTCTTTTTTCTTTCCTCTTTGTGGCTGCAACACACGTATTTGTAAAAATTGCGCAACTAGCTCACCGTCAATCTCACTTGGTACTAACACTTCTTTCGGTTTAATCATATTTCCTTGCTCATAAAATTGACCGATAAACGTTAAAAATTCTTCTGCTGGATCATCATAAATTGGAAAAAGAGATACTTCTCTTTCGATCAGTTTCCCCAAGCGCATAAAGAATACTTGGACACACATCCATCCTTTATCTACATAATAGCCAAAGACATCTCGATCACCTAAATCATTGATTGTCATTTTTTGCTTTTCCATAATCGCCTCAATGCTGGCAATTTGATCTCGATATTCTTTTGCTCGTTCAAATTCTAATGTTTCTGCTGCATCCATCATTTTTTTCGTTAACGCATCTTTAACTTCACGATAATTTCCGTTTAAAAATTGGGTAATTTCATCTACGATTTTTTTATTTTCTTCTTTTGTTACTTCTAATTCACAAGGCCCTAAGCATTGTCCCATATGATAATACAAACATACTTTTTTCGGCATATTTGTACACTTTCGCAATGGATATAATCGATCTAATAATTTTTTTGTTTCCCCAGCTGCTGCCGCATGTGGATATGGACCAAAATATTTTCCTTTATCTTTTTTTATCCTTCTTGTAATAACAAGTCTTGGTTGTTCTTCATTTGTAATTTTTAAAAAAGGATAACTTTTATCATCTTTTAATTGAATATTATATTTAGGATCATATTTTTTAATTAAGTTGAACTCTAATAACAACGCTTCTAAATTAGAAGACGTAACAATATATTCGAAATCGACAATATCATTTACAAGTCGATATGTTTTCCCTTCATGTACACCACTAAAATAAGAGCGAACACGATTTTTTAGTACCTTTGCTTTTCCGACATAAATGACCGTACCATGCTCATCTTTCATTAAATATACACCTGGTTGATCAGGGAGAAGCGCTAATTTTTCTTTTATTAACTCATTCATTCATCCGCTTCCTTTCCATCGCTTCCTATTTTCTAGTTTTTCCATTACAAAATACATTACTTGCATTGTACAAAATATCGTGTCTATTTGAAATAAAAATAGGCATTTTCATCACTTTTTTTCAATTGGTGCATACCATATCGTTGTAATTATAAAGAGGAGGGATTATTTTGGAGAAATTTACATGCCCTTGTTGCGGGTATAAAACATTTATTTTTGAAACAGGTGATATTTGTCAAATATGTTTTTGGGAAGATGATCAACAACAACGTGAGAATCCTGATTTAGAAAATGCAACAAATCATACATCGTTACGACAAGCACAAAAAGATTTTATTGAGGGGCGGAACATTAATCGTCATCCAAGTGAAAAAGATATAAAGGATGTATCTTGGAAACCATTACCTCAAGTCGTATCAGTTTGTTGAAGCTTAAAGACGTATTTTATATTTATGTAAACTACAGGATAAAAAAAGATTTCTAGCAACTATCTAATTTACAATTGACCTATTTTTAATGTGATAATTAATATATAAACCATAAAAAATACCACCGCTTCTCCGCCGTGGTTGATACATCATTGATTTATAACAAAAAGCTATCCCCATAGGAGGATAGCCTTTTTATTATTGATGACTATTAATAAACTCTACCAATGC
>JBJEFI010000151.1:20184-26955 GCA_051873875.1 Bacillaceae bacterium | reverse complement strand
AAATTATTTTTAAGTTGTTTTCTTTCTCTATATGCGTAGGCTACACTCATCATTAAAGAAGGAACTCCGATTATTGTAACCATTAGCAGACATACGATGTAGATAACTGAAATAAAGCCTACTTCTAACGAATTTGAAAAAATAAAGTTTAAAATAACGAAGATAAATAAAGGCACTAAACTAATTTGTAAGCCCTTATGACATATTGCTTTCATTTCTTTATTTTTTTCTAATTTCCCTTCCTCCCTCATGTATCATTTAACGATATATCATCAATGTCAAAAATTACCAATAAAACTACATTACGTAGTTTTATTAAGCTGGAACCTTTCGTTACTTCCTTCATCTTTTCTGATATACATTCCTTTTTTTGTGTATATTTCCTATCCTTATGTAAAAAAATAAACCGTAATCACCTATGAAGAAGGAGTAATAATTTATGAAAAAACTAATGCTTATCTTTTGTTCTGTTTTTCTTCTTTCTAACTTGGCTCTAACCCCAAGTCGTACCTTCGGCATGCATACATCTCCAATTTGTAATCCACAAACCACACATTTAAAAATGCTGGAACGGAAGCTTTGGAGTGATCATGTCCTTTGGACGAGAAATTTTATTATCAGTGATTTAGCGGATTTAGGAGACAAGGACGCTGTTGCAAAACGACTGTTACAAAACCAAGATGAAATTGGTAATTCAATTAAACCTTATTACGGTCAAAAAGCTGGCGATATGCTGGCAAAGTTATTAAGAGAACATATTTTATTGGCAGTTGATGTTGTAAATGCAGCAAAGAAAAATGATAAAGCGGCTCTCGATAAAAGTAATAAATTATGGTACAAAAACGCAGACGACATTGCAAAATTCTTAAGTAAAGCAAATCCAAATTGGCCATACGAGACAATGAAAGCAATGCTTTTTACACATTTAAAGCTACTAACAGATCAAGTAGTAGCTCGAATAAACAAAGATTGGAATGCAGATATTGTTGCCTATGATAAGGGCGAAAATCATATACTAATGCTTGCTGACCTGCTTTCTAACGGCATTATTAAACAGTTTCCAGAGAAATTTAAGTAAATGAATGAAAAAGCGATGCCTCTCTATGAAGCACCGCTTTTTTTATTTAAAGATAATATATTAAAATTATTATTTCACCATTTCCTTCACGATTTCTCGATTACGTTTTTTAAATAGTTCATTATGTGAAGATACCATTCCAATTTCATTAGCATCTGGTTGAATAAATTGTTTCGCTTTGTTTACTGCATTTACTGCATCTTGAAAAGCACCTGCAATTAAATTTACTTTTCCTTCATGCTTCAAAATATCACCAGCAGCATAAAGTCCAGGAATAGAAGATTCACTAGTGACATTTCCTGCAATATAGTAATTATCGGCTATTTCAATATTTAAATCACTGTTTTCAAGAAGCTCTGAATCTTTTTGATAGCCATGATTAATAACCACTTCATCAACACGAACAAGTGAAGTCTCTCCTGTTTGTTTATTCGTTAACTCAACATATTCAATTGCTTCATGATTGCCATCGGCTATTAACTTTGTAATCGTAGTATTCAAGTAACATACTGCCGAACTATTCATTAATTGAGTTACTTGTGCTTCATGTCCTACTAAAACATCTTTGCGATATGTTACATATACTTTTTTGGCAATTGGTTCTAACTCATTTGCCCAATCGATGGCAGAATTTCCTCCACCAGAAATAAGAACTATTTTATCTTTAAAATGCTTTAATGATTTTACAGTATAATTTAAATTAGATACTTCGAATCGCTCCGCACCTTCTATTTCTAACTTTTGTGGATTTAATATTCCACTCCCAACTGCAATTATCACTGTTTTTGAGAAGTGGCTGTTTCCAGAGGCTGTTTGTAATACAAAAATCCCATCTTCATTTCGTGTAATGGATTCTACTTTCTCATTTAGCACGACTTCTGGATTGAAAGTTAATCCTTGCTCAACAAGCTGCTCAATTAATTTTGCTCCTAAAATAGGTGGCTGCCCCCCAACGTCCCAAATCATTTTTTCTGGGTATACATGAATTTTCCCACCTAAATATGGCTGATATTCAATAAGCTTTGTTTTCATTTCTCTAAGTCCACTATAAAAAGTTGAATAAAGCCCTGCAGGACCTCCTCCAATTACTGTTACATCAAATAATTCTTGCTCCTCCATTTCATCCACTCCTCAAAAATAATTGAAATTGATAATCATTCTCACTAAAGTGTACAATTTTTTGTTTTCATTGACAAGGAAGAATTAATTGTTGACAACAGAAAAAGCTAACATTATAGTAATTATTAGATTTGAAAATGAGAATCATTTTCAATTAGAGGTTCAATTTCCTAATTTTTAAAGCAAACGGGGGTTATAAAATGGGTCGTCTATATACAAAAGATTTAAGTATTGGTTATGGGGAGCGTTTGATTGTTAAAAATCTAAATGTAAAAGTACCCGATAAAAAGATTACTACGATTATTGGTTCAAACGGTTGTGGAAAATCCACATTACTCAAAGCCATTACTCGTATTATTTCCCATCAAGCTGGTTCAGTCATTTTAGATGGGGAGAATATTGCAAAAGAAAACACAAAAGAACTTGCAAAAAAAATGGCTATTCTTCCACAAACACCTGAAAGCGCTAGTGGTTTAACAGTTGGTGAACTTGTCTCCTACGGTCGTTTCCCTTACCAAAAAGGATTTGGACGTTTATCGAAAAAAGATTATGAAGTAATCGAATGGGCACTTGAAGTAACAGGCACAAAAGAATTTAAATTTCGTTCCGTTGATTCCTTATCTGGAGGGCAACGTCAACGTGTTTGGATTGCCATGGCATTAGCTCAAGAAACGGACATTATCTTCCTTGATGAACCAACAACCTATTTAGATATGGCCCATCAGTTAGAAGTGTTAGAGCTATTGAAAAAATTAAATGTTGAACAAGAACGCACCATTGTGATGGTACTGCATGATTTAAACCAAGCTGCCCGTTTTGCTGACCACATTATTGCTTTAAAAGATGGAAATGTTATAAAAGCTGGTAGTTGCGAAGAAGTTATCACCCATGACGTACTAAAAACAGTATTTCATATTGATGCTGAAATCGGCAAAGATCCGCGAACAAACAAACCAATGTGTATCACATACAATTTATTAAAAGGGGACTAGAAAATGAAAAAGTTATTAATTCCGTTCATGCTATTATTTGTACTAGTTATCAGTGCTTGTAGCAACGATTCATCTAATAAAGATACATCTAAAAAAGCGAATGAAAAAGAAACAATTACATACCAATCTGAAAATGGACCAATTGAAGTTCCTGCGAATCCAAAACGTGTCGTTGTTCTTTCTTCCTTTGCCGGCAACTTAATGGCTTTAGATGTAAACATGGTTGGTGTTGATTCATGGTCAAAAATGAATCCACGCTTTAACGATACATTAAAAGATGTAGAAGAAGTATCAGATGAAAACTTAGAGAAAATTATCGAATTAGATCCAGATTTAATCATCGGATTATCAACAATTAAAAACGTAGATAAATTAAACCAAATTGCCCCTACTGTCACATATACATACGACAAAGTAGATTATTTAACACAGCATATCGAAATTGGAAAGCTTGTAAACAAAGAGAAAGAAGCGCGTGCTTGGGTTGAAGACTTTAAGAAACGTGCCCAAGAAGCTGGAGAAAAAATTAAAGCAAAAATTGGTGCAGACACAACTGTTTCTGTTGTTGAGAACTTCGATAAACAATTATACGTATTCGGTGATAACTGGGGACGTGGAACAGAAATCCTTTATCAAGAAATGAAATTAGCAATGCCTGAAAAAGTAAAGGAAATGGCATTAAAAGATGGCTATTATGCACTATCATTTGAAGTACTTCCTGAATTTGCTGGCGATTATCTGATTTTGAGTAAAAATGCAGATACAGATAATTCATTCCAACAATCAGCTACGTATAAAAACATTCCAGCTGTAAAGAACAATCAAGTATTTGAAGTAGATGCAAAAGAATTCTACTTTAATGATCCAACTACATTAGAATTCCAATTAGAATTCTTTGTTGATAAATTTCTAGGTAACTAATACGAAATAGGAATTCTTTTTAAAAGAATTCCTATTCCTATATTCTATAAAAGAAAAGACGGGCGAATGATGAATAAAGAAACAAAAAAGACATTTCCATTTATTTATAAAATGATTATCGGATTAATCGTTTTTATTTGTATGTTTATTGTTGCCATGGTATTTGGAGCAGCAAATACAACGATAAAAGATGTATGGCTGGCAATTGCTTCACATGAAGTAAACGATGCGATTACAATTATTCGCGAAATTCGTTTACCCCGTGAAATTGCTGCCATTTTTGTTGGGATGGCATTGGCTATTTCTGGTGCAATTATGCAAGGAATGACACGAAATCCTCTTGCAGACCCTGGTTTACTTGGATTAACAGCAGGTGCAAACGCAGCACTAGCTATTGCAATTGCCTTTATCCCTTCTGTTAATTATTTTGGCATTATGATTGCCTGTTTTATTGGGGCAGCTGTTGGTTCATTATTAGTTTTTGGGATTGGTACAATGAAAAAAGGTGGCTTCTCTCCCTTAAGAATTGTTCTAGCTGGTTCAGCCATTTCTACTTTTCTATACGCAATCGCAGAAGGTATCGGTATTTATTTCAAAATTTCGAAGGATGTTTCCATGTGGACTGCTGGGGGAATTATCGGTACCACATGGGAACAACTACAAATAATTATTCCATTTATTATAATCGGTATTATTCTTGCCCTAGCTTTTTCAAGACAACTTACCATTCTTAGTTTAAGCGAAGAGGTTGCCGTTGGATTAGGCCAAAAAACAATCATTGTCAAAACGATTTTATTTATCGTTATTATATTACTTGCTGGTGCTTCTGTTGCTCTTGTTGGAAATATGGCCTTTATTGGTTTAATGATTCCTCATATGGTGCGTGCCATCGTAGGGACGGATTATCGTTATATTATTCCAATGTCGGCCGTTTTAGGTGCTACCTTTATGCTTTTTGCCGATACACTTGCTCGTACAATTAATGCACCATACGAAACACCTTTGGCCGCTATTATTTCAATGATGGGTCTCCCATTCTTTTTAATAATTGTCCGAAAAGGAGGCAAATTGTTCTCATGATTCAAGCCGCTTTACGAAAAAAACAACGAATTATTTTAGCTATCTTACTCATTCTTATTATTGCTACGATTATTATTGGAATGGGAATTGGTTACTCTTCTCTCTCTTATGACCGCTTACTTCCAACTCTTTTTGGTCAAGGGACGTTTAAAGAAGAATTTATCTTATTTTCAATTCGACTACCGCGAATTATCATTACATTATTAGCAGGGATGGCCCTGGCGCTATCAGGTAGCATTTTACAATCTGTTACAAGAAATGATTTAGCTGACCCAGGTGTAATCGGAATTAATTCTGGTGCAGGCGTGGGGATTGCTTTATTCTTTTTATTTTCCCCAATTGATGCGACTTCATTTGCTTACATGCTACCAATCATCGCTTTCATCAGTGCCTTATTAACTGCAGTCGTTATCTATTTGTTTTCTTATGATAAAAATGTTGGACTTCAGCCTGTTCGATTAGTTTTAGTTGGTGTTGGCGTATCGATGGCTTTGTCTGGCGTGATGATTTTCCTTATTTCGTCCGCAGAACGTTCAAAAGTAGACTTTATTGCGAAATGGTTAGCCGGAAACATTTGGGGATCTGATTGGCCATTCATTTGGGCTATTCTTCCATGGCTAGTTATCTTAATTCCATTTACGTTATATAAAGCAAATCGATTAAACATGCTTGGATTAAGTGAACCTGTAGCAATTGGTGTTGGTGTTTCAATTGAAAAAGAACGGATTATTTTACTGTTAACAGCTGTTGCCTTAGCAGCTTCTGCCGTTTCCGTCACAGGCGGGATTGCCTTTATTGGGCTAATTGCCCCTCACATTTCCAAAGCGCTAGTTGGACCGAGAAATCAATTGTTTATTCCAATCTCCATTTTACTTGGTGGCTGGCTATTATTATTTGCCGATACAATTGGGCGAAATATAGTGGAACCAGATGGTATTCCAGCAGGGATTATGGTTTCCTTAATTGGTGCGCCATATTTTATTTACTTATTATTGAAGAAATAAATAAAAATTCCTTAAGAACCGCTTTCTTAAGGGATTTTTTACATCTGCATTCCTATTTCCCATACACAATAATATTTTGGAACGTACATTTCTCATCTCCAATATTTTTATACGTATGATTCACATTTGCTGAAAAACGAAGACAGCTACCCTTTTGTAATGGAATAGACTTATTGTCAAAATCCATCTCTAATATGCCATCTGTTACAATAATATACTCCTCTACTCCTTCATCATGCTTTGGTGATGAATGAACACAACCTACCTCTAAATCAATCGTTAAAATTTCAAAATTTTTGTTGCTGTCAAAGGGGAAAATCGGATAAATCTTCATGCTGCCATTCTCTTCATACATAGGCGTAAGCTCATAACGATTTACTACTTCATAATCCACCGTAGCTTTTTCCATAAACGAAGAAAAGGGCACCTTTAATCCAGTTGATATTTTCCATAACGTTGAGACCGTTGGATTGGATTTTCCACGTTCAATTTGACCAAGCATTGCTTTGCTAACCCCTGTCAGTGCTGCTACATCATCAAGACTCAATTGTCTTTTTGCTCGTATATTATTTAAATT
>JBJEFI010000151.1:0-20084 GCA_051873875.1 Bacillaceae bacterium | reverse complement strand
GTGCTGCTACATCATCAAGACTCAATTGTCTTTTTGCTCGTATATTATTTAAATTTTCACCAATAATTACATTTAAATTATCCATAACCCCTCCATTTTGTATCATATATTATATTTTTGTACTTTATCCCGCTTTAACTGACACTAAGACTCGCCCTTCAAAACTTGGTTAAAACAGAGTAGTTTAAGGCCGAGACCAGTGTCAGTAAAAGCCCGATTCGTTCAACTAACCATCAGATAGAAGCTATTCAATCCGGTGAAGTGATTTTTACAATTATAGGAGAAGTGGTTATTTTAGGAGAAATGCTTCCGACAATGATTGAGTTTACTGGCTTAGCATTGATTATTGTCGGGATGATTTTAAGTAGTATTAGTTCTAAAGCAACCAATCCAAAGCAGAAAAATATTGCTATATAAAAAAAGTCGATTTATTTAAAATCGACTTTTTTATTATGAAAGCTTAAAAAACTGCATAATCATCGTTTTCAGCTCTACTAATTGATTATCTTCACTTAAATTAGTAAGCATGCCTTGTATAACCGGTATACGTGGGGTTTTTTTCACTATTTCTTCTTCTAAAACTTCTAAAGTAATAACCAAATCTTCATTATTTACTAAAGAAGCATAATGCTCTTTTGCTTGTTGTAGTTTTAGAAGAATATCCTCTTTTTTATAGGCATATGGAGTATAAAATGATTCCATATTTAAAACAATTGGTTTGCATATTAAAGGCTCTTCATTACTTGCAAGAAGGTCTGCTACGATAGTATCAAGACGTTTTGTAAGAAAAACAGCTAGTTTTTCAAAATCAAGTGAATCATGATTAAATAAGATTAGCTTTGCGTAGGAATGAAAAATACCCATAAAAATTATTAAAATATCCCATAAATAAGGTTCTATAGCTTGTCCGTATATTAGATTGAAAATACGATGATATTTCTCCATCATTTCATCGTGCATATTTTGCAAGAACTTTGCGATCTCATCGTTGAATGGAATGGCTTGTTCTTTGGCATACATGACAATAAATTCAGTATGCTCTTTAATATCTTCATATTCAATCACAATCATTTTTTGTAATTGTTCCCTAGGCGGAAGGTTTTCAATGTCAATCATGCTCATCCGTTCTTTTTGTAATTCATAAAAAAATTGAAAAATAGCCATTAATAGTGATTCTTTTGATTTGAAATATAAGTAAAATGTTCCTTTTGAAATACCGCTTAAATCGACAATTTCTTGAATAGAAGTTGCTTCAAATCCCTTACTAGCAAATAACTTCATCGCACACTCAATAATTATTTTTTCTTTCTTTTTCACCTAATATCACCTTGCTTTAATAAATTCAAATATTCCCCTCTTTATTTAGAACTTTTTCATTTGAAGAATTATGTACGTTTTAGTAAATAAGTAAATTGCATTATTTTTTGTTTTTTCTTAAAAATCATACAAATAACTTGAATAATGACTGACTAGTCAGTTATATTATTACTGACCAATCAGTTATATTATTATATATTATGATTATTTAGTCAATTCATTCTAAAAGGGGGATATTATGAATACAATCATTAATTTCGTGATGAAAAATAAGTTTGCTGTATGGCTTATGACCATAATCGTAACAGTGGTAGGCTTATATTCAGGTTTTAATATGAAACTCGAAACGATTCCAAATATTTCAATTCCTGTTTTAAGTATTACGACCGTCTATCCTGGTGCAACACCAGAAGAAGTTGCGGATAAGGTAACAGAACCAATAGAGCAAGTCGTTCAAAGTTTAAATGGGGTAAAAAATACTTCTTCAAACTCTTATCAAAACGCATCATTTATTCAAATTGAATATGATTACGATAAAAATTTAGATAAAGCAGAAACAGAAATTGAAAAAGCGTTAAAAGGGGTAACACTACCAGAAAAAATTGAACAACCTAACATTTCCGCTATTAATTTTAACGCTTTCCCTGTTGTTGCAATTAGTGCAGCAAGTGATTCAGAAAGCTTAGATGGTTTAACAAAGCAAGTTGAAAATCAAGTGCTACCAGCATTAAAAGGCATTGATGGTGTTTCTTCCGTTCAAGTAACAGGCCAACAAGTGCAAGAAGTAAGTTTAAAATTTGATGATCAAAAAATGGCAAAGCTTGGGCTTGATAAAGATACAGTCATTAATTTAATCAAAGGTTCTAACGTAAATTTCCCTCTAGGTTTGTTTACATTTAAAGACGAAGAACAATCTGTCGTGGTTGATGGTAAGTTCACTACGATTGAAGCATTAAAAGAAATGAAAATTCCAGTAGTACCTACTACAAGTAATAATGCAGGAAATCAAGCTGGAATGACGCAACAATCACAAGGAACAGGTCAAGGTAGCGTACAGACTAACCAAGCTATGTCAGGCATCCCCACTATTCCATTAAGTGATATTGCTACGATTAAAGTTGAAGGTAAAGCAGAGTCTATCTCAAGAACAAATGGGAAAGAAGCCATTGGTATCCAAATTGTAAAAGGGCAAGAAGCTAATACAGTTGATGTTGTCAATCAAGTGAAAGATAAAACAAAGGAACTTGAAAAGAAAATCGACGGATTAGATATTGTTTATACACTGGACCAAGGGAAACCAATTGAGGATTCCGTAAAGACAATGCTTGATAAAGCAATCTTCGGTGCTTTATTTGCTGTCGTGATTATATTGTTGTTCTTACGCAATATTAGCTCAACAATTATCTCTATTATCTCTATTCCATTATCATTATTAATTGCCGTAATTTTACTCCATGCAATGGATTATTCTTTAAATATTATGACACTCGGTGCCATGACAGTGGCCATTGGACGTGTAATTGATGATTCCATTGTCGTCATTGAAAATATTTACCGTAGGATGGCATTAAAATCAGAAAAATTAACGGGTAGAGACTTAATACGTGAAGGAACGAAAGAGATGTTCATTCCAATTTTGGCTTCCACACTCGTGACAATCGCCGTATTCTTACCATTAGGTTTAGTAAGTGGCATGGTTGGTGAAATGTTCTTACCATTTGCCTTAACAATTGTATTCTCACTATTAGCTTCTTTATTAGTAGCCATTACAATTGTACCAATGCTAGCACACACACTTTTAGGTAAAGGACTAAATAAGAAACATCATCGTGAAGATCATAAGCCAGGTAAAATGGTAACTGTTTATCGTAAAACGCTTAAATGGTGTTTGAATCACAAGGCAATCACCTCATTAATTTCTATTGCTTTATTAGTAGGTAGCTTCTTCTTAGTGCCGTTAATTGGCGTTAGCTTCCTACCATCTGATGAAGAAAAAATGATGATGATTACGTACAAATCAGCACCTGGTGAAACGATCGAAGAAGTAGAATCTTCTGTCACTACTGCTGAAAAATATTTACAAGAGATAAAGGATGTAAAAACTGTCCAGTTATCTGTTGGTGGCGAAAATCCAATGAGTCCTGGTAGCAGTAAAGATGGTATTTTATTCGTATTATTTGATGATGACACTGAAAATTTTGCAACTGTGAAGGAAGATGTTATTGCAGACCTTAAAAAAGATAAAACAAAAGGTGAATGGAAATCACAAGACTTAACTTCCATGTCTAGCAATGAAATTACCTATTATGTTTATGGCAACAATATGGATGAAGTTCAACCATATGTAAAAGAAATTGAATCTATTATGAAGAAAAATAAAGACTTGAAAAATGTGGATACAAGTATATCAGATTCATATGTAGAATATACACTAGAAGCTAATCAAGAGAAATTAGCACAATTAGGCTTAACAGCAGGGCAAATTGGTTTAGCTTTAAATACAAACAGTAACCAAGAAGCAGTTACAACCGTTACAATAGACGGAAAGGATTTAAATGTATATGTAGAATCAAATACAAAAGCACCAACCTCTATTAAGGATATTACAGATAAAAAAGTAACTTCTCCTTTAGGTATAGAAGTACCAATTAGCGAAGTTGTGAAGTTGAAAGAAGGGAAAACATCCGATACTGTTACACGTCGAAATGGAAATATATACGCATCCGTAAGCGGTGAACTAAAAACTGATAATGTTTCGGAAGTAGCAGCCAATGTGCAAAAGGATGTAGATAAAATTAAATTGCCTTCAAATATCGAAATAGATACAGGTGGTATAACAGAAGATATTAATGAATCTTTCACTCAGCTAGGCTTAGCAATGCTAGCGGCCATTGCGATTGTATATTTAATTTTAGTTATCACTTTTGGAGGAGCACTTGCGCCATTTGCCATTCTGTTCTCACTTCCATTTGCGATTATTGGTGCGTTAGTCGCCTTGTATATTTCAGGTGAAACAATTAGTGTATCTGCAATGATGGGGGCACTTATGTTAATTGGTATCGTTGTAACAAATGCAATTGTATTAATTGAACGAGTTCTTCATAAAGAAGCAGAAGGTATGACGACAAGGAATGCCTTAATCGAAGCAGGCGGAACAAGACTTCGTCCAATCTTAATGACAGCTATTGCAACTGTCGGTGCTCTTATTCCATTAGCAATGGGTATCGAAGGTAGCGGTGTTATCTCTCGAGGATTAGGTGTTACCGTTATCGGTGGATTAATAAGCTCTACCCTATTAACACTAATCATTGTTCCTGTTGTTTATGAATTCCTTAGCAAATTTACAAAAAAGAATCGACTTGCGAGAAAAAATGCGAAGAACGCAACAACCGTCGAGTCATAGTAATAAATAAGAAAAAAGGCGGATTGACTTAACATCCACCTTTTTTCTTATTTATCTTCACGAAGTATATAATCATTTCCATCTTGATCTTTAAATGAGAACATAGTTCCATAAGGCATTCTCATCATCTTGCCTACTTCTACCCCATTTTCTTGTAACTCAGCATATGCTGCATCAATATCTGTCGTGCTTAAAAGAATCGATGGGTGAAGTACGTTTGCTGCTGGATTTTGTTTCTTCATCATTTCTTTATCGTATAAAACAAACGTTGTAAATTCGCTTTCACTAGGACCTACTTCTAACCATGTCATATTTGGCCCCATTTGTTGTTCAAACTTTACGACAAACTTCATCTTCTTTGTCCAGAATTCCTTTGCTTCTGCTTGATTATTTACGTAAATTGTTATTTTACCTATTTTGTTAATCATATGATTTACTCCTCAAATTATGTAATTTCATTATCCTATTATACACATTAGTTTGGATTGTAAAAAGGCAAACTATGCTTATTAATCTAATATATTACAGAACGTTTGCTCGTTTCAATCAACTGTTATATACTATTTAAAAATAAAAAATCCACCTCATACAAGGTGGATAAGTAAAGCATCTATAATTGATTGGAAGGAATATATTTATTAATGTATTGCATCAACTTTTGATGTAATACTGTTACTTTTTCTAATTCTTTGGCAGGAACTGGCTCAAGTGGTAAACGAGCTGTGCCAATATTAATACCTCTTAATTTTAGTACCTCTTTTGCAGCACTATATAAGTTAGGAAAATCCAATAAACAAAAAATGATGTCATTAATTTCATTTTGTAATACTTGAGCTTTTTCCAACTGTCCATTGACGATACATTTTTCTAGTTCTAAAAATAATTCTGGCATAATACCATATGTTCCACCAATTCCACCATCGGCACCCATCATTCTTCCAGCTATATATTGCTCATCTGGACCATTTAATACTAAAAAGTCGTTACCACCAATTGCTTTAAATTGTTGAATATCTAACGGTGGCATGGAAGAATTTTTGACGCCAATTACCTTTTCATTTTGAATCATTTTCTTAAATAAAATAGTCGATAATTGATAACCTGTCGTTTGTGGAATGTTATAAATAATAAAATCTAAGTTTGTACTATCTATAATGTCATTCCAATATTTTTCGATACTTCTTTCGGGAATGCGATAATAGACACTCGGCACCGCAGATAAGGCATCTACCCCTACCATTTCTGCATGTTGGGCAAGTGCAATGCTATCCCTTGTTGAAACGGCAGCAACGTGAGCAATTACAGTAAGTTCATTTCTTACTTCCTCCATAACAGCTGCCAAAATTTCTTTTCGTTCCTCAACCGAAAGTAAAAATCCTTCTCCTGAACTTCCATTTACATATAAACCTTTTACCCCTTTTTCAACATAAAAACGGGCTAATTGTTTTGTTCTCTCAACACTTACATTTCCGTCATCATCAAAACATGCATAAAACGCGACGATAATGCCTTTATACTTATCTATTTTAGCCATGAAGAAATCCTTCTTTCTATTTAATTGCTCCCATTGTTACTCCTTGTGTAAAGTAGCGTTGGAATAATAAGAAAATGACGATCATTGGTAAGGAAGCTAATGCAGCTCCTGCCATCATAAGACCATAGTTCGTTGTAAATTCCATTTGTAAAAGGGCGATTCCAAGCGGTAAAGTTTGCATATCATTGCTTCGAATCAAAATTAATTGCATAAAATAATCGTTCCAAGATGAAATAAACGTAAAGATAGCTAACGCACCAATTCCAGGTTTTACAATAGGTAAAATAATCGTCCAGAAAATCCGAAATTCAGAACAACCATCCATTTTCGCCGCTTCAATTAATTCGTCTGGTATCGTTTGAGTAAATTGCTTCATTAAAAAGACCCCAAAAGGCCAACCAACTGCTGGAAGAATTAATCCTTGATACGTATTTACCCATTCAAGTTCACCAAGTATTGTAAATAGCGGAATCATAATTACTTGCTTCGGCAATGCCATCGCACCAATAAATAGCCAAAAGATAATTTTACGTCCTGGAAATTTAATTTTTGCAAGAGCATAACCAGCCATGGCCGATGTTAAACAAACCAAAACCATCGTACATATAGCAATAAAAAAACTATTAAAACTCCAACGTAACACTGGCGAATGAAACAAATCCACGTAGTTTTGTATCGTTGGAACTTTCGGAAACCATTCAGGTGGTATTTGAATGGCCACATTTTGAATTTTAAAAGAGCCTGTTACAATCCAATAAAATGGAAAGATAAAAAAGACTGTTAAACCAATTAGTATGAGTGTTGATATTCCACTGCTAAAACTTATCTGTTTCTTCAAGCGTATCGTTACCTCCTAACTTTAATACTCTACATCGCTACCTAAATATCGATATTGAATAATTGAAATGATAATGATGATAATTGCCAAAATAACACCAATGGCAGATGATAAGCCATACTGATTTAACGTAAAGGCTTTTTCATAAATTAAGTACATTAATGTACTCGTATGATACGATGGTCCCCCGGATGTTAGGAGTTGAATTAATGAGAAACATTGAAATGAGTTAATCGTGGTGATGATGATGATATACAAGCTAGTAGGCATTAATAGTGGCCACGTAATATGTTTAAACATTTGCCATGAGGATGCCCCATCTATTTCTGCCGCTTCAAAATAAGAAGATGGAATATTGCCTAATGAAGCCACATACAAAATAATTGGCTGTCCAACTGATGTAGTAATTAATACGAAAACAATCGCCATTAACGCATATTTTGGATCACCTAGCCAAGAAATAGGTTTGACACCACCTAATCCTAAAAGGTAATTTAAAATCCCATATTGTGGATGATAAATCCAACCCCAAACAATGGTAATTGATACGATAGAAGAAATTGCTGGCAAATAAAAAATCCCACGAAAAAAGGAACGAAGCCATGCTGATTTACGATATATATTTAAAGAAACAAATAAAGAAAAAATAATAACTAACGGAACACTTCCTACTACAATGAGAATCGTATTGATCAATGATGTCTTAAATACATCATCATTAAATAGCGTTTTATAATTACCAAACCCAACATAATCAAAAGTATTTAAAGAATAATTATAAAAACTAACGTTTATTCCACGTAGCATTGGGACAGCTACAAATGCAACGAAAAATATTAGAACAGGTAATAAAAACAAGTAACCTGCAATCCAGCTTTTAATATGGTAATTATATTTCAGCTTTTTCTTTTTCGATTTTGGCATCGTAGCGGGCGTCACTTCGGTTTGTAAAGTACCTTTCATCTAAACACATCCTGTCTAACTAATTTCCTAAAATGAATAGAAAGGTGAGACGAAGCCTATCATCACACCTTTTCTCTAATAGGTCATTCAAATAAACTTATTTCTTTAATAGTTCATTTGATTTCTTAACAAATTCATCTAATGCTTCTTTTGGTTTTTTAGTGCCTAGTGTCACACTTTGAATTGCTGGGAACCAAAACGTTCTCATTTCAGCAAAACCAGGAACAGCATTGTAATATGTTCCTAAATACTTAACCATTTGCTCTGCATATTTCGATTCCTCATCGTTATATAAATTTGTAATGGATTGACGTACAGAGAAAGCACCTGTTGAAAGCAAATTCTTTTTACCCCATTCAGAATCATTAGCTACAAAGTCTACAAACTTCTTAGCAGCATCTACTTTTGCTTTATCCCCTTTATCGAAAATACCAAATCCACCAATAAATGCTTCAAGTTGTGGTTTATTTGGTGATGGGAATGGAACAAAAATATCTTCAAACGGTGTTGTTTTCTTTGCATCACTTGTTTTCTTTAAAACTGGTGAATAAATGATTGTAGAGGCTGCTTTACCTTGTAAATACATATCGATAGCATCGCCTGAAGTCATTGCTTCGCCACCTTTTAAAATATAGCCATCTTTAATACCAGTTTGTATCCACTCCATCGCTTTCACTGCTTCAGATGAATTCATTAAATATTCCGACTTATCGTCAGAGATTGTTTTTCCACCATATAAGTTAGATACTAATGCACGAGTTGCTTGGTCTCCTTGGTTCGTTTTACTATAAACAACGACTGGCGTCACATCTTTTGGTGCTTTTTCTTTAATTGCTTTTAATAGTTTTGTATAGTCATCTACTGTCCAAGAACGATCTGGATTTTTCAATGGTAGCATATCTAATAAGCCAAGCTTTTCGATTAATGTTTTATTAAATGCCATCATGTTTGGCGTTGTATTGAAAGGATACATATACAATTTTCCATCTAAAGAAGAAGCATCTAAAATGACATTTGGAATATCTGTTTTATCGCCACCCTTTAACATATCATCAAGTGGTGCCAAAATACCTTGTCTTCCGTATTCAATAATACGACCTGGAAAATCGAAGACAACATCTGGCTGTGTTTTAGAAGCAATGGCAGCATTTATTTTTTCTGGTCCACCATTAAAGGAAATCATTTCTACATTTACTTTAATATCCGGATATTTTTTATTGAAAGCTGCAACAATTTCTTCTTCATATTTACCAGGCTTATTATCAATTACTTCGAAGTTTGGATAGTTCCAAAAAGTAATTTCAACTTGCTTATTTTTGTTTCCTGAATCCTTTCCATCCTCTGTCTTTTTTGAGGATGGGCTAATACCACAACCAGCTAATACACTAGTTGCAATCGCAGCTGACGCCAAAATGCCTACAAACTTTTTACTTAACCCCATCTTTATTTCCCCCTAATAAGAAATATATTTATATAGTCATTCTCCCCCTTAAAATAGTACGTAAAATGATGACAATGACAAAAAGGGAAAATGGAAAAGCCTTTATATAAAGCGATTTAAGATAGATTTAAAGGTCGTATTTTTATTTTCTAATGCCACATCACCAAGCTTTAAAAATAATCCATTATATAAACAATCAATAATCATTAATTGGCACATTTTACTTGATAACGCCCCACCTTGAAGTAGCTTTTGTTTTGAACCATGTAAAAGAACAACATCAGAAATTTTTGTAATAAGAGAATGGCGATTATGAGTAATGCAAATAACCTTTGCCCCTTTCTCCTTGGCAATTTCGATTACTTCCTGTACATCTTGTGTTTTTCCAGAATGAGAAATACCGACAATCACATCATTTGGAGTAAGTAAAGATGCTTGCATTCGTTGAAAATGATAGTTATCGACAGAAAAAGAATTAACCCCTATCCGTAGTAAACGATATGCTGCATCACGAGCCGTTACCTCTGATACACCTGCTCCACAGAAAAATACTTTATTTGATTGAGCAATAATATCGACAGCTCTTTGCACTTCATTTGGGTCTAATAATGCAAGTGTTTCGTGTAAGGCTGAAATATTAATGTTAATCGTCTTTTCAAGCATTTCCTTAATAGAGTCATCTTCCTTTATTTCAATATCTAACTCGCTATAAGGCGTATAGGAACTATTCACGATATTTTGACCAAGGGTTAATTTGAAATTTTGATAACTTTGAAACCCTAGTTTTTTACAAAATCGAATAATTGTTGATTCTCCAACGCCAATTTCATTGGCTAAATCTGTTATCGAAGCATAGACAATTTTCTCTTGATCCTTTAAAACAAAATCAGCAATGATCTTTTCTGATTTCGTCAACGAATTATATAAACTATTTAGATGCGCTTTTATATCAATAATTTGTTGCGGCATCATTCGTAACTCCTTTCAAAAATGGAATGGCAGCACCTAAAAGTGATGCATCATTATGTAAACTTGCAGCTAAAATGCGTAAATCCTTTCGAAACGAAGGCATAATATTTTCAAAAGTAAATTCCTTTACTTTCGAGATAAATAGATTATTTTTACTAATGGCGCCGCCTAAAATAATTGCTGGTGGATTAAAAATATGAATTAAATTTACAAGTCCAAGGGAAACATGATAAAAATAGTCATCCAATAAATCTCTTACTCTTTCGTTTTTATCATAGTGGTCAAAGAGCCATTCAGCGCCCAAATGGGCAGAAAATGATTCTGCACTTAATTGCTTTGTTGCACCATTTATTAAAGCGTTTATAGAAGCATACTGCTCATAGCAGCCTCTATTTCCACAATTGCATGTTCTTCCCTTTTTCTCTACAATCATATGTCCAAATTCCCCAGCACAAAAATGATTGCCTGATAATAGTTTGTGTTGTTGAATAATTGCCCCACCAATTCCGGTACCATATGTTAAACAAAGAAAACTATGTAACTCATGTTTTCCAAAATATAATTCTCCTAAAGCAGCTGCATTCACATCATTTTCAACATGACAGATAAGACCAAATGTAGTCTCTACTATTTCCTTTAATTGAACACCAGTCCATCCTTTTAAGTTATCTGTTGCGAACAAAACCGTTCCTGTTTCAGAATCAATTTGCCCTGCAGATGAGATACCAATACATATAACATCTGGATTATCCTTTAATAACTCCGCGATAATGACTATAATTTGTTCAAGCAATGAAGCAGCCCCTTTTTTCGTTGTGCGTTGTTTTCCTTGACTTAAAAGCTCACCATTCTCTAAAATCATCCCATACTTGATATATGTGCCACCGATATCTAGAGAAATACATTTTTTCAATGTAATCAACTCTTTCTACTAAATTAAGAAATTATTTATAACACTACTAAATCGTTCTGTAATTTGCTGAGGTCTCGTAATTGCACCACCAACGACGACTGCATGAGCGCCAAGCTCTAGTGCTTTTACCGCTTGATCTGGCGTAATAAAGTTACCTTCCGCTATAAGTGGTACATTAATTATTTTTACTAATGCTGAAATTAAGTCTAAATTAGGTCTTGGTGAATGTTGTGTGTAGGATGTATAGCTAGATAATGTGGTACCGATAAAATCTGCACCCGCTTTTTCAGCAGCAATTCCTTCCTCATAGGTTGAAACATCTGCCATTATTTTTACGTTGTAGTTTGCTTTAATGTGGGTAATAAAATCTGTTGGATTAGAAAAATCTGGTCGTTTACGAAATGTGGCATCTAACGCGATGACTTCAGGATTGCTTTCTACTAGAAGTTCCACCTCATGCATAGAAGGCGTAATAATGACATCAAATCCCTCGTATTTTTTTTTAATAATACCTATTTTAGGCAACGTAGATATGTTACTAATTTTGATAATATCGTTTACTCCATTCAGTCGAAATCCAATCGCTCCTCCTTGTTCGGCAGCTATTGCCATTTTCACCATCGTATCATCACCATGTAATGGTTCTCCTTCTAAAGCTTGGCACGATACGATTAATCCTCGTTTAAATATTTCCATAACAATTCACCTACTATATTAAATTTTGATGTAAATGGAAATTGTTGCTAACAATTTTTATTTATCTTTTAGAAGATTAATAGTTTTAATAGAAATTTTCATCATTTATTTTTATTTTTCTGAAAATTTTCACCATTTATTCCTTTTTATCACACAAAATTGAAAATGGTCAATCCATTTTTTAGCATTTTTTTCGACAAATTCAAACAATAAAAAAGATTAAAGTGCTATTTTCATGTTAAATAACTATGTAGAAATAATAGATTCCTTTTATTTATGAAGATTTTAGCATTCATTACAACAAAGGAAAGAATCACAAATTTATATTACTATTGTTTATTGTTTTAAAAAGATTGAATCATCCATTTTATGTTTATACTATCTTGTTGATTTTTTATAAAATAAGCACTTATATTTTAGGTGTGAATGTTATTAAAAAATGAGGAGGTCATATGATGGAAACAAAAATCCATTCCCAATTACGGGATATACTTGCTACTATGCCACCATTTGCTCTACAATTTCCAGATACTATTGTCGATTTCAACAATCAAGATAATCTAAAAATTTTAAAAGATTATCGAGCAGTAACGAAAGAACAAGTTTTAAAGACCGCATCACCACCCCATGAATCCATTTCTATCTCAAATCAATTTATCCTAGGACATAATGATGCACCCGCTATTCGTATTAGAATTTACGAACCACAAATAAAAAATGAATCCCTTCCTGGCGTACTATGGATTCATGGTGGTGGCTATATTGCTGGCTGTCCAGAAGAAGATGATATCCTTTGCCAACGTTTTGTATTAGAAGCAAATTGTATTGTTGTTTCTGTTGATTACCGATTAGCACCGGAAAATCCTTTTCCGTCCCCTTTAGAAGATTGTTATACTGCTTTAGAATGGTTTGTGGAGAATGCTAGTAAACTAGGCGTCGATCATTCTCGGATTGGAGTTGCTGGTGCTAGCGCTGGCGGTGGATTAACAGCTGCTGTCTCTTTATTAGCAAGAGATCGTCAAGGTCCTTCTATTGCATTTCAAATGCCTCTATATCCAATGATTGATGATCGTAATATAACACCATCAAGTAAAGAAATTACTGATAATAGAGTATGGAATGCAGAAATAAATCAAATTGCTTGGCAGGCTTATTTAGGCTCAACTTACGAAGATGATGTACCCTTCTATGCGGCTCCAGCTCGTATTAATGACTTATCGGGACTACCTCCAACATACACTTGCATTGGTGATTTAGATCCATTCCGTGATGAAACGATAGATTACGTAGCCAAATTAACGAAGGCAGGCGTACCAACTGAGTTTCACCTATACCCTGGCTGTTTTCATGCCTTTGATGTAGCAACAACGAAAGAAGTAAGTCAACGTGCCGTTACTCAATATGTCCAAGCATTAAAGCACGGATTACAAAAATAATTGTTACCGCTCATTTATTATATTAAAAAACATCCTACTTTAGTTTTTGAATAAATTCTGTAGGTGAATGACCAATGTATTTTCGAAATACAGCATTAAACTGTTTGTAGTCACTAAAACCAACCTTTTCAGCAACTTCATAAATCATATAGTCATTTGTAAGAAGTAATTGAATCGATTCTTTGATGCGTTGCTGATTTAAATAATAGTGAAAGGTTCCTTTTGTTTCCTTCTTAAATATTCGGCTTAAGTAGCTTGGACTAATATTTAATTCAGCAGCTAAATCTTCTATATTAACCTTTTGTGAATAACGTGTTTTTATGCACTCTAAAGCTTTTCTAGTATAGACACTATACGTTGTATCTACCCTTTCTTCAGACAAAAACTCAGGAAGCATTGATAAGGAATCCATTCGTTTCGAAAAAATTGATTGTTGCTTTTTCTCTTCTATTCGTTTTGCCAAAGACAACATCATTGTTTTCAGAACTTCTTCATCGACAGGCTTTAATAAATAATCAAATACTTGTAACTGAATGCTTTTCTTTGTATAGTCAAAATCACTGTAGCTTGAAAGAATTACTTTCTCAAAAAAATGACTTTTGGCTGCTTCTTCAATCATTTCAATTCCATTCATAATTGGCATTAAAATATCTGTAATAACAACATCCGGCTTTAACTCTAGTATTTTCTCTAAACCTTCTTTTCCATTTGATGCTTCACCAACAATTTCTGTATTCATACTTTCCCAGTCAATTGTATAAATCATTCCTTGCCGAATAATCTGCTCGTCTTCCACAATAATGGCTCGCATCATCGCTTCATTCCCCCCTTACAATTGGAATTCTTACAACTACAAGCGTCCCTATCCCTTCCGTACTAAATATTCTTAATCCATATCGTTTATTGCCAAATAATAATTGTATTCTTCGATGAACATTATATATCCCGATATGACTCGTATCATTTATCTCATTCCTTAAGGAAGCTTGTAAATTTTTTAGCTGTTCTTGTTCAATTCCTTCCCCATTATCACGAATAATAAGGTATACATCCCGTTTTGTACTTTTAATTAATACTTCAATTTTTAAACTTGCTTTCGTTTTAAAACTATACTTTATTGCATTTTCTACTAAAGGTTGAATAATTAACTTCGGTATTTGATAGTTTCTTGTTTTTTCTTCTACATCAATGCTATAAGAAAGAGCATCACCAAATCGAATTTGTTGTAGCATCAGATAATCTTTTAAATAATTATTATCATTTTCTATACTATTAAACTGTGTTTTATTGTTAATACTATATCGTAATAAGTTTGATAAAATAACAATCAGCTTCTCCGCTTTGATTGAATCAATTTTAATCATATATTTAATATTTTCAAGTGTATTAAATAGAAAATGAGGGTTAATTTGCATTTCTAATTGTTTAATTTCTGCTTGCGCGTTTCTTTCAACAGATTCCTTATTCTTCAGAATTAATGATTCAATGTCCGTTAAAAGTTGCTGCAAATAGTCGCCAATCACTTGAAATTCATCTTCTCTTGGCATCTTCACCTCTTGATTAAAGTGACCTTTTTTCGCTTTATTGATGACCTTAAGAAGCCGTTCAATCGAAGTCATTTTCTTACGTGCTGTATAGTTAGCAAATCCAATTGTACCTATAGTAATTAATATAAAAACTGTCAGTAAAGTAAATAAGCCTCCCTCATAAATACTCTTGAATAAACCAATATATAAAATAGAGTGAACCTCTATATTTCCATCAAATAGAGCCGTCTTGTTCATAATATATTCCTTATTACTAATAGCCTGTAATTTTCCTCCTTGGGTTAATAGCATCTCATTTGATGTTAAAATACTGTGACTATATTGATTCGTAATAATAATATCTGTGTAATGGACATTATTGATTAGCTGACGAAATTTATTTTCCAATAAATTAAAAAGAATATAGCCAGATACTTCCCCATTGCTATCATAAATGGCATTTGCAATATTATAAAAAACACGGTCATTTTCCAGACTTTGTCGGTTTGGATACATTAAGCTTTCTTTTCCATCGCTACTTTTTAGCCGTTTATTTAAATACCATACGGTATTTTTTCGATTATTCGTTGGTGTTTCTAACCAGTTGGTTGCTAATACATCCCCTTTTATATTAATAATCGTAAATAAGCTATTTAATTTTTGCTCATTGACGGCATTATATAGCTGTTCATATACTTCTGTACGATAGGAATTGGACGATTCTAATTTACCTATATTAATTTTCTTCGATAGCATTTGGCTTTGCTTTGCGATTAATGAGAATTTATCAACTAGCTCATTTGCAACTTGCTTACTTTCATTTTCATTATTCTTTTTCAAAATATGATAACTAACTACAAAAAAAACATTATAAAAAATTAAGGTGATAAATAAAACAGGAACAACACCAAAACCAATTAAAGATCGTCTAAGTTCTTTTTGATATAAATTTGAGGCTTTTTTAGTAGGCTCCATCTTCATCCCCCTTATTTTTTATAATACTAAAAGGAAAAAAGACAACCAAAAAGTTGCCTTTTCTTATTTATAAGTTTACATCTCTTGAACCGCTAAGTCTAAAAAAGACTAATAAGGAAATAACCGTTGTAACTGTTAAAATCGTTGATAATGCCGCTGCCGTTCCATAGCTTGCTCGAATAACCTCTGAATAAATAGCAACTGACATTGTACGTGTATTCCCTGTGAATAAAATAATCGATGAGCTTAATTCATTAATAACGGTTATCCAGCTTAATAATGCTCCTGCTAAAACCCCTGGCATCATTAACCTAGCTGTTACATTAATAAATGTACGCATTGGTGAATATCCAAGACTAATAGATGCCTCTTCCATACTAGGACTTAGCTGATAAATAATAGCCGCACTTGACCGCATTGTATAAGGCAATCGTCGAATGATAAAGGAAACAATTAAGATAGCAGCTGTCCCGCTTAATAACAATGGTGATTTATTAAACGCAAGCAACAGCGTTATCCCAAGAACGGAACCTGGCACAATGTATGGAAACATGGCAATCGTATCGATAAAAGAGGTTAGGAAATTTTTTCGTCTAACAGATGCATAAGAAATTAACATACCGAAAATGATAATGATTACTAGTGCAATAACGCCATATACATACGTATTTAAAATAGAATCACCCATTCTATCTAATACTCGACGATAGCTATCTAGTGTATATCCTTCGATAAACATAGCCCCTTTTGTTTTTAAGAAAGAGGTATAAATAACCGTCACTTGCGGAATAATTGCTAAACCAACAATCACATAAATAAATAAGTGGGCTAATACATTTTTTATCCCTTTTGCCTTTACAGGTTGAATTGGGCGAAGGGAACTCATTTCGTATGATTTTTTATTCACGATATATTTTTGTCCGATAAAAAATATAGTCGTAATTAATATCATGATTGTAGAAAGAGCTGCTGCAAAATGAGCATTGCCTCCTACTTCACTAATAAATTCTGAATAAATTAAGACAGGCATTGTTGAATACCCTTCTCCAATCAGCATTGGCGTACCAAAATCGGCTAAAGCATTCATAAACACTAATAAGGAGCCTGCCAATATGGTTGGTAAAATTAGTGGTAAAATTAACGTGTACATTTTTTTAATACCTGTCACACCTAAACTTTCTGCCGCTTCGCTTAGTGAAGAATCCATTTTCTTTAATGCCCCTGAAACGTATAAATAAATAAATGGAAATAGCTTTAATGTGAATACTAATAAAATGCCCCCAAATCCATAAATACTAGGAACTGTTATATCAAAATGCTCTTGAAAAAATTTAGAAATTACACCACTACGTCCAAGCAGTAAAATCCATGAATATGCACCAATAAACGGTGGTGATAAAACCGATATAATAATCAACACTTCAATAATTGCTTTTCCACGGATTTTTAAGGTAGACATTAAATAAGCTAATGGCACCCCGATTATAATCGATAAAATCGTAACGCAAATTGTTACGGAAAAACTATGAAATAGAGATTGATAGTAATATTTTTTTTCAAAAAAGTTAGCAAAGTGCTGCAATGTAAATGAGCCATCGTTTGCTTGAAAGCTACTTAAGATAAGTGATCCTAATGGATAAATAAGAAACACAGCAAAGAAAAGGAAGATAATTAGCGTTGTGATATTCCAAAAATCTAATTTTAATTTTCCTAATGCTTTATTCCACATATCTTGTCACTCCTGCAATTAAGCTTTCCTTACCATCTTCTGTAAATACGTTCACTTTATTGGCGATTGCTTCTAAATAAACGATATCATTTACGTGAATAAACTCTTTCGTTTGATTTGTATCTTGAGAGAATTCAATGCTCATTCCATCATCAAGGGTTAGTTCATAATTAATATATTTTCCTAAGAAGTTACGATGTTTTACTTTTGCCCGAATACCATTTTGATTATTTGAAAGAATAAATTCTTCGGGACGAATCGCAACTGTCACCTTTTGATTATTAGCAACACTACTTGCTAAATTATCGACAGGGATTTTGTAATTGTCACCAATTGTAATAACATTTGTTCCATTTTCCTTCGTAACCGTACCTTTAAATAAATTTGAATGGCCAATAAATGTAGCAACAAACACATTAATCGGACGTAAATAAATTGTATCTGGATAGCCAACTTGTTGGATAACGCCATCCTTCATAACAGCAATACGATCAGAAATAGCCAATGCTTCTTCTTGGTCATGGGTAACATAAACCGTTGTAATATTAATGTTTTTTTGAATTTCACTAATGGCACGACGCATATCAATACGTAATTTTGCATCTAAGTTTGATAATGGTTCATCCATTAATAATACTTTTGGATGAATAACGATGGCCCGTGCAAGTGCCACACGTTGCTGTTGCCCACCTGATAAGCGATTTGGTAATCGGTCTTTATACTCGGTAATTTTAACTGTTTCGATGATTTCATCTAAACGACTAATCATTTCCTTTTTGTTAATCTTTTTGTTTTTTAACCCATACTTGACGTTGTTATATACGTTCATATGTGGAAAAATCGCATAGTTTTGAAATACCATTCCAATATTACGCTTATGAACAGGAATTTCATTAATGACTTGGTCATCAAAAGAGATATTTCCCCCATCAATGCTATGGAATCCAGCAATCATCCGTAGCAATGTTGTTTTTCCACAACCTGATGGGCCTAATAATGTAAATAATTCCCCTGGTTTTATTTCTAAATTTAAATCTGGAATAACTGTCTTTTTATCATAATCTTTACGCACATGTTCAAATCTAATCGATGTACCCAAAATAGTTCCCCCTCGTTATTGAAAAGAGCATGAGCAACAATCTACCCACGCTCTCTTATTTACATCTCTCTCATCAATTACTTGTGAAAATATTTTTGTATTTATCTAAGATAGCTGCTTTATTTTCATTAGACCATGCTTGGTCATCAGAGATTTGTTTGATGTCTGTCATTGGTTTCATTCCAACATCATCTTTAATTTTTACAGTTGAAAGTACAGGTCGACGACTAAGTTCATTGGCAACCATTGTTTGTGAATCTTGATTTGTGATGAAATCAATGAATTTTTTAGCATTGCTAAGATTTTTTGCGCCTTTAATAATGGCAACGCCATCTGGTTTAATAATTGTTCCTTCTTTTGGATATACAAGCTCTACTGGAGCACCATCTTTAATGTAGTTAACAACTGGCTCTTCAAATGTTAAACCAACTGTATATTCGCCATCAGCAACACCTTTATAAACTGCTGAAGATCCACTTAATAATTTTTGATCAAGGTTTTTGATTAATTTTTCTTCGTAACTCCAACCTTTTTCAGGGTCACCATTGCCCATTGCATAAAGCTGGTTAATTACTTGTTCAAAAGATGAAGATGATTTAGACGGATCTGCAAAGGCAATTTTTCCTTTTAATTTTTTATTTAAAAGGTCTTCAAACCCTTCAACTTTTACATCACCAATTAAGTTTTTGTTTACCATAATGACACTTGGTACTAAAGAAAATCTTGTAATGTAACCATCTTCATTTTTATATGCATCTGCTACATCTTTTTCATTTGCAGATTGATATTTTTCAAAGTGTTTTTTATATGAATCAAGTGATGATAATGAACCGCCCCACATAATATCGCCTAGTGGATTGCTTCCTTCTGATTCAATACGTTTTAATAATTCACCTGCACCAGCAGAAATGACTTCTACTTTAATGCCTGTTTCATCTTCAAATTCCTTAATTAATGGCTCGTTAAACTCAATTGGATTTGGTGAATAAACAACCAATTCCTTGCTTTCTTTACTTGTTTTTTCAGCCTTGTCATTTGAACAACCAGCTAATACGCCTGATAACGTTAAGCCCATTACTAAAGCTAACGATAATGCCTTCCCCTTTTTCATTTCCATAATCCCCCTTGTTTTCTAAATTTGATAAAACGCTTTCATTTCTGTTTAATCAAATAGTAAACTCTTTCAAAATTTTCAACAATCCAAAAATCTGACGTATGTATCTGAAAAAATGAACCTACTGAATT
>JBJEFI010000150.1:0-5308 GCA_051873875.1 Bacillaceae bacterium | reverse complement strand
TTATTGGTTAACCTTTTTGTTTGAAATCTAGAATACCAAAGTTACCTTACTTTAGATAAGCATTTTTATTCGTTTCATTAGTCTTTGAAAGGAGACTAATTTGCACCAACATATCTATTTGCTCAAAAAATGAAAACCAACTTAGGTCATTTACAGGATAAGTAAGTATCTTTTGTTACCTATTCATTCAAAACAAACGTAATTGCTCACATGTATCTTTGCCTTTGCCGTTTTTAATAATATCCTCCATTTTATAAAAGAGACCATATTTCTTACATTCAGATTCTAATACATGTTTAAGACTACCCATTTTCGGACTGTTACACCAATACGTATTGCCATATATTTTTCGATAGCGATTAGCCATACCTGGAAATACTTGTTCTACATGTTTTAAAAAATAATCTCGTTGATTCTCTCTTAAGCTTACACCATAGCCACCATAAACAAATTTTGCGCCATTTTCATAAGCCAGTCTAACAATCGTTCGGATATTTTCTTCTGTATCCGTAATAAAAGGCAATACAGGCGTTAACAAAACGCCACAAAAAATACCTGCTTCACTTAATTCTTTTATTGCTCGAAATCGCTCTGAGCTAACTTGCACCCTTTGCTCTATCTTTTTGGAAAGGACATCGTCTGCTGCCGTGATTGTCAACTTAAGAATAACTGTATTGTGCTTTGCAATTTCCTTAAATAAATCAATATCTCTTGTAATCAACGGACTTTTTGTCTCAATGGATACACCATATCCATAACGAGCTATTAGCTTTAACGCATCTCGCGTTACTTCTAGCTTTTTCTCAAAAGGATTATAACTATCCGACATAGCGCCCATGCCGATAACCCCTTTTTGCCGTTTACTCATTAACTCTCTTTCTAAAATACGAGTTGTATTTGCCTTTACCCGTACCTTATCAAAATTATCAATCCGATAACAATTACTTCTACTATCACAATAAATACAGCCATGACAACAACCTTTATACAAATTCATATTATAAGTAATACCAAACCAGTTTGAACCATCAAATTTTACTTTTTGCAATAAACTTTTCGCTTCAATTGTTTCAATCATATTCATCCCTCAATCTCGGTTAAGTTTATTTTCTATCTTCATCCTAGCATAGTAAATTCGACAACAGGATGTCATATTAAAAAAAGACTGTTTATAAACAGCCTCCACATTAAGATAATTAATTTGTTTTTCATAATGCCTTAAAAATTGGCGGATGGTCTACCCACGCTAAAAAACGCTCAAAATCATGAAAGGAAATAATCACTGTCGTTGTATTCACATTAGGATGAAAACCTACTGTATCCTCTCGATCAATGTTGCTATCAATAACAACCTTCACTTTCTTTTCCACATCATGACTCAAGGCAAGTGGTGTCACACTACCAGGTGTCAATCCTATTAAACTTTCTAATTCCTCAGGAGATGCAAAGGATAAACGCTTTGTATTTAATTGCTCAGCCAAATGTTTTAAATCCGCACTTTTTTCATCAGGTAAAATAACTAAATAGTACTCTTTTCCCTTCTTCGTTTTCAAAAGAAGATTCTTCACCTGTGGCCCGGGCAAATTTGCTTCATAATGTTTAACCGAATAAATAGGCTCGTGATCGATTCGTTCATATGAAATGTTTAGTTGCTGCAAAATGTCGTATGCTTCTTTTTCAGATGGTTTCATCATCATAATCACTCCTAATATAAAAATAGATAAAATTATTCTACCGGAAAAAACAACGCCAATATCGAATAAGCTTTAACTAAATGCTATCACAATTTAATTATTCCTACAATTTACAATACATCAATAAAAAAGGAGTGCATATAAAATGAGTTACTTTGTCATCCCTAATACCTCCTCAATTCCTGAATGGGAAAAAATATTTACCTTTCTTCTTTCTTGTTGCGATAAATTTCAAATTACCTTTCCTAGTGGGGATTACGACCAAGAAAATCCACTACTAGGTGGCAAATCAGAATTTGAAAATATAAAAGGAATTACGATTACAGCTTCTGAAGAAATGAATGAGGCTATTATGGTAACGGCTAAACTTAATGATAATGCAAAACAATTATTTGCTAAAATGCTTCAACCATCATATATAGGTTACAAATCAGAACTATGGGGCTTTCGTTTATATAAAAAGAAACAGTTATTCATAACGGTGTCTGATTTTAACGTGGCTCTTATAGAAAAAACTCCAACCCTACTATTATTCTTAGAAAAAGAAGGCATACAAATAAAGTGACACCCCCTATTCATGGAAGTGTCACTTTTATTTGTTGTCCTATCTTTTCCTTTTTGTATTATCTATTTGCTATCTGGTTGTTATTTTCCATTTTCTTATTTACATTTGGTTTGAAGGTAGAAAGGAATAATACAATCAGACTTCCTAATCCAATCCATACTAAGATAGATGTAGGTTGATTCCAGCTTAATTCTTTCGTAAAGAAGAATAACTCTCGAAGTCCATCAATCATAAAACGCATTGGCAACCATGAGAAAATCCAATCTTGATAGAATGATGGCATAAATTCTGGTGCCATTGCTAATAATGGTGCACCAAAGAATAGTAACAAAATAAAAATAGGCATTCCTGCTAACCCAATCCACATCAAAACAGCTAGGATCATTAAGATAAAACTAAAACTAGTAATGGATAGGAAAAGTGCTGTATCCATAAAATTTGCAATATCAAAATCTAACATACTATCTGCCATCCAAGTCAGTCCAAAACCGATAACCAAAGAAGCAATGGCCCCTACTACAATTTGCATAGAGATAGTAAGTACTTTTTTCTTTTTAGATGGTTGATCTCCTTTTCTCTGTGACAGCCATAAAAGAACTGCAGCAACTAAGCTCCCAATCCAAATAGGTTGAAACAAAGCTAGAGGAGCATTTCCCTTCGTACCTGTTGGATTTAAATAATGTACATTTTTTGTGATTGGAGAAGCTAAAACAGATGCTTGTTGAATCGTTAACTTTCCATCTTGTTTTTTTAGTCCTTCTACTAATTGATTACTCACATTTTTATTCATGTTATCTACAATTCCATTTAATATTTGTGTAACGGCATTTGAAGCAACTGCATTTTTGCCTTGATTCACATAAATATTAATTTCAGGTGAGGAAGGTGTCGGTGTTTGCAACGAAGCTTGTTTTAAACTGTAGTCTTTTGGAATAACAAGTGCGCCATAGTAATCTTGATTATCCATTCCCTTTTTCGCTTTTTGAAAATCAGATACCGCTATCCACTTAACAGCTGGTTCAGCTTCACCAGTCGCTTCCTTCGCTGTTTTGTTCATTAAATCAACGATTGTTTCCCCAAAATTCACCTTCCCTTTAGTAGGCACATCTACCCCTACATCTTCATTTACAATTGCTATAGGCACATTTTTTGGTGCTTGTTTCGCTGTTGGAATTTGTACAACAGAAAAAATAAAGGTAATAAGTAAAGCTACGATTGGAACTAGCATTAGTATTTTATTTTTTGAACTACTCATTTTTATTTCCTCCTTCTTTTGTAAAGTGAAACTTCCATCAGTGGGAGTTTTCTTTCATCTCCCACTGATGGTTAGTTGAACCAATCTGGTTCATACTGCCACTTACCTCGCCCTTAAACTTCTTTAGTTTCGCTAAATTTTGAAGGGGAAGTCTTAGTGGCAGTCAGAACGGGGTAAATATCAGATAATATACATTGTGTCCATTAACATTCACAGTGTATATTATATTTACTACGATAAAGAGATACCACCATCAAAAATTCAAAAAATGACTAATAATCAACAGAAAAATAGATCGTGTAGATTAACGAAAAAAAAGTTAGGAGGAAATTCTATGTCTCAAGAGAAAATAGACAGAAGAATAAACAAAACGAGAAGCGCAATTAGAGATGCACTCACTGAATTAATGGATGAAATAGGGTTTGATGCCATTACCGTAAGAGATTTAACAGAAAAAGCGAATGTGAATCGAAGTACATTTTATTTACACTACCGTGATAAATATGATTTATTGGAGAAATGTGAAGAAGAAATCTTACAAAAGTTAGATGAGATAAGTAAAAATGTAAAAAAACTAACTCCTCAAGAATTAAATGCATTATATTCTGGAAGCGAACCACTCCCATTTATTGTTAAGCTAATCGAATATTTCCATGAAAATTCTCAATTTCTGAGGGTTATTTTAGGACCAAAAGGAGATTCTTCTTTTCAAACTAAAATTAAAAATATCCTGCAAAAAAATATGACGGAAAATGTACTTAGTAAATTTAATCAAGAACAATTCCTTTTACCTGTTGATGTTTTTATGGCATATATTGCTGCTGCTCATTTCGGAGTAATCCAACACTGGTTAAATACGGGAATGAAACAATCTCCACAAGAGATAGCATTAATAACATTCAATATGACTATTCAAGGACCTATAAATGCAATGGGGATAAAAAATATAAAGCTGTAACTCATACTACTTAATAAGAGTAGATAGTAATCACGCTTTTTTCCAAAAGTGAAACAACCATCCTTGAATAATTGAAGATGGTTGTTTTTATCTTATATAACATATCTGTGGATTTATAAGAGGAACAAAGAAATCAAGGTCTTGGTAAGCTATCAAATTCTTCTTTTGGCATTTTTATATACCAGAAGGGTTGTTGTGATGAGTCTTCAACAAGATAAACATCATTGTCTATATAGTGTATTTCTACGAATGCATAGCCTATCCCTTTTGATTCCGAATTTAGCATAATATATTGGGTAGGTTTGTCTTTAAGTGTTATCGGTTGCGATTGTCGGTGAGCATTTTCAAAGAAATCTTTCCATTTTGATACAATATCTGGATTTTTCGTACTTTCTTTAAAGTGTATCCCACTCCCTTCACGTACACCGAAAGAAAGTGTGTCTAGTTTTTCTAATTTCTTCTTATTATAGTAATCATTTGCGAAGTAAATAAGAACTGCTAAACATAGAAGACCAATTACTACTTTTTTCATCACATCCCCCTTCTCCTTTTATTCCGTTTATTATATGTAATATGAAGGCCCTAAAGCATATAGGAAAGAAGATTTCCTAACTAGTTCTTTATCCCCTTCATCATACTTTGACCAAGCACTCCGATTAACAAAATAATAACGGAAATGGTACTATAATCCTTAAAAAAAGCAGTAAAGGGAATATCCAACTTCATACATATTAACGTTATAATTCGTCCAACCATCAAAATAATCCCAATTACTAACATCCAATCAAATAGTTGCTTTATAAATTTCATTTGTACCTCCATACTATTTCTTCATC
>JBJEFI010000149.1:0-5313 GCA_051873875.1 Bacillaceae bacterium | reverse complement strand
CTGTATTTTACACGAAGTGAATATAGGCTTTATATATTTTCTTTTAACTGTCACACTTAATAGTACAATTCATGATTTAAAATCAATTTTATATGAATTTTAATTGGAATATAAAGTTATAAAAAGAAATAAAAGGATAATTTGGATAGTCGTTTGTCAACACGATAATACTATGGTAGTATATAAAAATGTAAAGCAACCCTAATGTATTTGGAAAAATAATACGTTTATAATCACTATTCTTATGAAAGTGTGATAGGGAATGCAAAAGAAATTATTACATATTAGAATAATGAGTAACAAATGGAGGAAATAAAAATATGTCTACTTTACCAAATTGTCCAAAATGTAATTCAGAATATACGTATGAAGATGGAAATCTTTTTGTTTGTCCAGAGTGCGGATATGAGTGGAATTTAGAATCAGAAGCGGAAGCTGATGAAGATACAAAAGTTGTAAAAGATGCAAATGGAAATATCTTAAACGACGGTGATTCTGTTACAATCATTAAAGACCTTAAAGTAAAAGGAAGTTCATCTGTATTAAAAATCGGTACAAAAGTAAACAACATTCGTTTAGTTGATGGCGATCACGATATTGATTGTAAAATCGCTGGTTTTGGACCAATGAAATTAAAATCTGAATTTGTTAAAAAAGCATAAGCATCCCTTCTATTTACTAACACAGTATGATGAAATAAGACGAAACCAGTTCTGAAATGAACTGGTTTTTTTATTGTATAAAATGATTCTAATAATGCATTTATTTGAAAATTATGGTATAAAGATGAATATTAGGAAAAATATGAATATAGAAACGGAACAGCTAATAATAGTTATAAGTATTTCCCTAAGCATAGGATTAAGTTTATAACTAGATACATATAGTAGGATGTTCATTCATGTAATTAGACTAAGAAAGGGTGGGATTATGGATAAGATAATTGAAGTGAAAAATTTACAAAAAAAGTATGGGAACGTAGAGGCAGTAAAGGGGATTGACTTTTATGTGGAAAGAGGAAAGTTATTTTCTTTCTTAGGACCAAATGGTGCAGGAAAATCAACAACAATTGATATTATTTGTACATTGCTAAAGCATGATCAGGGGGAAGTCATTATTGACGGTTATCGACTTGGTGATGATGATGACAAAATAAGGGAAAGAATTGGCGTTGTTTTTCAAGATAGCATCCTTGACCCTCTTTTAACTGTTCGAGAAAATTTAACAATTCGAGCGAAATTTTACATAAAAAATAAAGAGAAAGTAAAAGAGGCTGTACAAAATGCAGCTTTGGCAGCAGATACGCTGGAATTCCTTGATAGACAGTATGGAAAGCTATCTGGTGGGCAAAGGAGAAGAGCAGATATTGCAAGGGCACTTTTGAATACACCAAAAATTTTATTTTTGGATGAACCTACTACTGGTCTAGATCCCCAAACGAGAAAAAAAGTGTGGCAAACCATTTTAAAGTTGCAAAATCAGCATGGTATGACCATCTTTTTGACGACACATTATATGGAAGAAGCAGCCGTTGCCGACTATATTATCATTATTAATCATGGTGAAATAGCAGCGAAAGGAACTCCCTATGAGTTAAAAGGAAGATTTAGCTCGGATACACTACGTATGAAAGCAAAAGAGAAAGATATTTTGCGTATTGCTTTAAAAGAAAAAGAGATTCCTTTTCAAGAGCATGGTGAACTTTTTGTTATAAATGTTGAAAAAACGAAGGATGCAATCCCTATTATTCAAAGCTTTGAAGATGATATAGACGAATTCGAGGTTATCCGTGGAACGATGGATGATGTATTTTTAAACGTAATTGGACAGGAGGAAAAGGAGAATGTTTAATATTGCAAACAGGAATATTAAAGTCTTTTTACGAAATAGAAGTGCTGTATTTTTCTCCTTCTTAGGGGTTATTATCGTTATCGGCTTGTATGTGCTTTTTCTTGGAGATACGATGAAAAGCAATTTTGGAGAGATGGAAGGCGTCGATGTATTAATGGATAATTGGGTGATGGCAGGACTTATTTCTGTTGCATCAATTACAACGACAATGGGTGCTTTTGGTACGATGATTACAGATAAAGAAAATAAAAGTCTAAAAGATTTTTATTGTGCACCGTTAAAACGCAGAAGTATTGCAGGTGGGTATATATTAAGCTCGTTTTTTATTGGAATAGTAATGAGTGTTTTAACTTTTATTCTAGGAGAATTATATATTGTTATCAATGGCGGAGAATTATTATCTGTGATGGCAATAATTAAGGTGTTAGGAGTTATTGTGCTTTGTGTACTGGCTTCTAGTGCGATGATTTTCTTCTTAGTAAGTATGTTTAGTAGCAATGGAGCATTTTCTACAGCAAGTACAGTTGTTGGAACACTTATCGGTTTTTTGACAGGAATTTATATCCCTATTGGTGTTTTACCAGAAGCTGTGCAAGTAATTATTAAGGTGTTTCCTGTTTCTCACGCCGCTGCATTATTAAGACAAATTATGGTAGAAGAGCCGATAAAAGAAACGTTTACAGGCACACCAGCTTCAATGGTAACAGAGTTTAAAGAACAATTTGGTGTTATTTTTCAATATGGTGATTATACGGCAGGAACAGTTACACATCTTCTCATATTAGTAATAACAGCTGTTGTCTTTTATGGACTTGCAATTTTAAATATATCGAGGAAAAAATCATAATAAGTTAATGAAACAAAGCAATGAAAAAATAGACCTAATTTCTGATAGTATTACTATGATTAAGATACTATTCTTTATAGATGGTATTTGTTTTAAATTAATATAAGTAATAGAAGTTTATTTTTATCTTCTACTTAACCTACCTGTTATTGCTACCTTTTGAAGTAGAAGTTTTCATGTGAAAAAATTGGTTGAGTACTAGAAAAGGAGAGGAATATGGTGGAGGAAGTAGAAGATTTTTATTGTAACGCAGTGTTGAATGGAAAGGTACCTGTAGAGAAAGTAATGGAGACGGAACATGTTCTTGCTTTTCATCATACGAATCCATTTTATGAGCAACATGTCGTTGCCATTCCGAAGAAGCATATTGCTTCTTTTGTAACAGTAGCAGAGGATGAAAGGGATATTATGGTGGAGCTTCTTGATGTGATTCAAGTAATCGCCAAGGAGTTTGAAGCAACATTTGGTGCATGTACCATTTCAACCAATATCGGTGATTATCAAAGTAATAAACATATGCATTGGCATATTCATTTTGGAAAACGAATAAGAGAGTAAGAGTGGGAAGAAATACACAAAAAAAGGGGCGTTAAAATGAGGAATATCTTTTTAGCAGTAGCATTGTTGTTTGTTGGATTTATTCAACCGACCTATGCGAAAGCAGATGTTCAAAGCAATGTAGTAATCAAGGATATAGCAGCGGTTGGATCAGAGATTGAAAAAGGATTAAAAGATGAACTTGCTAATTTAAGTGATCAAATAGGCTATACAGAAACAAAGGAGTTAATTACAGCTGTACGAGATGGCTTGAATATTGAAATGCCATTAGACATTAATGAAATGAAAACATTAGTTTCAGATCAAGCAGAGCAATTAGGCATTTCATTAACGGAAGAACAACTTAATCAATTAAGCAATTCGTTTATGGAAATAAAGAATATAGAGATTAATTGGGATGGCATTTATGATGGAATACAAAATGCCGTATCTTCAGAAAAAGGACAAACATTTGTTGAGGGAATTATAGAGGGTGTGAAAAGTATTGTGAATGCTTTTTTATCACTATTTTAACTTAATTGGCGAGAAGTCGCCCACCTTTATTGGTGGTGTGATGAATCGCCTTTTTTTATACTATGATAAATCAGTAAAACAAAATACAGTATAGCTTTGTTTAAAATCGACAGAAGTAGCTTCCGTTTGGCAAATGTTTGTCGAATAAAATCTGAAAATGTTGGGTAGTAACGTTATTTTTGCTGAATTTTCTGTATTTTTCTTGCAAAACACAAAAACTTTTTCCTATAATGGAACGTAGAGACAAAAAGAGGGGGGGTAATCAGTTATTTAATTATACAGATTATCAGTTTAATAGGAAAAAACAGGGGGATAGAAATGTCAAAAAAAATAATTACCTTAATTTCGGCAATGACGGTTGCAACCTTTATGATGACTGGTTGTGGACAAAGTGATCAGGCAAATAAAGAACAAAAAGAGAATGTGGCAAAAGAAGCTAAGGAAGAAAAAAAATCTGAAGATACAGGTACGAAAGATACGGCAGGTAACTCAAGCGATTATTCAAAACTAATCTCATATATGGAGAAAGAAACGGAAGGCAAAACGAAAATCCTTTATGAAAATAAAGATCCGCAAGTACATAAATTAGATGATGTTTCAGTATCAATGAATAACTACACATTGGTAGAATTAAATGATTTCCATAACGATTTTAGTATTCCTTTTAAAGACCAAACAAATGGTGGGGTTATTCTTGCACACTACAGTGTGAAAAATGATTCAAATAAAGATGTTTATTATATGCCAAATCTAGACATATCTTTTACAGGCGCTGAGAAAATTTATACTAACTATAGATATTTACTTCCAGAAGAAGAACAATTATCCACAAAATTATCTCCAAACAATCATTATTTAGTAAAAGCAGGAGAAACCGTTTCCGGTTATGCTGCTTACCCATTCAGCAAAGATGATTTAACAAAAATATTAGCACTATCAACAGTATCAGTCGATATTCCTGTAGCGCAAGCTGGTAAGGATAAAGTCGATACACCAATTGGAAGTTCAGGGAAATTTCCATTAAGTTTAAATAAACAAGGTGCTGAAAAGATTGCAAATGATAAAGCTTTCTATCAAGATAAAGTAACCTTTGATAACATGGGCGAAAAGAAAATGTTAAAAGATAAATCAAACATCAACAAAAGCCAAAATTTAGCTGGTGTCAATGTAACATTAGATGGATACCAATTCACTCAATTCACACCAAATGCTGCTGAAGCTCCTCGGTTTGAAAATTTCAAACATGGTATCACTTTATTGACAGCCAAATTTAAAGTCGATAACAAAGGATCTGAAGATATTTCATTAACGTCGTTAAGTTCTAAACTAAACCTTAACGATAACACACAGTACACATTCAACGAAGGTATGTTGCTAAAATACTCCTATAATGATTTAATCAAAGCTGGAGCATCTGGCGAATTATTACAGATATACACTTTAGATCAGGAGCAGTATGAAAAGATTTGGAAAGACAAGAACTTTGAAATCGAATTAGGACCTATGAGAAATAATGATGGAAAAGATATTTCAAAAGGAAAAAC
>JBJEFI010000148.1:4074-5313 GCA_051873875.1 Bacillaceae bacterium | reverse complement strand
CAATTACTATTAATTCCAATTTATAATTTTGTGAACATTTATTGGATTACAAAATTGTAAAATTAAAATAAAGTTAATAATTATTAATAAAGTTTGATCAGAAATTCTATTTAACTAAGATTTCTTATTTTACTAACGGGGCAGGCTAGTTCAATAAAGGAATACTACTGGTTATATAGAATTAATGATAAAAGATGATTTAGGGGGATAATATGGATAATCCATTCAGGAAATTTCTAGACGCTTTTTTAGAGTCTTGGCGTACTTCCTCATTAACAGAAATAAGAGATTTAATATCAAAAAATTACAAAGGCAGAGAAATTACAGGTGGAGAGATTATTGATTTTGAATTTGAAGAATCAATACTTGGTTGGGAACAAGGATTTAATTTTGTAAAAGAAAATAACGCACAATGGGACCTGAGTGAAATTTCTATTACTCAATTAAGAGTTGATGAGATATTGGTTATAATTTCTGCAACTATAGTTATACAAGGTGAGGGTTTAAATTCTGCAAACTTATTTTTCGATACTTTTAAAAAAGATGGTGCTAATGATTGGAAATTGATAAGAAGTTATATCGAAGCAGGAATTCCGATAGAGAATATTAAGAGAATGAAAGTGTACTAAAAGGGCATTGAACCAAGAAAGATTAATGCCCTTTTATGTTGAACTTCTTATTGTAGAAAAGGATCAGGATTGTTGAACAAAGGATATAAATATTGATGGTAAAATTTATACAGGAGGTCTATTATGAGGAATATTTTTATGAAAGGGATATCGGTTTTGATATTAGGGTGGTAATATATGACTCCAATTGTTGTTTTAAGTGCTATATTAGGTATTACGGCTATTGGTTTATTTATTTGGGCTTTCGGCAAAAATAATAAAAATGTAGATAAAGAAACTTTTAAATATGCAAATTATTTACTTGCTATTACATTATTTCAATTAATGATTGTTGTATTATATTTCTTACTATAAGTAAGACTTTATTTATTAAACTACTTTTCAATTGTTAGATTGTATTAACAATTTGAAAAGTAGTTTTTTATTACAATGAGAATCTTAAAATATATTAATCTTGTAGGTAAAAAAATTATAAATTTTGTTTCAATTGTCTTTGATTTATAGTCTTAGTGTTGATGGAATAGATATTATTGATACTTTAATTTTACTATTGCTCTTATCAGTTTATTTTATTTCACCATTATTTCTAAGTTTGAAACAAATTGAAGCA
>JBJEFI010000148.1:0-3974 GCA_051873875.1 Bacillaceae bacterium | reverse complement strand
TTTTTATTGTAGTTATACTAGTTCTTCTACTTCAACTAAATCTCGATGCAAGCTTTCGAAAGCACGATTAAGATTATTTATAAACTGTTCTTTTTCATCTTCATTTTTACACACTTCATTTATTTCATCGATTAAATCTGCATAAATATCTTCTAGCATACAGCTTTCTCCACTAACCATATTATTCAAAACAACAGACTTGAAACAATTTGTATAATAAGCTACTGAACCCATTATATCTTCCTCCTTTGATTTTAGAAAAATCATCTTTCCAGAATTCCTTCAAATCTAATTCATCAAAACGTACATTTAACCAATAAAAAAACAACTTCATGATAAAGTTGTTAATGTACGAAAGATACTCAAATAAACATGAGAAAAAAATTTTTAAAATTTTTCCATGCTTAATAATCCGCAATTAACACCTCCTATCCTCGTAGGGCATTGATGTCACTATTAATTAGGCAGGTCTCCTGACTTATAATCATCGCTTTTCGAACCTTCCCATTTCTATATGTCTAGAAACAGTGGTATTTTCGAATCACTCCTAAATACAGTTGCGGGACAGCGTCGGATTCTAACCGACTTCCCTTTTAAGTAAATAAAGGAACCTACCTTTATCCACACCTATTAATTCGTTATTCAATTTTCAATTTAAATATAACAAAATTTTCCCACTATTACAATTAAGGCTATCTTTAGAGAAACAATGGGATGATTTGCTTTTATAATAAAGAAATAAAAAAAGTTCTCGAATCGCCATTAGATTCAAGAACTTCTTCAAAACTGTATTTTCAATTCTATTTATTCAACTACGTCATAGCCTTGGTCTTCGATTGCTTCTTTTAATTTGTCAATTGCTACTGAGTCGTTATGTTGAACAGTTACTTTCTTTTCTTCTAAGCTTACATCTACGCCTGTAACTCCTTCAACTTCTTGTAAAGCGTTTGTTACAGCAGCTTTGCAATGTCCACATGACATACCTTCTACTTTTAATAATGTTTTCATGCTTTATCTCTCCTTAAATTATAATTTTATTTTTCGTAAACGAAGTGCATTTAAAACTACGGATACGGAACTAAATGCCATTGCAGCACCAGCTACCCATGGTTGTAGTAATCCAAATGCAGCTATCGGAATACCTAAACAGTTATATAGTAATGCCCAGAAGAAGTTTTGACGAATATTTCTCATCGTACTTCTGCTTAATTGAATTGCTTTTGGAATGTGGGCTAAATCGCCACCTACTAACGTAACATCTGCTGTTTCAATTGCAACATCAGACCCCGTTCCAATTGCCATCCCAATATCTGCTTTTGCAAGGGCTGGAGCGTCATTAATTCCGTCTCCAATCATTGCAACAACTTTTCCTGCTTGTTGTAATTCTTCAACAATACTTGCTTTATTTTCAGGTAATACTTCTGCATATACATGATCAATGCCAACTTGTTTAGCAATGGTATCTGCTGTGCGTTTGTTATCACCAGTTACCATATATACTTCAATATTCATTTCTTTTAATTGTTTAATGGCTTCGGCTGAACTTTCTTTTACTGTATCGGCAACTGCAATAATACCGGCAATTTTTTGTTCAACTGCAACAATCATCGCCGTTTTCCCTTGAATTTCTAAAGCAACAAGCTGCTCTTCTAATCCAGGGTATTCAAGGTTATTTTCTACCATCATTTTTCGTGTTCCAATTAATACTTGTTCCCCATCAACAAACCCTTTTACCCCATGACCGGTAATTGCTGAGAAATCGACTACTTCTTTTGCTACAATATTTTTTTCTTTGCCAAAATCGGCAATTGCCTTTGCCAATGGATGTTCAGATAAACTTTCAATACTAATGGCATATGTTAATAATTGGCCTTCATCTTCAAAGGCAATCACATCTGTTACTTCTGGTTTTCCTTTTGTAACTGTACCTGTTTTATCTAATAAAACGGCGCTAATTTTTTGTGTTCTTTCTAAAAACTCGCCGCCTTTAAATAAGATACCTTTTTCTGCCCCTTTACCTGTTCCAACCATAATTGATGTTGGCGTTGCTAATCCTAATGCACAAGGACAGGCAATTACTAATACGGCAATTGCTACTTCGATTGCTCTTGGTAAATCTTGCGGTGTCACGACGAAATACCATACTAAAAATGTAACAATGGCAATTCCAACAACAACTGGCACGAAGAAGCTAGAAATAATATCGGCAATTCGCTGAATCGGTGCTTTTGATCCTTGTGCCTCTTCCACAATTTTTACGATATTGGCTAATGCTGTATCTTTTCCAACTTTCTCGGCACGGAATGTAATCGAACCATTGCCATTCACTGTTGCACCGACAACTTGGTCGCCTGGTTGTTTTTCAACTGGTAACGACTCACCTGTTAACATCGATTCATCTACCGTTGTATTTCCTGATAAGATGACACCATCAACTGGAATCTTTTCACCAGGTTTTACAAGGATTGTATCGCCAACGACTACACGGTCTAAAGGAATTTTGATTTCTGTATTCTCTCTTATGACAGTTGCTTCTTTTGCTTGTAATTGAACCAATGCTGAAATGGCTTGCGTTGTTTTTCCTTTGGCAATATGTTCAAAATATTTACCAACTAATACAAGAGTAACTAAAACCGCACTTGTTTCAAAATATAAATGTGGAACATAATGATGATTTCCAATTGTTTTAAATCCTTCATATAAACTAAAGAAGTACGCTGCTGACGTTCCAAGTGCAACTAATACATCCATGTTTGCACTTTTATTTCGAAGTGCACGATACGCCCCATCATAAAATTGCCACCCGATAATGAATTGGACTGGTGTGGCAAATAAAGCTTGCACCCATGGATTCATTAAGAAGTGAGGCATTGGAATACCACTTGCAAATGGAATATGCGAAACCATCGTATATAAAAGTGGTAACGATAAAATAATTGCAATGATAAGCTGAATTTGTTTTTTCTTCGTACCATCACTTTTTTTCATTTCACCTTCTTTATGAAGGGTTCCCTTATAACCAATCTTTTCAATCTTATTCATAATATCTTCTGGTGTTACAAGCCCATCTACGAACTCAACCGTTCCTGAGTTCATTGCTAAATTCACATTGGCATTTACAATACCGTTTGTTTTATTTAAAACTTTTTCGATACGAGTTGCACATGCAGCACATGTCATTCCCTCAATATCAAATGTTTGTTTTTCAACTTTTACGTTGTAACCGATCTTTTGAATTTTTTCTTTAATTTGTGTCACATCTGTTTTAGCTGGATCATAATTAATTGTTGCTTTCTCTAATGCTAAGTTCACAGTGGCATCCATGCCATCGGTTTTATTCAATACTTTCTCGATACGAGTTGCACATGCAGCACATGTCATTCCTTCAATTCCTAATGTTACATGCTTTTGTTCACTCATTTTTTTCACCACCTATTATTTTGCAAATCGTTTAATAACTCCCATCAGCTCTTCAACAGATTTTTCTCCGTCTCCCTCTGCTAAAGCTTTCGCAACGCAGTGGTTTACATGCCTTTCTACTAAAGAAAAACCAACTTTTCTCATTGCTGCTTCAACTGCTAATACTTGTGTAACGATATCTATACAATAACGATCTTCTTCAACCATTTTACTAATTCCACGAACTTGGCCTTCAATACGCTTTAAACGCTTTGTTAATTCTTCAATCTCCTCTTTTGAACGAGGAACCATTTTATTATCATGATTACATTCCATGTTATCACCTCTACCATATAATATACCCTACAGGGGTAGGGTGTGTCAAAAATTTTAAAAATGAGTGTGCCCATTTTTATTAACGAACTATCCATTGCTTTTAACACCTATTTTTTCTATGTAGTTGGTTTATATGCATTAAATTATTCATATTGCCTAGGAAAAATACAAATATATAAAAAATCCATACCTAAGGAGGGTATGGATTAAAATCTTATCTTTTTATGGGTTTTAATTGT
>JBJEFI010000147.1:0-5324 GCA_051873875.1 Bacillaceae bacterium | reverse complement strand
CATCTATTATTTTCTCTTTTAACTCTTGAGCCTCCATTATCTCACCTTACTTCTTAAACATATTTATTTCTGTACTCACCATAATATTTCTCCTCGGCAGCTTTACGAACAGCTATTGCTTCTTCTTTACTATTGAATCTACCTAGCTCAGTTTGCTTTTTATTAATGGATATCCTTGCTATCCATTTCTGACTTCTCTTGTGCCAGTTTACTCCTGGATATCCACTTGAGTTATTTTTGTATTTATTTTTATTTAGCATGTTTTCTCCATGCGAAACCAACCTTAAATTTTCTTTCCTATTGTCATACTCGATATGATTAATGTGATCTATGTATACTTCTTCTCTAGCATTTAATATTAATCTGTGCATAAATATATCCTTATTATTTCTTCTTGTGCAAGGATACCCCCTAGAAGTAATAAACCAATAATAGGGAACTATTATCTTATAATCTTCCTTATCAAAATAAAATTTCTCTCCTTTGTTTGTGTACCCTACGCCATAAGAAGAACTTAAGTCATATTGATTTTCATAATGTTTATCATGTATACATCCACAAGATTTAGAATTACCAGCTCTAAGGTTAATTCCCGAGACGCTTTTAACCGTTTTATTTTCGCATTGACACTCACATATCCAATAGGCTGCACCTTTCCTTAATTCATCCCTTCTGATAACTTTCCAATTGTGAATTATTTTGTTCGTCATATCTACTACTTTAATTTTTTTCATCCCCTTACTTTTTTCTAATCAGGTAACCTTTCTCAATCCACAAGTTCTTGCCTAGATCAACTTCTGTGACTAACTCTAAACCTGTGGTTCCTCCTCGGTTCTTATCCACCTTGCCCTGGTAAAATACCTTCTTTTCATCTAAAGGAATCTCTCCCCAACTTCCATCTTGATTCTGTACCTTGATTGCATAATCTTTATACTTTCTAGGGTCAAGTTTCTTTTCCAATACTAAATGGTCAACTACGTGTTTAAGTTGCTTTGCGTTTGCAATATTCATAGATGTTAATTCATCAGTCATTACCGTATCATCTGTAAGCTGAATTGTAGCGTAGCCACCAATTTTTAATTCCTTACATATATCTTTTAATTTAGTTGTTGTTTGCTTGACTGACTCCCAATTATCGGTTTTATAACCCTTCAATGTATCATAGAATACATATTTAACTCCTAAGCCTAATACATGTTTTTTAATTTCTCGCTCAATATCGTCATCTGCATATTGATCTAAGTCCAGGAAGTATATTTTTGTATTCTCTTCCATCCAGGTTGCAATCTCTTCTAACTTTCTATCTTGATGCTCATTTGTCTGACCTAAAAGTATATCCGTTTCATCTATGTAATCTTCATCACTATTCCAGAATCCAAACTCCCTATTATTAGCAATAACACTTAACATCATTGCGTCCCACTCTTCCTTCTCCTGCTCATTGACAAGTACAAGAGTAGGAATTCTTTTGGCTATTCCTATGAATGCAGCAACCTTAGAAGCCCTCCTAGACTTACCATTACCACTCATCATTCCATCTACAATTAATTTACCTTTTCTCCATCCTCTAAATAATGAATGCCATATTGGGAAAGGTATCTCTTCACCTATATCCGGTGACTCTTTCCATTTTAATATTTGTTTCTTGATGTCTTTACCTAATAATACTGATGATTTTCCTCCACCTATAACAGTGTTGATATTGTCTACATTAAATCTCATAAACTTTACAATATCTTCAGCTTTCATTTTGGAGAATGCTTTATGGCTTACTAATTTTTCTACAGGGAATCCTTTACGATCAAATTCCCTTAGTAGCGAGTATTTCTTAATCTTATCTAAATGGTTTTTTATATCTGTAGGATCTGCTAAATCCATATACTTTTGGATAGTTCTCCAGCCACCGATAGACTTGAACGTTTTATTCCTTTCCTCATCCTGAGACATAAACATAATCACTTTTGTTTCTGCTATCTCTTGTGAAAATGTCCTATAGTAGATATCAAAGCAATTATATAAAAACTGGTTTTCAGGAAAATGAAAATCATACTTTGCCTTTACTAATTCGGCATAATCAACAAACAATATTGGATTTTTATATAAACTACCTATAAATAATGTTTCACTGGTGATGTCCACCATCTCTTCAATTGCCATTTATTTCTCCCCTTTATAACAATAAATCATCCATATAATCTGTAATATCAAACTCCTCTTTCTTTTCTTTCTGAGAGGCTTTCTTTACTTTTTCATCTACTGTAGTTTGTTTTGTCACTGTTTCTTTAGTTACTTGGTTCGCATGTTGCTTAGCCTTGAACCTTTTATAATCACCATAGTTACCGACAACGACCGCAATATCATAATTCATTCGTTGAGTAGTTTTAGTTATTTGCTTTTTCATTGCATTCTTGTTTAAATAATTTGCCATGTATTGATAGATGTCTAACAGGGTTGCATAGCTAACTGGCTCATTTAATCCCTCATAAGAACCATCTCTCACACTATGTACCTTTTTAAGAAAGTAAGAAGGTAACGTACCATCATAAAAATTCATAATCCAATTTAAAAATGCATCTTTTTCTTGGAGCTCTTTAACTTCCTCCTCTTGCTGCTTTCTTCTCTCATTAACCTGTAATCTGATATCCTCTTCACTTAATTTCTTTTTGTTTCTTAAAAAAGCTTCAAAACATTCTTGATGATAATACTTTTTATTTTTATCCTTAATAAACAAATGTTTATCAGTATCGATAGTTTTAATCGGTGTTTCCCCTCTTTTAACACTTGGATCGCAATATGCACATTTGAAAAACATTCTTCCACCTCTTATAAAAAATAGGAGAGATATTCAATACCCCTCCTATTTAATTTATTTAATTATTACTCTTGTACTAAAGATAGATATTTCTTAAGTACTTCAATGTCCTCTACTGCATTAAAGTCTAATGGATAACCTGCTTTCGTTACTTTTGGTCTCAAAGCTTTTTTCTTCTGTGGGCTAAGCGCTTTGATACTTTCTTCAATTGCTTTCTTATAATCATCTGCACTTGTTAATTCCTTATTTGTTGGCTTATCTTCTGCTTTTTTATCATTAATTCCTTTAGAAATAACATCTTCATCTTTATGTACGCTATCCTCTAGAGATCCTTTTGATACTACAGACGCTTTCTTACCTTTGTTCCCTTCAATAACTGACTGCCAATATAATGGTGTAGGAGCTTCGATAATCTCATTCTGTGCAAACACCTTTGTTCTATCTTTACGCATGATTTGAGCCTTAATAGCTCCATCCTCGTCCTCAAAATGTCTTAGGACTGTATAGAATTCATATTCCGCTCCATCCCATGTGTCTGGAACTTTACCTACTTCTACAAGTTGCATTTCATTCCCGACTTTTTGCATAACTTTCTTTGTCTTCTCACGAGCTGACACATATACATATTTATCTGTCCCTGTGATAAGTGAGCGTAGAAGGTTTTTACCTTTCATTTTGATTTTGTCATGATCTTTAAATTCAAGCCCTGCTGTACTTTCAGCAACAAATACTTCTGTAGCATTCTTATCTTGTGACTTAGCCTTCAACTTTGCACGTTTTTCTGAGACATTGATAGCTGCAAATTTTACGTTATCTGTAATGACAGTGATACCATCAACAATAATTACATCTGCAATAAACGGATTACCTTCAGCATCGAGAGCAACTTCTAATTCTCCATCTTCGTTTTCAATATAGATTTCTTCTTCATTCATTGCTTTTTGAGCATACTCTTCAACTTCAGTGTAAGATGTAGTGTATACGAGAAGTAAGTTATCTAGATTAATACCTTGATCTTCTAAGTCCTCTAAATAGTTATCTACGCTACCAGTCTCACAATCTATGTATAAAACCCTTAATGGTCTACCTTCTTCATTCTTCATTTTCATAAAGTCTAATCCAAAAGATGATTTCCATGTTCCTGGTTCTCCAAAGCTAAAGAATTTTAATCCCTTTTTTACTGAACTCCCACGTTTTGCTGTAGCCATTAATTCAACACTCTCCTATTTTTTATATTGTTTTTTATTTATGTATTAATTTATCTATTTAAACGGCTCACCACGGGAGATCTTCCTCTTCAATATCTATCTTCTTTTCTCCCCATGAATCTTTTGCTGGCTTATTTTCTTTTGGTTTTTCAACCTGACCTTGTGCATTCATTTTATCTAAAGCTTCTTGAATGATTTGTTCTGAGTAAGTTTCTGTATCAATTGTTTCAGGATCAGCACCGACAATAACCAACTCACGAATATAAGACTTATTGATTGTCTTAAATGTATCTTCTTCTCCCCATACACTTGCAGTAGCTTCAGCCTCTTCCTCAGTGTCTACTTTGTTGAAAATTTTACCCCATACATCAATGGCCGTATATGGTTTGAGTGTCTTCTTAAACTGAGTCGCTAATGATACGTTACGGACAACAAACTCTGCTTGTTCTACTGTATTGTATGTAATTAATTTTGCTTCTAAGATAAAGTGTGGATCATTCTTATCATCTGCTTTTTCAATACCCATAAAGATGATACGTTGTTTAAAATCTGATGTCTCCGTAAAGCCATCGGCTTCAAAATCAACCGCTTTAGAGTTATAGATATTTTTGATAGCAAATCGTCTATTTCTAACAATCTCATTTTTATTGTTCTTAAAATGTGAGAATTCAATTTCTCCACGAACGAATACTGGTTGTTCATCATCAAGCTTCTGATATACTTCATCTGCAGCATCATACTCTGTCATAGTTTTGATGATATTCTTACCTGTCTCATCTTTATCAAGTCCGACTCCAATTCCGATAAGTTGGAATCCTTCACCTTGATTATCATGTCTACTATTCCAATCAACTGATTTAACTTCACCCTTTTGTCCTTTGACCTGGCTACGTTTTGAGAAGTATACTTTATCTCTTTCCATTCCTTGAATTGTTACGAATACTGATGAATCAGGTGCAGTTTCAACTCCAAAGTTTAAGATATTCATATTCCGTTGTGATCTTGTTTGTTTAGCTTGGAAAGCTTTCTCACGCTGCATTCCAGTTACTAGCCCCTTTAATTGAAATTGTCCTTTTGTTTGTGGTAATCCTAATGATTTAGCCATTTATTTGTATCTCCTTTGATTTTATAATTTATTTGTCTAAATTAATTGGCGAAAAGTATTTACTTAGATGCACTTTACAGTATGTGCTACATTTTATAAAATCAAAGTAGCATCACATATGTTCTAGATAGAAAGGAGCTTACTTCTTGGTTGGGGTATCTCCTTTTTATTATTATCGAATAAAACTTAAAATTTATCG
>JBJEFI010000146.1:0-27460 GCA_051873875.1 Bacillaceae bacterium | reverse complement strand
AAAGGATGTTTTTGAAAAAGAGCGTATTGAGAAATTAATAAAAGAGTATAAGATTGAAGGCTCTTTAGTAGATTTTGTTGATAGCGATTTGGAAAAACGCATAGCTGAACAATTGAAGGTTGATGTTAGCATTATTAATTTTGATATACATGAAATAGATGTGATGTAGAATTGAAACATACTGTACAATAAAAAGAGAAAGCTCTCCGACCTCTATTTACAAATGGATACAGGTGTATTCAAATATAGAAACTACAATTTCTCCTAAAAAGTTAAATGAAATTTTTAAAGAAAATATTCGCTTAAAAAAAGAAGTAGAAATTCTTAAACAACCTATGTCTATTATGTCCTCTAAGTAGGACCATGCAATTATGTTGTTGCAAATTATGCTATATTAGACAGTACATAGTTAATAAAGGAGTTCAGAAAAATGGCAAAAATTATAGTAATTGCTGAGAAGCCTTCCGTTGCACGTGATATTGCAAATGTATTGAAGTGTACGAAGAAAGGTAATGGCTTTTTAGAAGGTAATAAATATATCGTCACGTGGGCACTAGGACATTTAGTAACTTTAGCAGATCCTGAGACCTATGATAATAAATATAAAACATGGAATCTAGAAGACCTTCCTATGCTTCCAGAGCGCATGAAATTAGTTGTCATGAAACAAACTGGAAAGCAGTTTAATGCTGTGAAAACACAGTTAAATCGTAGTGATGTGAATGAAATAATCGTGGCTACTGATGCAGGAAGGGAAGGAGAATTAGTTGCACGTTGGATTATTGATAAAGCGAAAGTTCATAAACCAATCAAACGTCTTTGGATTTCCTCTATAACAGATAGAGCAATTAAGGATGGGTTCAATAACCTAAAGCCTGGTAAAGCTTATGAAAACTTATATGCTTCAGCAGTAGCACGTTCCGAGGCAGACTGGTATATCGGTTTAAATGCAACTCGTGCATTAACAACTAAATTTAATGCACAGTTAAACTGTGGTCGTGTACAGACACCAACAGTTGCAATGGTTGCAGCACGTGAGGATGAAATAAAAAACTTTAAGCCCCAAACGTATTATGGCATTGAAGCTCAAATAGATGGACTTAAATTAACGTGGCAAGATGCGAATGGCAATAGTCGCAGTTTTAACAAAGAGAAAATCGAGGAAATCGTTCAATCACTTGGTCATAAAGATGCAACAGTAGTTTCTATCAACCGTAAAGTTAAGAAATCATTCGCGCCTGCCCTCTATGATTTAACAGAACTACAGCGTGATGCCAATAAAATATTTGGTTATTCAGCAAAAGAAACACTTAACATCATGCAAAAATTATACGAACAACATAAAGTGTTAACTTACCCTCGTACGGATTCGCGCTATCTGTCATCCGATATCGTAGCAACACTTCCGGAGCGTTTAAAAGCATGTGGTGTGGGCGAGTACCGTCCTCTTGCTAATAAAGTATTAACAAAGCCTATTAAAGTAACAAAAGCATTTGTAGATGATAGCAAGGTAAGTGATCACCATGCCATCATTCCAACAGAATGGTATGTGAATTTCTCAGCTTTTACAGATAAAGAACGCAAAATTTATGACCTTGTCGTAAAACGTTTCTTAGCTGTACTATTCCCTGCTTTTGAATACGAGCAGTTAACAGTACAAGCAAAAATCGATGATGAACAATTCATTGCTAAAGGAAAATCAGTCATTAATGCTGGCTGGAAAGAAGTGTATGAAAACCGTTTTGATGATGAAGAATCAACTGATGATGTAAAAGAACAATTATTACCTCGTCTAGAAAAAGGTGATGTATTAAAAACAAAGCTAATTGCTCAAACATCAGGCCAAACAAAACCACCTGCACGCTTTACAGAGGCCACTTTACTGTCAGCAATGGAAAACCCTACGAAGTATATGGAAACAAAGGATAAGAAGCTTGTAGATACACTTAAATCAACTGGCGGACTTGGTACAGTTGCCACTCGTGCTGATATTATTGAAAAACTATTCAATTCATTCCTAATTGAAAAACGTGGTGGGAAAGAAATTTATATCACTTCTAAAGGTCGCCAATTGCTAGATTTAGTACCGGAAGAATTAAAATCCCCAACAACAACAGCAGAGTGGGAACAAAAACTTGAGCTAATTGCTAAAGGTAAACTGAAAAAAGATGTGTTCCTCAATGAAATGAAAGAACATACAAAAAAAATTGTGGCAGAAATTAAAGCGAGCAATAAAAAATATAAACACGACAATATCTCAACAAAGTCTTGCCCAGAATGCGGGAAACTAATGTTAGAAGTGAATGGCAAGAAAGGGAAAATGCTTGTCTGCCAAGATCGTGAATGCGGTCATAAAAAGAACGTGGCACGCTTAACCAATGCACGCTGCCCTCAATGCAAAAAGAAGATGGAACTTCGTGGTGAAGGTAAAGGGCAAATCTTCGCATGTAAATGTGGATATCGTGAGAAACTGTCTGCTTTTGAAGCACGACGTAAAAAAGAATCTGGTGGAAATCTGGATAAACGCAGTGTACAAAAATATTTAAAACAGCAGGAAAAAGAAGCAGAACCAATTAATAATCCATTTGCAGATTTATTAAAAGGAATGAAGTTTGATTAATAAAATGGTCCCTTTGCAAAGTTAAGATTTATAAAAAGCTCCTTTCCAATATAGGTAAGGAGTTTTTTATAATATTTAATACTCAATTTCTTCTACAATCTCTGATTCTCTCAACATATTGTACAAAGACGATATAGACGTATTGTTGCGATAAGAACCAAGAAAGGTAATTATCAAGATATATCGTAGCTACACCTTTAAAACGGTCTATCCATCGTTTTGAGCGAGAATGGAGACCGTTGACATTTTGGATGTGATACAAGCCCTTAATAATGTGTTTCGATGAACAATGAGGGCATTCAAACACTTCTTTGAAGCGAGTTTCTCTCATTCCATTGATTAAACGACCACTCGCAGAGGAAGAAGGTTCAACATAGCGTTTAACTCAATTGTAAACTTGTTCTTTTTTGTATGTGGTAATTTCCCGATATGTTTTAGTAAGTTGCTTTGTTGCAAAAAAAAACTAAATGTTATTGAAGAAAATAATGACTTATAAGTAAATTAGTATGGAAGAATACCCACTCTAAATATCAATAATTTTTAATATTTAATTAGGCTATTTAGTAGTATAATTATTTTATACTTTCTAGAGTGGAGGGAAAAGTGTGTTTTATATCGAAGAGAATAGATACAGTGAAACAATGGCATCGGTTGTTGAGCCAAAATTAGAACAGTATAGAACAAATAACACTTTTAAGGGTGTTGAGAATGTTAATATATATTACAATAAATTTTTAGCAGAAAAACCAAAAGCTATCGTTGTAATTTGTCATGGCTTTTGTGAATCAATTGAAAAATATAATGAGTTTATTTATTATCTTAATGAACAAGGATACAGTGTATATGCATTAGATCACAGAGGTCATGGGCATTCTGATCATATTGGATGTGATGAAACACAAGTCCATGTAGAAAACTTTAATAATTACGTTATGGATTTAAAAATATTTATGGACGAAGTTGTTGTGCCTGAGACAAATAATCTAACTAAATTTTTATTTGCTCATTCTATGGGAGGATGTATTGGCGGATTATTTTTAGAGCAACATCCTGGTTATTTTAAAGCAGCAATTCTTAATGCACCAATGATGGAAATTCATACAGGAAAATATCCTGCTTGGATTGCTAAAACGATTGCAACATTATTTGTTAAGGTCGGTAAACAAAAACAGTATTTATTAGGTCACAGTCCCTTTAAAGGAATAGTTAATGTAGCGGATTCCGGAACAAGTTCAGAAGTTCGTTACATGTATTATCACCAAAAAAGATTAAAGAATATTTCCTTCCAAACAGATGGAGGCTCTTTTGGATGGCTTTATGAATCGTTTAAAGCAACAAAACAATTAATACAAAATGCAGATAAAATTAAGATTCCCTTAGTACTATTTCAAGCGGAAAATGATACTTTTGTAAAACCTAATGGACATATTAAATTTGCTCAAAAGGCTCCAAATTGTAAAGTTTATTTTGTTGAAAAAGCGAAGCATGAAATTTATTTTGAACAAGATGCTATTTTAATGCCGTATTTAAAGCAAGTTTTTAATTTCTATAATGAACAGTTAAAGAGCTAGAGAAATCTAGCTTTTTCTATTTTCTAGCATTGAAGCCATAGAAAAATGTGGTACAATAGCATGTAGGCATGAGGAAAGGTTAACTTCATGTAAAGTTTACATATGTAAGGAGAATAAAAATGGAGAAAATTTTAATTTTTGGTCATAAGAATCCGGATACAGATACAATTTGTTCTGCAATTGCATATGCAGAGTTAAAAAAACAATTGGGTATGAACGCAGAAGCGGTTCGATTAGGTACTGTTAGTAAAGAAACACAGTATGCTCTAGATTATTTTGGAGTACAAGCTCCACGATTAGTTGAGCAAGTATCAGAAGTAAAAGAGGTAATCTTAGTTGACCATAATGAACGTCAACAAAGTGCTGATGATATCGCTAATGTTCGTATTGCAGAAGTTATTGATCATCATCGTGTTGCAAATTTTGAAACAAGTGACCCACTTTATTTCCGTGTTGAGCCAGTAGGTTGTACAGCAACAATTTTAAATAAAATGTATAAAGAAAATGGGGTTGCAATTCGTAAAGAGATAGCAGGTTTAATGCTTTCAGCAATCGTTTCTGATACATTATTATTTAAATCACCAACTTGCACGAGTCAAGACGTTGAGGCTGCACAAGAATTAGCTCAAATTGCTTGTGTAAATGTAGATGATTATGGTTTAGCTATGTTAAAAGCAGGTGCTGATTTAAGTGATAAATCAATTTCAGAATTAATCTCATTAGATTCAAAAGAATTCCAAATGGGAGCTTATAAAGTAGAAATTGCGCAAGTAAATGTTGTTGATACAAATGATGTATATGCTCGTCAAGCCGAAGTAGAAAAAGCATTACAAGATGTTATTTCAACGAAAGAATTAGATTTATTTGTACTTGTTGTTACAGATATTTTAACAAATGATTCAGTTGCTTTAGCATTAGGTAAGATGACAAATGCTGTAGAAAAAGCATTTAACGTAAAATTAGAAGATAACAAAGCTTTATTAAAGGGTGTTGTTTCACGTAAAAAACAAGTAGTACCTGTTTTAACTGATACATTAACTACTATGTAATATATTTCTGATAAAAGAGATGGACCAAGCGGCCATCTCTTTTTTATTTTATATGTATATTACAGATATTTTCAGCTTATATAATAGTAATGAATGGTAGGTGAATGATATTGAAAAGCTATCGTATTTTTAAATTACTCCTCATTTGCTTTATTATCATTAGTTTATCTAGAAATTCTAGTTTGTTAATAACCAGAGTAGCATTATCTCAAGAAGATAAAGTAATCTTCAAAACATCAAATATTCCTTCAGTTGTAAAAAGAAAAATGGAAGGTAAATCGATGAAGAAGAATTCATTTATAACATATGATGATTTAGCGTATATTCAAGTCACTTATATTGATTTTAATGGGGATAAACAGCTTGGTGAATTAATTGTAAATAAGCAAGTTGCTGATGAAATTGTAGCCATTTTTAAGGAATTATATAGTAAACGATATCCAATTGCTAAAATCACCTTAATAGATGAATTTAATGCAAATGATGAACAGTCTATGTTAGCTAATAATACATCTGCATTTTGTTATCGAACTATCGCTAAAACAAATTACTTATCTAATCATGCAAAAGGATTAGCAATTGATATTAATCCACTTCAAAATCCTCACGTTCTTAATAATCAAACATTTCCCGCTACATCATTCGCATATAAAAATCGATCGAGTATTCGACAAGGAATGATAGTAGAAGGAGATGATTGCTATAAAGCTTTTATTTCAAGAGGATGGACATGGGGTGGAGACTGGAAAAATCCAGACTATCAGCATTTTGAAAAGGTTTTAAATTAAGAAAGTAACATGTTATAGAAATGATTAACATATATTCAATACTATAAAGGGGGAATACTTTTGAATACTATCGGAGGGCAACTCTTACTTATTCTATTTATTATATTAACAATATGTGGATTTGTAGGAATTTTTCATTACATATTAAGGATGGCAGAAGAATCAGAAATAGAAAATATACCTAAACGAAATAAATAAGAAGGAAAGCGCTTTATTTAATAGAGTTGCTTTCCTTTTTTTGTTTATTCGTCAAATTATACTGAATTTTATAAAAATTATTGTACAATTAAGAATTTGTTGAATATAATGAAAGATAATCATAAATTTATGGAGGGGCAGAAAGATGGACAACGTTGTAAACATCGGGATTTTAGGTCTAGGAACTGTAGGAACTGGAGTGTTAAAAATATTACGCCAAAATGCTTCAAAAATTACTCGTGATACTGGGTGTCACGTTGACGTAAAAAAAGCACTCGTAAAAAATTTAACTAAATCAAGAAATATCGATGTTAAAGAAGGTTTTTTAACAGATAATCCTGATGATATTTTAAATGATGATTCGATACATATCATTATTGAAGTAATGGGGGGGATTGAACATACAAAAGATTACATTGTTCAAGCTTTAAAAAACGGCAAGCATGTTATTACTGCAAACAAAGATTTAATGGCATTATATGGTGCTGAACTATTAACAATTGCGCAGGAAAATGGTTGTGACTTATATTATGAGGCCAGCGTAGCTGGAGGTATTCCAATTCTTCGTGGTTTAGTAGATGGACTAGCATCTGATCGAATAACAAAAATGATGGGGATTGTTAACGGTACAACAAATTTTATGCTTACAAAAATGATTCAAAATAATTGGGATTATGAAACAGCTTTGACAGAAGCTCAACGATTAGGATTTGCAGAATCTGATCCAACTGCAGATGTAGATGGTTTAGATGCAGCAAGAAAGATTGTGATTTTAGGAACATTAGGCTTTTCCTTAAAACTCTCATTAGACGATGTATATATAAAGGGAATACGCGACATAACAAAGCGAGATTTAGAGTTATCTCAACAGTTAGGTTTAACAATGAAATTAATTGGAAAAGCAGAGGAACAAGATGGAGCTGTATCATTAAGTGTAGTCCCGACATTGTTACCTAATACACATCCTTTAACTGGGGTTCATAATGAGTATAATGCAATATATGTATACGGTACTGCAATAGGAGAAACAATGTTCTATGGTCCCGGTGCAGGTTCACTTCCAACAGCTACAGCAGTTGTGAGCGATTTAGTTGCTGTTTTAAAACATGTACGATTAGATACAACTGGTAAACATATGGCTATCGCAACTCAGCAAGGGGAAAAACAAAGTGATAATAATATTTTTTCTAAATATTACATTCGCTTATTCATGCAAGATGAACCAGGAATGTTTTTAAAACTTACAAAAGCCTTCGCTGATTATGATATTAGTTTCGAAAAAATATTACAGTTACCAGTTAATCATAATACAGCTGAAGTTGTAATCGTTACCCATAAAACTTCAAAAGCACATTTTGAAAGTGCATTATCTGTTTTAGAAGGCATTGTAAAAGAAATAGCAAGTTATTATGACGTAGAAGGGAAGTAGTAATATGTACGAGGGATTAATTAAACGCTATAAAGATTATTTACCAGTTTCGGATAAAACACCCCATATTTCGTTACATGAAGGTAATACACCTTTAATACCGCTTTTTCGACTATCTAAAAAATTTGGAGTTTCCCTGTATGCAAAATATGAAGGCTTAAATCCGACTGGTTCATTTAAAGATCGTGGAATGGCCATGGCAATTGCTAAAGCGAAGGAAGAAGGATCAAAAGCAGTAATTTGTGCTTCTACAGGTAACACATCTGCTTCTGCAGCGGCATATGCAACTAGAGCAAATATGAAAGCTATTATCGTTATCCCAAATGGCAAGATAGCTTTAGGTAAATTAGCTCAAGCGATTGTATATGGTGCAGAAATTGTTTCGATTGATGGAAATTTTGATGAAGCTTTACAAGCGGTTCGCGAAATTGCTCATACAGAACCAGTAACATTAGTGAATTCTGTAAATCCTTATCGGATAGAAGGTCAAAAAACAGCAGCTTTTGAAATTATTGATGATTTAGGTAATGCGCCGGATGTACTTTGTATTCCTGTTGGAAATGCGGGAAATATTACTGCTTATTGGAAAGGATTTAATGAATATAATCAAATTTTTGGGCATAAAAAGCCAAGAATACACGGATTTCAAGCAGAGGGAGCTGCACCAATCGTAAAAGGATATCCAATTGAAAATCCTGAAACAATTGCAACAGCTATTCGTATTGGCAATCCAGCAAGTTGGGAAACAGCCACAGAAGCAATTGAACAATCAAGTGGTTATATTTCTGCTGTTACAGATAAAGAAATTATAGAAGCCTATCAGTTATTAGCAAGTCATGAAGGGGTATTCGCTGAACCAGGATCATGTGCATCTGTAGCGGGTTTAATTAAAGACATTCGATTAGGAAGAATCAAACAAGGAGAAAAAGTTGTATTAGTATTAACTGGGAATGGATTAAAAGATCCAGATACAGCTATTAACTACTCAGAGGTTGATATTCATCATTTGCAAAACAAAGGGGATATCGTCAATTACATTCGTGAAACGGTGATGATATGAGTGTAAAAATCGTCGTTCCTGCTAGTACAGCTAATTTAGGACCTGGCTTTGATTCAATCGGCATGGCACTTAATTTATATTTAACAGTTACAATAGGTGAGAAAAAAAAGGCATGGGAGGTTATTCATCCTTTTGGAGAAGACATACCAACTGATGAAACAAATTTAATTATTGAAACGGCACTATCCATTTGTTCTTCATTAGAGCCCCATACTTTATATGTGGAAAGTGAAATTCCTTTAACAAGAGGATTAGGGAGCAGCGGTAGTGCAATTGTAGCAGGCATTGAAATAGCAAATGTTTTAGGTAATTTATATTTATCCCAAGAAGAAAAAATACAAATCGCAGCTAAAATAGAAGGACATCCTGATAATATAGTTCCATCTATTTTAGGAGGGATTGTTGTGGGAATGACAGTAGATAATCATACTACATATTGTACAATTACTAATCCTTCATTTGATTTAATTGCAGTGATTCCTGAAACAGAACTAAAAACATCGTTAAGTCGATCTGTTCTTCCGGAAACATTAACTTATAAGCAAGCAGTTACAGGAAGTGCAATTGCTAACGTCTTAGTTGCATCGTTATATTCAGGAGATAACGAGAATTTATCCGCGGTTTTAGAAAAAGATATTTTTCATGAACCATATCGAAAAAAACTTATTCCAATTTTTGAACAAGTAAGGGAAATTGTGAAACAAAAAGGGGGATACGGAACGGTTTTGAGTGGAGCGGGACCTGCCTTATTAGCGTTTATTCCAATAGAAGATCCTACTGTTATTATCGATTCTTTACAACAAAGTTTACCTGCGTCTATTCTAGTAAAAAAGGTAAAAATTGACAAACAAGGTCTGAAAGTATATCAATTAAACACAAATTGAGTATATATTAACTCATATTTCGACTGTAGTATTCATTGCTACAGTCTTTTTGTAGACAAATTTTGTATTTAAAAGGTTTTTTCTGAATATAATAAGAAATAGTACTTATTAAAATTAAAGGGAGGGATATTATATATGCAAAAATACGTATACTATGGTGGAATGTTGCTATCCATTATTATAAAGGGTCTTGTTTTTGGATTGATGATAACTAGTCTTTTTATTGAAGAAATATTTAATCTTCCTCTTTTTTTATTTTTAATGATTGCTAGTACAATAACTCAATATTTAGCGGTTAGATGGTTTAAAGAACATCCAGATGAACTAAAAAAACTAGTTGATTTAGGATTATTAGAAGACAGTTAACTTAAACAAACATGTAATCAATTTGTGTATACATATTAAGCGTATATAAATTGTAATTTGTTTGTTTAAAATTTTCGCCTTAAATCTCAAAATAAAAAGTATACTTTAATATTGAAACAAGTTTATTTATCGACTTTACAACTCGGTAGAATATATATTATGTAAACTAGATAAACGATAAAATATATATCTAACCTTTGTTGTAGTCTTCCCTTTCTTATACATTCAATTAATAAATAATAAAATTTGGAACTTTAATTATTGCACACGGTGTTAATTTCAAATCTATATTTGTAATCAATTTAAGACTTTATTAAATCTATCTATTTATGCATTTTTATTCATCTTACTTTTTTATAAAGCCGTGTTTTTTGTAACAAACCAACATGATTTTGAATAATAATTCAACCTAACATATGATTTTTCGACTTTTTAGTAAAGATTATTAGAATTCGTATAAATTTCATTATCCTACTTATCCTATTATTATATAGGAGGTGTATATAGATTGAAAAAAACGTATGTAAGTAAAACAACTGATCTTGAGCAGCTGCAATATTCTGTGGATGCTGCAGGAAAAATGGTAAACGCAGCAACTAATACCCCGTCAAGTCAAACGCTACATAAAGCAGCACATGAAACGTTAAATAATGCAAAAGATGCAGTGGAAAATAGTCTACGCTCTTCATTAGAAGCAGATCGCTTAGTAGCTAAATTTGAAGATGAGACAATAGAAAAAGTTGAACATCAATTCGATGTGTCTGGTGGGCATGAATTTGATGTGACAAAATAGAAAATTAAAAGGTCTCTATATAATAAATTAGAGACCTTTTTGTTATTTCGTTAAAATTTAAACAGCAGTCTATCCCATGTTCCTTCATAATATGACCGAAATCCACTTCCCCAAATAGCAGATGGTAAGAATACAGATGGTGTATACCATGGAGGTGCGTACCATGTCCCTGAATGCCAATATGGATTATAAATAACATGCATAATTAGTCTCCTTAAATAAACAATAATATAATGTTTGATTTAATTTATTCTAAAGTAGATTTTTGGTGACATTTTATTATTGTATAAACTGCATGGCTGCACTAACAGCATCTAGCTTGGATCGATCTATGTAAGCTTGCGTTGTAGAAATTGAAGCATGGCCCATATTTGCACGTAATGTTTCAACATCACATCCATTCTTAATAAGCGTTGTTGCAAACGTAACACGACAAGAATGCGGATTCGTTCCCGTATACTTTTTAATCCGTCTACTAATCGTTTTCCCGCTCATTCGCAAACCTCGATTGCTAATAAATAAATAACTCCGCTTATCAAATAAATATGTTGTATAGTATTCGTTTAAAATTGATTTTAACGTTGGAGAAAGAACAACGTATCGGTCTTTATTCCCTTTTCCGTCTCTTACGTGTATATATCCATCGTAAATATCGCTCCATTTTAGTTGTTCTATTTCGCTTAAACGTAACCCTGTTAATAAAGCGATGGCTATAATTGCTTTATCTTCAATTTTAGAAATCGATTCGATTAGTTGATAAATATTTATTTTTGTATCAATACTATAGTTTGCTCGTATATCTTTATTTATTTGCGCTACTTTTACCTGTAACGTGATATCTTCCGTTATGTAATCATATGCCATCATATATCTTGTAAACGATTTTATAAAGGCAAGAGTCCGCCGCTGAGTTCTTGGCGAATATTTGCTTACCACAATCATAAAATACCGCTTTATTAGCCTTTTATTTAATTTGCTTACTTCAATGTTTCCTGCGAAAGAAATAAACCTGTTAATCTCATTTTTATATGCTAAAATAGTCGATTCACTAAATGTATAATCTTCTAAAAATTCATCAAAGACCTCTAATATGTACATAAATCCCTCTTCTTTTCTATAAACTCTTTTTCTATTATGCCTTAATTTATTAAGGTTTGTCCAATAATAATTGTTATCGGACAAATTTATTTAAATAGAAAATGAATATAGGTTTACTAAACTACTAATTAGAAAAAAGACTGTGTATTAACAGTCTTTTTTCTTTGGTTAATATATAAAGTTATAACGTACAGGCTGCGGTAGGAATGAAAAATTCTTCATACAACGCACGTACTGCTTTCTTTTCATCACTTTCTTTAATACCAAACATCATACTTACCTCAGATGATCCTTGGTTAATCATTTCGATGTTAATAGAAGCTTTAGCTAATGCATTAGCTGCTCTTGCAGTTGTCCCTACATTATGACGCATTCCTTGACCAACAATCATAATTAGTGCTAAATCATGTTCTACTACAATATCGTCAGCTTGTAGTTCATCATAAATTCGTCTTACAATTTCCGCTTCTACTTCTTTTGTAAGTAGTTTTTGACTCATGATTACGGAAATATCATCAATTCCACTTGGTGAATGCTCATAAGAAATGCCATAATCTTCTAGAATTTGTAACAATTGTCTACCGAATCCAATTTCCCTATTCATTAAATATTTGCTGACATAAAGGCTACAAAATCCTTTATCACTTGCGATTCCACTAACAGGACCATTTTTTCCAATTCTTTCTTTTACGATAAATGTTCCTGATGCAGATGGATTATTTGTATTTTTTATATTAACAGGAATCCCTGCTTGAAATGCTGGTCGTAAAGCTTCATCGTGAAATACACCGAATCCTGCATAGGATAGTTCACGCATTTCTCGATATGTAATTTCTTTAATTTCTTTTGGTTGATCTATAATTGTTGGATTGACCGAATAAACAGCATCAACATCCGTAAAATTTTCATAAATATCTGCTTTCACGCCATTGGCTAACACAGATCCAGTAATATCTGATCCGCTTCTTGGAAACGTAACAACTTTTCCTTCTTTCGAATAACCAAAAAATCCAGGAAAAATAATAACCCCTTCATATTGACGAAGTGAAAATAATCGCTCATAACTATTCGGTAATACTTGGGCATTATTAGGCTCACTAGTAACATACAATCCCGCTTCTTTTGGATTAATATAGTATGTGTTTATTTGTTGAGATTGAAAATAGGCTGCGACAACTTGGGCACAATATTTTTCACCACAGGCCATTACAGCATCCATGAGTTGAAGTTCATTGTCGTATTTTTCGTGAATAGTATGTGTTAAATCATTTTTAATTTCTGTTAATAATGCAGTAGTTAAGTTTAATTGCTCACATATTTCCTCATACCTAGAAATGACTTTCTGATACTGTTCATAACAACCCCCGTCTTTTAAAAAAACATGAACACAATCGATTAATAAGTCTGTAACCTTCACATCGCCATCAAATCGTTTTCCGGGCGCAGAAACTACAACAATTTTTCTATCTTTATCGCTCGTAACGATATTAAATACCTTTTTTATTTGCTCTCCATTTGCTAATGAACTCCCCCCGAATTTCACAACCTTCATTTTATTGCCCCCTATTTTATATTTTCAGAATTTTCTTTTATATAAATATAAAATTAATTATTAATTAAATGAAAAAAAAAAGCAACATATTTCATTTACTTAAGTTGTATTTTTTATATACTAAAAAAGGAAGATTCTTAAAGAAAGGAAAAATAGTTTATGAAATTAAATATGCTAATAAGTTCTGCCAGAAAAGCTATTAAGGATTTTGAGATGATTCAATCTGGGGATAAAATTGCTATTGGTTTATCTGGAGGAAAAGATAGTATTACCTTACTTCATATCTTAAAACATTACCAACGTTTTTCACCAACTCCTTTTGAATTAATTGCTATTACTATCAATCCAGGGAACGTAGATAATACCCCCCTTTCTCATTTATGCCAAGCAATAGATGTGCCTTATTATGAGATAAAATCAAATATAAATGAAATTCTTTTTGATATAAGAAAAGAAAAAAATCCGTGTTCTTTATGCGCTAAATTACGTCGTGGAATGATTAATGAAAAAGCAAAATTACTTGGTTGTAATAAAATCGCTCTAGGTCATCATAAAGATGATGCATTAGAAACGTTAATGATGTCTATTGTTCAAGAAGGACGATTTAGTTGTTTTCAACCAATTACATATATGGATAAAATTGATATGACAGCAATACGACCTATGATCTATATCGAAGAACAAGATATAAAAAAACATGTGCGTTTAGCTAAATATCCAATTATTAAAAACCCATGTCCATACGATGGTCATACAACTCGTCAAAAAATGAAAGAATTGATTCTATCATTAACAAATGAAAATCCTAATTTCAAGAAAAATTTATTTCATGCGCTAACTAATCCACAACAAGTGAACTTGTGGCAAAAAATTGTTTCTACAAAATAAAGGAGCTGTTTAAAGAAAACAGCTCTTTTATTTAATGATAATCATTTTGCCCATTTGCACTTGAACTTGTTTTATTTTTAGAATGACTACTCTTTTGTTTATTTATATTTTTTTTATTATGTTTTTTCCCTAATTTACTCATTTGTACACCCCCTTATATTCTATATCTTATTATGTGTCACTAATTATCAAATTATATATAGCTCTAGATATTTGATAATAATTATTTTTAGATGGTTAATCTTAATAAAAATAAACCATACTATATTATTGGCAAAGTAGAATGTGACGTTTAAATGCAACAAAGAAATTAAAAAATGTTAGTGGTGAAATGAATACCTGGAATGGAGATATACAAAACGGCGTAATGACTAATTTACACCGTTTTTTTATACTACTAATGTTTTCTTTTAATACTCCATATACCTGCGATAATAGCAACACCGCCAATTCCTATTAAAAATACAAATATATTAAAATGAATACGATTTAAGTATTGATTAAAATAACCTGCATTTATTAATGTAGATAAAAAGAATTCGTGTTTATCATAAATACCTAATAATCGTAATTGGCGAATGGTATACCAGTATTCTCCTATTAACCCTAGTAGTAAACTAATGCTACCAAATAAAATAATAATACTATCCTTTATCTTGCTAGAAAGAAGCATGTAAAATAATGCATATAGTCCAAAAGCAAAAAACAACAATGCTCCAGGTATAAATAGTAAAGCGAAATTGCCATTCCCACATCCGTCTTCATATGAACATGTTAAAAATAAATCTATTAATAAAAATAATAAAAGTGCAATAACCAAATAACTAACCATTAATATGTATTTTCTCTTTAAATTAATCCATAAAAAAACAAAAGGAATACCTGTAATAAAACAAGACATCGCAATAAGTGGGAATAATTCACGAATATATTGAAAAACCAAACTTCCCCCCTCCTTTCTCCTTACTTTCATTTTTATGATTTTTAGCTGATCTGTCAATCAAAAAAGGAGACTAGATATACTAGTCTCCTTTTATTATTCATTTTTAAGAAATCCACTTTGAAAGCTTGTTAACAATTCATCTAGAGAAATCCCTCTTATTTCAGCCACCTCATCTAAACTTAATCCATAATGATAAGCCCACTCATGAAGATTAGTTAACGTTTCTTCTGAAAACTCCTCAAAAGGAAATTGTCCCATAGATTCATACCACCTTTATTGTTCATTTATATATATCTTATCCATGTTTATACAAATAAAGTCATAAAGGTTCGTATTATTTTTATTCACTCATTAAATATAAATAAAGTAATTTCATTGTATTTTCTAAGGCACTTACATGTGTTCTTTCCATTCCGTGTGAAGCATGTACACCTGGTCCAATTAAGCCCCCACGAATATCATTTCCACCACGTAGTGCTGCCGAAACATCTGAGCCGTACATAGGGTAAATATCTACTGCGTACTTTAATTGATTTTCTTTTGCTAATAAAATAAGTTTTGTTGTTAAGTCATAATCATATGGTCCAGATGAATCTTTTGCGCAAATAGATACATCATACTCTGTACAAGTTAAATCGTCTCCAATACATCCCATATCAACAGCAATCATTTCAGTAATATCATTTGGAATATAAGACGAACCATGCCCCACTTCTTCATAAGTTGATATAAAAATCTTTGTTGTATATAACGGTACTATCTTTTCTTCACTAAAAATTTTAATTAATGCTAAAAGACATGCTACACTTCCCTTGTCATCGATAAAACGAGATTTTAAAAATCCACTAGCTGTAACTTCCGTCTTTGTATCAAAAAAAACAAAATCTCCTGCAGAAATACCTAACTTTTCCACATCTTCTTTATTATGAACTTCTTCGTCAATTCTAATTTCCATATTTTGTGGATCACGTTTTTTTGTTTTACTATCTTCGAATACATGAATAGAAGGGCTTGTACTTAAAAATGTTCCTGTATATGTACGACCATCTCTCGTTTGAATTTTACAATACTCACTATCTAATGTTGGTACAAGTGGTCCCCCAACAATAGTAAATTTTAATGTTCCCTTTGACGTAATAGAACGAACCATCGCTCCAAGCGTATCAACATGCGCTGACAAGCCGATTACTTTCCCTTCTTTTTGCCCAGGAATTGTAATAATACCACAGCCTTTATTGGTATATTGAAAATCAAGTTGATAACTTTTAGCATAGCTTTCAATATAGTTCATTACTTCTTTACAGTAACCGCTTGGACTATTATAAGATAATACTTCTTTTGCTATATTTAATACGTCTTCTTTGTTAATTGTAATCATTAATAGACACCCCGCTTTTTCTTTTGACTATACCATGAATAATTCATAAAGAAAATGCTATTTTCTTATTTTTCATAAAACATTAATTAACTATCTTATTTGGAGCATTGACCTCTCTAACTATTCTAACTATACTTAATGCTAGACTATAGAAAGTGGTGTTTTTATTGGAATTTGAAATTAATTATTTATCCTTTTATGTTATTACAGTAGAAGGAAAAGGCGAAAATATGAACAAGCGCTATCGTCATTTTCAAACAATTGATTATGAAGAATATGCAAATAGTTCATTAAAAGATTTTTTAGATGGTGAATTAGAAAAAATAGCAAAACGAAAAGTAGAACGTCATGGGAAAACAGAAAATGCACCTACGAAATTAGGTTATTTTATTACAGAGCCTGGGCATGAATTAAGCTCTAACCCTAACTATAATTTATTTCAGCGCGTTCAAACTGCAGATTCAAAAGAACAATTCCAACGGATGAATGAAGCCTTTGCTGTTACTTATACTGAAACAGCTGCTGTACGAGGCGGTGTATTCTTAGTTGCACAAGCAAAGTTAAGAAAATATTTTGATGATCCATTCGTATTCATTTTAAAATGTGATTTTGAGCCAAAAGTAGCTTCCATTTCTAATGAATCTACTTTAATTAAAAATATAGAAATGGCTATTACAACAAAAAATATGAAGTCCATCATGTATCCATATATGGAGGAAGAAGGCTTAACGAACAAAGGTGAACTAAAAATCCATCAGGCTTCTCACGCTCGTTACTTCGAGGATTTCTTAAAGTTTGTTGCGTATGAACAAAGTATGCCTGAAATTGTAAAAGAACATGTATATACAATGGTTAAAGAGCGTATGGAAGAAACTCTTCCAGAAGAAGGAGAAGAAAAAGAACAATTTGAACAAGCAATGGAAATTTGGTCTGCTAGTCAAAAGCGTGAAATCCAAGAACACTTCACTACAGATGAAATTGTGGAAGCGGCTGCTGCTATTGTAGAACATGCCCCACAAATTGAATTAAAATTCAAAGCCGATCATATCTCCGTTCGTGGACTACTATCTGACTTTGGAGATAACGTTCATATTGCAAAAGTAAATGGTCGTTATGTAACGATTATTGAATCTGATACCCTTTTATTCGAACGAGGCTTTTCACCTATTGAATTTTTAAAACCAGATGAAATTGAAAAAGTATTAGAGCGAATTCAAAAGAAAAATTCTATCCATATGTATGATGAAGAATAGTAATGGTGGTATGTGAGTAAAAAATAAAAAAAGCAGTCCATTCATATGGCACGGGCTGCTTTTTATTTAAAATTAGGAGGACTCCCCCTTTTTTAAATTCTTCACTTATATATTTCCATCATTTGTTAATAATACGTTATACATTTCCGAACAACGATCTCTAAAAATACCCCCAGTTGACCATTTTACTTCAATATCATCTAAATCAAAGGAATGAACTAAAATACATTCTTCCCCCGTTTTGCTTCTTTTACTTTTTCGCCTGTCCAATTCGTAATAAAAGCCGATCCATAAAAGGTAATTTCTGATGCATCTATTTTTTCTATTCCAATTCGATTTGAAGCAATTAAAACAATCATATTCACAGCAGCATGTCCTTGTATGACTCGTTGCCAATGATCTTTCGAATCAATCCTATTATCTTGCGGCTCAAACCCAACTGCAATTGGGTATAATAATTCTGCTCCTAATAAAGCTAATGTATACGCAGTTTCTGGGAACAATCGAGCACAGAAAATTTAAAACTAGTAATAGATAAAAAACGAAGATGCATTACGCCCCTTCGTTTAAGAATCGGTATTGAGACATATATAACTTATAATATAATCCCTTTTTCTCTAATAATTGTTCATGTGTTCCTTGTTCCTTAATAACTCCCTCATCTACAACCATAATTACATCACAATCACGAATAGTAGATAAACGATGGGCGATGACAAATGAAGTTCTGCCTTCTAATAATGTTTCGATTCCTTTTTGAACAAGTTGTTCTGTATGTGTATCAATATTAGATGTTGCTTCATCTAAAATAAGAATACGAGGATTTGCTAATAAAGCTCTTGCAAAAGAAATCAATTGACGTTGCCCTAAAGATAAGCGGGAACCACGTTCATTTACTTCTGTTTCATATCCTTTTTCCATATTCATAATGAAATCATGGGCATGAACAGCTTTTGCGGCCTCCATTACTTCTTCATCAGTTGCATCTAAGCGACCGTATCGGATATTTTCTAAAATAGAGCTAGAAAATAAGAATGTATCTTGAAGCATAATCCCCATTTGTTTACGATAAGATTCTAAATCAACCTTCGATATATCATTTCCATCCACTAAAATTGTCCCAGAGGTAGGATCATAAAAACGACTAAGTAATGATACAATTGTTGTTTTACCTGCACCAGTTGGTCCAACTAATGCAACCTTAGTCCCTGGTTTCACAGTGAAATTAACATTATTAAGTACTTTTTTTCCTTCATCATAAGCAAAGGAAACATTTTGAAATGTAATTCTTCCTTCGATTTTATTCATTTGGGGATCTGTTTGATTCGAAATAATATCTGGTTCTACTTCTAAAATATCAAAAATACGATCTGCTGCAGATAAATTTGTAATTAATGTGTTATAAAAGTTAGCTAAATTCATAATCGGACGCCAAAACATTCCAACATACATAGAAAATGCTACTAATGTACCTAATTCAATCTCATTATTTACCACAAGTCCATATCCAACATAAAATACAACTACTATTCCTATTCCCCAAGATAATTCAACTAATGGCCAAAAGAAATCGTTTAAGCGAACTGCCCGTATAAATGAATTCATTAATTCAAAAACCATTTCTTTAAAATTTTGTCTTTTCTCTTTTTCTTTGGCAAATGCTTGAACAACCTTCATTCCAGAAAAGTTCTCATGTGTAAATGCATTTACATTGGATCTTTTTTTTCTATAAATATCCCAACGTTTCCGAGAATGAATTTCAATATAAAACATAGCTAATGTTAGAAATGGTAAAATGATAATACAAGCTAGTGCTAATTTAACATTTAAAAATAACATCACAATTCCAACACAAACTAAACTCAATAATTCAGGAATAAGAGATTGAATACTTTGGTTAAATAAATTTTGCAGTGCATTTACATCTCCCATTACACGAGCTAAGATTTTTCCAACGGGACGATGATCAAAAAAACTAAAAGATAACTTTTGAATATGAGTATAAAGTTGGTGACGAATATTAACCAAAATATTATTTGTAATAGAACTAATCATCGACCATCGAATTTGTGATGCAAACATAGCTAGTAGATTAATAATAAGCAAGAAAATACCGAGATAAACTAAACCTAGTACATTTTGGTTTTTTATATGCGTATCTATTGCTATTTTTAATACATAAGGAGTTGCAATGTTACAAGCCATAACAAATAACATTAACATAATAACGATTACAGTTCGCCATTTATATGGTTTCAAATAGGAAAATAATCGCATTACTAATTCTGTTTTATTTCGACTCATAACGTCCTCATCTTTACGAATACCAGTTTGTTCCATTAGTTATTACACCCCACTTTCTACCATTTCATAATCTTTAAACTGCTCTTTATATACTTCATAATACTTTCCTTTTTTCATTAAAAGGCTTTCATGATTCCCTTGCTCTACAACTTCTCCGTTTTCGACAAAAAGAATAATATCTGCATTTTTAACAGCAGAAATTCGATGAGCAATAACAAAAGTTGTACTTTGAGAGAAATATTTATTTAAATTATTTAATAATTCATACTCTGTTTCCATATCTAAGGCAGATGTTGCATCATCTAAAATTAAAATTGGTGCTCTTCTTAATAGTGCACGAGCAATCGATATTCGTTGCTTTTGTCCTCCAGATAAACCAATTCCCCGCTCCCCAACTTCCGTTTGGAATCCATCATCAAGACGATCAATAAAATCTAAACAACATGCTGTCTGACAAATATGTCGCATTTCTTCTTCAGAAGCATCTCTATTTCCTAATTTCACATTATTTTCAATCGTGTCAGAAAATAGAAATGTATCCTGCATAACGATAGACATATTTTTTCGTAGGGTTTGTAAATTATAATCTTTTACATTTATACCATCAATTAAAATTTGTCCATCTGTTACATCATAATATCGACCTATTAAATTTAATAGGCTAGACTTCCCTGCACCAGTTGTTCCCATAATTGCAACCTTACTTCCGGCAGGAATATGCAAGTTAATATTACGTAAAACCGTTTCGTTATTATATTGAAATGAAACATTATCAAACGTAATTTCTCCATGAATTTCTTTTGGATCATATGCATTTTTCTTAGTAGCTATTTCTGAACCACGATCTAATATATTAAATATTTTTTTTGCGGATGCTTGGTTTTTAGATAAAATGTCCATTAGCCATCCTAGATTACGCATTGGCCAAATTAAATTCCATATATAACCGCTAAATGCCACAAGTTCTCCAATTGTCATTTCCCTTTTTAAAACAAAGTAACCACCTAAAATAATCATAATCACAAGAGATAAGTTAGATAAAAACTCAATTGGTGGAAAATATGAACGCATTGTTTTTGCTAATTTCATATTTAAATCATAATAGGTACGATTCATTTTTAAAAACTTTAAAATTTCATGTTTTTCACGGGCAAAGGCCTTTACTAAGCGAACTCCTGCAATATTTTCTTGTGCAGCTGTATTAATTTCTGCTGTCTGATCACTAATTTCCCCATAACATTGCCCTAATTTTTTCTCAAGTCGCATGGCTAAATAACCAATAGGAATCATAATCACAATACAAGCTAAAGCTAATTTCCAGTTTAAATAAAATAGAATAATTGTACTTAGAATAAAATAAATGATATTTTCTACAAAGAGTCGTAATCCAAATCCAATCGTCTGCCATATATTCTCAATATCTTCCCCAATTCGAGCCATTAACTCTCCTGTGTTCATATTGTCAAAATATTTAAACTCAAAAGATTGAAGGTGGTGGAAAAGTTCATTTTTTAAATCTACATGCACTTTCGCACCCAATAAATCATAGTAGTATTCTTTCACATAACCTAATCCAGCCTTAATAGCGGAAATAATTAATATTCCAACTAATGCTGAGATGACAATACTCCCATTTCCCTCAATAATTCCATTATCTATAATTACTTTCTGAAGATATGGAATAAGATGGTCGACTCCAATAACAATTAACATTGAAATGGAACCTATAAATAGCAAACCTTTGTAGTTCAATACATAATGTAAAACTCGTTTCAAAACTTACACCTCCTTAAAAATAAAAAGACCATGTGCAATAGTGCCATGGTCCAAAGACAAAAAAACCACAGGCAATAACCCATGGTCATCATACAAATTAAAAAATTTGTAATGAAGTTACGTAACAATCTCACCAAAAATGGAGATAGGGTTATTTAGATACGTATAAAGTTTTTGATTCCATTTTAAATTACGCATGACCGCTACCTCCTTTTCCTAATTTTTGATAATTACATCATATTAAATAAAGGATTAATCTGTCAATGGAAAAATCAAATAATTCCCTTTATTTTATAAAAAATAACATTTCAAAAAAATAAAAAAACATTACCCGAATAGGTAATGTTTCATCTTTTATGAACTTAAGTGCAAAACATATAATGCTGTATCTTTTTTAAAATACATTTTATTTTGTCTAGCAAACGCATAATCAAATTGAAAAAATTCACCCTCAAAGTTTAAAAGGTATTCTTTCAATTCTTTGCTATTTAAATTAAACAAATACACTTCATTGGAGCTATTAAACTCACTATCAAAGAGTACAAATTCATTATGGACAGCAAATGCGTGCGAACCTTCCATTTCTACATTTTCCCATAAAGATAATTCTGAACGGTTTTTAATATGAACTAGAGGGAAATGGCCATAATAATATACAAACACATCTTCATTTGACGTTACATTTATAGCATAACAATCATCAATTGCAGATAATTGTCCTTCTACAATTAAATCATGATATTGAGTATGAAAACTAAAACGAGTATGTCCTTCTCTATTGAAACAGTTAACACCATTTGCTGCGATTGTATCTCCAACTATTCCTTCATCAAAATAACTGACCCATATATGTTCATCTGCAGTTGTTTGAACATCTTTAATGCCGTCCCCTATATGAAAAGAATTAAGTTCTCCTCCAGAAGATGAATAAATATGTGCGTTTTTATCAAGATTATCTTTTACGCGTGGTTCAATTAATAACCAGTGTTCACCTAAAGGTTGAACATATTTGTAAATATTAGTTGTTTTAGGAAGGTGTATTGAAAAATAGGTATTTTTTATATAATAATGAATATTATAGTAATAATATTCATCTTCTTCTGTATTTGTTAAAATAATAGGATTTCCTTGGCTGTCTGTAGTTATATTTATTATATTCTCATTAGACACTGCATGTTTGAAATCTAATAATTTTTTAACTTCTAAGATATTACTCATTGTCCTCAACCCCACCCATTTTTTATTTGGACGTGATGACTGTTTAAATAGTGTCCATACATGTACATTATATCACTTTTTACTTTTTTATATCCTAATATTTGCTAAAAAAACAGAAAATAGCAATTATTGCTTAACTCTACTCGAAATTATTACGTTCATTATAAAAATACAAATAACTTCTTATAACAAACCATATAACGATATACCCAAAACAATAACCAGCTAATACATCTGTTAAATAGTGAACACCTAAATATATTCTTGATAAGCCAACTAAAAAAGTAATAATAATATAGATAAGCATGATTATTTTTGCATATTTAAAAGGTATTATTTGATGATAAATGATTAGAAAACAGATAAATCCATATAGTCCAATAACAAAAGTAGCATGCCCACTCGGAAAGCTAAAATTACCCGCCTGTACAGCAAAATATTCAGTAGGTCTTTCTCTATGAAAAATCCACTTTAAAAACCGATATCCTTCTTTTAACAGAATAGGATTCAATATTAAAAATACGAATGCAATCATTTTTTTACGTATCAAACAATACAAAGACAAAATAATGGTTATTGGTATGTAAATATTATTTTCAGCAAGTTTCGTTAGGGTTGAATAAATTTTTATTCCTAAATTTGAACGTATCGACTTCATAAAGTCTAATACTTTTATATCAAGTTGCTGAATAGTAGTAAATTGAATACTAACAGCTATTAATAAAAACAATAAGATAATAAAAAAAAGGAGTCTAATAGAAAATATCCTTTTCATTTATTAGTTGTCCCCTAAGAATGTCGATTAAGCAACTGGTTGAAGGATGTAGCAAAATCATTTAAAGAAGCTTTAGTTACTTTTAAATGTAAGTTAGTTTCATCCATATCCAAGGCTTCTGATAAAAAGCCACCTAACCCTTTTGCCCGACGATCAATTTGTAGTAAAAGATTCACTTCATTATCTGTCGTATTCTTGAAAATTAACTCTAATTCATCTAGCTTATTCCGATAATTTCCATGAACAGGTACAAACTCAAACTCTTGTACAACTTTTCCATACATATATTTATTTTCTACTTCTCTCAATCGAAAACCTAACTCTTGCACGGTAGTGATAATAGTAGTTATTATTTCATTTGGAAGAACTCGAATATAATCTGTATCTTGTGGATCAATTGCTGATTTAATATCTAATCCAGTTTGCATCCACACTTTTGCTTGTTCAAGTGTTAATGGTGTTTCATACGGTAATTTAATTGAAAAAGGAATTTCCATTTTTTGTCCAGGTTCTATCACTAATTTATCATTTAATTTATACTTTGATAGTTGAACATTTTCTCTGTATTTTTTATCATCACGTTCTCTTATTACTTCTGTATAAATAGATAAATATATAGAATCTATATCCTGTTTCACTTCACCTCCGTCTATGTATAGCGTTCCACTAATGGATTCTCCAACAACAACTTGGTCAGTATTTAAAATGGTATTTACTTTTGTTGAGCCTATACCAATACTAGCTAGCATTTTCTTAAAAAGTGACATAACTCATCCTACCTTTCTATTACTTTATAATCACATTATAGCAAATATTTGGATAAAACAAAAACGACGGTACTATTCCGTCGTAAGTCTATTTTCCCTCCTCACTAACTTCATCAAACATTTCATCAATCATACATTTTTCTAATAAATAATCGAATGTAATATCTGCTAATTCTTCAACTTCTTCTTTAGATGGAACATAACCTCTTATAATTAATTGTTTATAAAAAAAATCGGCAATATCTTTCGTATCAATTACTACTTCAATTTCCTTCACAAATATCACCCCTTCACTATTATTGTTTTATGTTGAAACCATTTAAATATGTACATTATATTTTATTTTTTAGTAGTTCTAACTCCCCCTTTCTTTTCATAGATATGTAGCAAACAAACTTGGAGGTAGAAAAATGAATAGATATGAGCATACTTTAATCGTGGACAAGCAGGAAGAAGAATTACTCACCTTAATAAATATTACTGAAATTGCATTAAAGTGGATGTTAGCTCTACTTTTATTAATTGGGACACCATTTATCATTTCTTTGTTAATTCAATTTTTTTCATTGAAATAAAAAAAGTAGTCTCTAAATACAAAGAGACTACTTTTTTATTATTTTACCCATCCTAATAGCATTTCTCGAATCAGTTTAGCTGCTGTGCATTGTGTTTGTTCACTATGATCATAACATGGCGCTACTTCCACTAAATCAGCACCAACTACATGAATATTTGCATTTGAAATACATGTTAATGCATCTAGTAATTCTTTTGATGTAATACCACCAGCTTCTACTGTTCCTGTTCCTGGTGCATGAGCAGGATCAAGAACATCTATATCAATAGTAATGTAGACTGGACGTCCTTTTAAGGAAGGCAACACTTTTTTAAGTGGTTCTAATACTTCAAATTTTGCCAAATACATTCCGTTTTCTCTTGCGTAATCAAACTCTTCTTTCATTCCTGAACGAATACCAAATGAGTAAACATTTTTTGCCCCAATCAATTCACATACTTTTCGAAGAGGTGTTGAATGAGATAATGGCTCTCCTTCATATTCTTCACGTAAATCGGTATGTGCATCCATATGTATGATTGCTAACTCCGGATATTTTTTATACATGGCTTTAAATACAGGCCAAGATACTAAATGTTCGCCACCAATTCCTAATGGAAATTTTCCATCGTTTAATATATCATCTACAAATGCTTCAATCATATCTAAGCTACGTTGTGCATTTCCAAATGGTAAAGGAATATCGCCAGCATCATAATATTTCACACTTTCTAGTTCTTTATCTAAATAAGGGCTATATTCTTCTAAACCAATAGAAGCTTCTCTTATTCTAGCAGGTCCAAAACGAGAACCCGGACGAAAACTTACTGTCCAATCCATTGGCATACCGTAAATAACAGCTTTGCTTTCTTCATATGATGAATGACTTCTAATAAATACATTTCCTGAATAAGCTTGATCAAATTTCATAATAACCACCTCCATATAAACGAAAAAATATAGCGGGACTAAATGAATGTCCCGCCATTATTTATTAATTCATTGGTACTTGTAAAAAAACTTCTTTTAATAATTCTACTTTATCCGTACGTTCCCATGGTAATTCTACATCTGTACGGCCAAAATGACCGTATGCAGCTGTTTGTTTGTAAATTGGGCGACGTAAGTCTAACATTTTGATAATGCCAGCTGGACGTAAATCGAAGTTACTACGTACTAATTCGATTAACGTATCTTCTGATACTTTTCCTGTTCCAAATGTATCGATTGAGATTGATACTGGCTGTGCTACTCCAATTGCATATGCTAATTGTACTTCTGCTTTATCTGCTAACCCTGCCGCTACGATGTTTTTCGCTACATAACGTGCTGCATAAGCTGCTGAACGGTCAACTTTTGTTGCATCCTTTCCAGAGAATGCTCCACCACCATGACGAGCGTATCCACCATATGTGTCAACGATGATTTTACGACCAGTTAAACCAGCGTCCCCTTGTGGTCCCCCAATTACGAAGCGACCCGTTGGGTTAATAAAGTATTTTGTATCTTCATCAATTAAGTTAGTTGGGACGATTGGTGCGATAACATGCTCTTTTAAGTCACGTTCAATTTGTGCATGTTCTACTTCTGGACCATGTTGTGTTGAAATAACGATCGTATCAACACGAACTGGTACATTATTTTCATCATATTCAATTGTTACTTGTGTTTTTCCATCTGGACGTAAGTATGATAACGTATCATCTTTACGAACCTCTGTTAAACGACGTGCTAATTTATGTGCTAACGAAATTGGTAATGGCATCAATTCTTCTGTTTCATTACATGCAAAACCGAACATTAAGCCTTGGTCACCTGCACCAATTGCTTCGATTTCTGCATCTGTCATGGAACCTTCACGTGCTTCTAATGCTTGGTCTACACCCATTGCGATATCAGGTGATTGCTCATCAATTGCAGTTAATACAGCACATGTTTGGGAATCAAAACCATATTTTGCACGTGTATAGCCGATCTCACGAATTGTTTCACGTACAATTTTTGGAATATCTACATAACAAGATGTTGTAATTTCCCCTGCCACTAATACTAACCCTGTTGTTACTGTTGTTTCACATGCCACACGTGCATTTGGGTCATTTTCTAAAATGGAATCTAAAATCGAATCTGAAATTTGGTCACAAATCTTATCTGGATGCCCTTCTGTTACAGATTCTGATGTGAAAAGTCGACG
>JBJEFI010000145.1:8420-27646 GCA_051873875.1 Bacillaceae bacterium | reverse complement strand
TGTGAACTTAAAATATAAAAGAGATATGTTTTAAGTAGGTATATTACCTACGGAAATATTTTTATATGAATAAGTTCTATTCAAATTGTAAGAAATAAGGGGATATAACAACTATATAAGCATTTAAATGAAGATAATAGAGTGAATTTTTTATAAATAGATAAAAATAAACAAACAGATTAGGAAAATTCATTTTATGTGATAGAGTTTTGGAATGTCTTTTTATCATTATAGATAAAAAGACATGGATGTATTTAATTTTTGAAAAAAACGTGGTAGAAATGACTGATTATAATGATGAGCTATGTTATACCTTTGTATGATTTTTGACTGCTATAAAATATAAGGAAATAGGTTCTTTTCTTCAGTGTTTAAATATGTCAATGAGCCTTGTGATATATTTTGAATTGAAATGAAATAGGGCTTTATTTGATTGTTATAACGCTTACATTTTTTTGGGGAAGGGAGTTCAGAAAATATTATATTAGTATAATTAAAACAATACAAAATTTTATATAAAAATATAAATTTTTTATTGAAAATCAACTGATTTCAATTTAATCTTAGATATAGGTGTTAAATTATTAAATAATAAAAAGGGATTTGTGTAATTAATATGGAAATAGTAAAAATTAATTTATTTTAGGGGGACAATAAATGAAAGAGTTTGTGATAACTCATCCAACAGACTTTGATTTACATCTATTTCATGAGGGGAATTTATATAAGGCTTATACATCCTTTGGTGCGCATGTAGTAACTGAAGATGGTGTAAAAGGGGTTCGATTCACTGTATGGGCACCTCATGCGAAGCAGATACGAGTTATCGGTTCATTTAATCATTGGAATGGTGTTCACCATGGAATGAGAAAGGTAAATAATGAAGGTGTGTGGACATTATTCATTCCTGAAGTTGAGGAATTTTCGTTGTATAAATACGAAATCGTTTCTAATAAGGGAACTATTCATGTAAAGTCAGATCCTTATGCAACATATTCAGAAATGCGTCCAAATACAGCTTCCATCGTTTATGATTTAGGAAAGTATAAATGGAATGATAAGAAATGGATTAATCAAAAGAAGAAAAAAGTAATTAATGAAGAGCCTTTTTCGATTTATGAAGTCCATGTGGGGACATGGAGGAAAAAAGGAAAAGGAGATAATGATTTTTATTCATACAGTGAGTTAGCAGAAACACTAATTCCGTATGTATTAGAGCATGGTTTTACACACATTGAATTAATGCCTTTAATTGAACATCCTTTTGATGGTTCTTGGGGATATCAAGGAACGGGTTATTATAGCATTACAAGTCGTTATGGAAAGCCAGAAGAATTCATGTATTTTGTGGATCAATGTCATCAAAATGGACTAGGTGTCATTATGGATTGGGTACCAGGCCATTTTTGTAAAGATGCTCATGGGTTGTACATGTTTGATGGGGAAGCAACGTACGAGTATTTAACACATGATGTTCGCGAAAATATCGGATGGGGAACGGCTAATTTTGATTTATCAAAACCAGAAGTGCAATCTTTTCTTATCTCCAATGCGTTATTTTGGATGGAAAAGTATCATATAGATGGATTTAGAGTAGATGCAGTTGCCAATATGCTTTATTGGAACAAAGATTATCATTATCAAGAAAATCCATATGCTGCCCCTTTCTTAAGAAAATTAAATGAAGCAGTTTTTGCTGCTGATGAGAAAGTGCTTATGATTGCTGAAGATTCTACGAGTTATCCGTTGGTAACTGCACCGACTTATGCTGGCGGATTAGGCTTTAGTTATAAATGGAATATGGGTTGGATGAATGATGTCCTAAAGTATATGGAAACAGAACCAATTTATCGTCAGTATATACATAACAAGATGACTTTTTCTTTTCTATATGCATATTCAGAAAATTTCATTCTACCATTTTCTCACGATGAGGTTGTTCATGGAAAACGCTCATTATTAAATAAAATGCCAGGGGACTACTGGAAAAAATTCGCGCAGCTTCGATTATTATATGGATTTATGTTTGCGCATCCAGGCAAAAAGCTATTATTTATGGGTGGAGAATTTGGACAATTCATTGAATGGAAAGATTCTGACGAGTTAGATTGGTTGTTACTAGATTATGAAATGCATAGAAAAATGGATCTTTATTTCAAAGAATTAAGTGCATTTTATCGTAAAACACGAGCTTTATGGGAAGTAGATCATAGTTGGGATGGGTTTGAGTGGATTGATGCAGATAATCATCAACAGAGCATTTTTTCTTTTATTCGTAAAGGAAAGAAAAAGGATGATATTTATATTATCGTTTGTAACTTTAATGAGTTTGCACATGAAAACTTTAAATTAGGTGTACCAACATACAATCAATATACAGAAGTATTTAATAGTGATGATGAAAAGTATGGTGGTTCGGGGAAAGTGAATAAAAAACGCCTAGAGGTTATCCAGAAGCCACTACATAATCAAGAAAGTCACGTTGAAATGACGATTCCACCATTTGGTGTATCAATAATTAGACCAGTTAAGTCAAGGAAGGGGAAAAAGAAAGATGAGGCAAAAAAAGTGCGTAGCGATGTTACTAGCAGGGGGAAAGGGAACAAGACTACATCAACTAACAGAAAAAATAGCTAAACCAGCAGTACCATTTGGGGGAAAATATCGAATTATTGATTTTACTTTAAGTAATTGTACGAATTCTGATATTGATACTGTAGGGATTTTAACACAGTATCAGCCATTACTATTAAACTCTTATATTGGCATTGGAAGTGCTTGGGACTTAGATAGAAAAAATGGAGGCGTTACGGTTCTTCCTCCTTATCTGCAATCAGATGCAGTGAAATGGTATGAGGGGACAGCGAATGCAGTCTATCAAAACTTAAATTATTTAGAGCAATACAATCCGGAATATGTCCTTATTTTATCAGGGGATCATATTTATAAAATGGACTATTCCGCAATGCTAGATTACCATATTGAAAAAGGTGCAGATGCTTCGATTTCTGTTATTGAAGTTCCGTGGGATGAAGCAAGCCGTTTTGGAATTTTAAATACGAATGAAGAAATGGATGTTATCAAATTTGATGAAAAACCAAAAGAACCTAAGAGTAATTTAGCTTCAATGGGAATTTATATTTTTAAATATGATGTTTTAAAAGAATGCTTAGAAGCAGATGAGAAGGATCCAAATTCAGACCATGACTTTGGAAAAAATATTATTCCAGCACTTCTGAAAGAGAAAAAGAAAGTAGTTGCTTATCCGTTTGAAGGATATTGGAAAGATGTTGGTACAATTAAAAGTTTATGGGAAGCAAATATGGACTTATTGGATGAAACATCTACGCTTGATTTATTTGATCGTAACTGGAAAATCTATTCAGTTAACCCGAATCATCCGCCACAATATATTGCACCGAATGCAATTGTAAGGGATAGTTTTGTTAATGAAGGATGTATCATTCATGGGGATATTGAGCATTCTGTTCTATTCCAAGGTGTGGAAGTCGATGAAGGATCAACGATAAAAGATTCAGTTATCATGCCAAATGTAAAGATTGGTAAAAACGTCGTGATTGAACGAACAATTATTGCAGCAAATATGGAAATAAAAGATAATTCGATTATTCGTCCATCTATGAATGGGGAAGATGTGTTATTAATTTCAGCAAAAAAGGATACGGAAATAGGGGGATAATATGAGTCAGTCAATATTAGGGGTTATTGATGCAACGTGTAATTATGAATCATTAGCACCAATTTCAGAAAATAGAACATTAGCAGCATTACCGATGGCAGGTCGTTATCGATTAATTGATTTTATTCTTTCAAATATGGTTAATTCAGATATTACGGCTGTTGCTATTTTTCCTAGAAAAGAAAGTCGTTCGTTAATGGACCATTTAGGTTCGGGAAAACAATGGGATTTAGACCGTAAGAAAGATGGACTATACGTGTTTAATCCAATTTGTGGAGAAGAACAATTTGGGACATTGCAACATTTTAAAGAAAATGTGGATTTCGTTTTACGCGGGAAAAGTAAATATGTGTTAATTGCACCAGCAAATATTGTAAGTTGTATGAATTTTAAAAGCATCTTAAAAGAACATATAAATGCAAAAAAGGATATTACAGCAGTTTATTCTAATGGCTGTCCATTACGCATGTACTTATTAGAAAGAAAGCTATTTATCGATTTAATAAACAATGCAAAAGATGAAGATGCAACAACAATGGCAGATGTGATTTTACAAAATCAAGGCAATTTAACTGTAAATAATTATGAATACGAAGGATATGTATCCATTATTGATTCCCTTCAAACTTATTATGAAACAAATTTAGAATTACTAGATTCAGATAAATGGAAACAAATTTTCATGAAAAATCGTCCGATTTATACGAAGGTAAAGGATGAGCCACCAACACGTTATAAAAAAGAAACAGTTGTTACAAATAGCATTGTGGCAAATGGTGGGTATTTAGAAGGAAAAATTGAAGATAGTGTATTGTTCCGTGCGGTTAAAGTTGGAAAAGGATCAACGATTAAAAATAGTATCATTATGCAAAAAACACAAATCGGGGAAAATTGCGTTCTTGAAAATGTTATTTTAGATAAGGATGTCAAAATTGAAGATGGTGTTAGATTAATTGGTACGAAAGAAAATCCATTTGTGCTTAAAAAGGGAACGATTCAAGGGGAGATGGTTAGTAAGTGAACGTATTATTCGCAGTGTCTGAGTGTGTACCATTTGTAAAATCTGGAGGTTTAGCTGATGTTGCAGGTGCACTACCAAAAGAATTAATGAAACAAGGAATCAATGTGCAGGTTATGCTACCGAATTATGGTAGCATTCCTGCTAAATATAAAGAGCAATTTGAATTTGTAACATCTTTTACAGTAGATGTGGGGTGGAGAAAACAATATTGTGGTATTTTCTCTACTGTCTTTGAAGGAATTACTTATTATTTCGTTGATAACGAATATTACTTTAAGCGTGATTCTTTTTATGGTCATTATGATGATGGAGAGCGCTTTGGATTTTTTGGTCGAGCAGTATTAGATAGTTTATCTCATCTGGACATTCGACCAGACATTATTCATTGCCATGACTGGCATACAGCAATTATTCCATTTTTACTACGTAATGAATACAACCATTGTCCAATATATAAAGATATTAAAAGTGTGTTTACGATTCATAACCTACAATTCCAAGGTATTTTTCCAAAGAGTGTTATGAATGATATTCTTAACTTACCAGATACGTATTTTACAATAGATGCATTAGAGTTTTATGGAAATATCAATTTCATGAAAGGTGGAATCGTTGCCTCTGATGCAATTACAGCGGTTAGTCCTACGTATAAGCAAGAAATTCAATATCCTTTCTTTGGAGAACGACTAGATGGCTTATTACGTAAATACGAATATAAGTTAAAAGGAATTATTAATGGCATTGATCATGTCGTTTATAATCCAGCAACTGATGATTCTATTCATACAAAATATGATATCGAAACCATTGAAAAGAAAATGGAAAATAAGCTAGCACTTCAACGTCGTGTTGGGCTATGTGAAGATGTAAACGTGCCTATCATTGCGATGGTAACACGATTAACGAGACAAAAAGGATTGGATTTAGTTCGTCATGTTTTCCACGAAATCATGAAAGAAGATGTCCAATTTGTGTTATTAGGAACAGGAGATCGAGAATATGAAAATTTCTTCCACGAAATGGATTATCAATATCCTAATAAAGTGAAAGCAACAATTGGGTTTAATGAGGAAATGGCCCACCAAATTTATGCTGGTGCTGATTTATTTTTAATGCCATCTCTCTTTGAACCATGTGGGCTTGGACAATTAATTGCCTTGCAATATGGCACACTTCCAATCGTTCGCGAAACAGGTGGATTAAATGATACGGTTCAATCTTATGACGAAGTAAATCAAACTGGAAATGGTTTCTCATTTAAAAATTTCAACGCCCATGACATGCTGTATACAATTAGACGCGCACTACATATGTATGGCGAAAAAGAGAAATGGAATGCAATTGTTAAAGAAGCGATGAAGCGTGATTATAGTTGGGCAAATTCTGCAAGAGAGTATGCGAGGTTGTATAGAACATTATAAGGGGAGTGAACGATTTGTTCGCAAATAAAAAAAGATTCAAAGCACAGTTTTTAGAAAAACTAGAGCTAACTTTTGGGGAAAAGTTCGATCAATCAACAATAGAGCAACAATATTATACGCTAGGAAATATGGTCCGCGAATATATTAGTACTCGCTGGATAAAAACGAACGAAGCATATCGCACAAAAAATGAAAAAGAAGTATTTTATTTTTCAATTGAATTTTTAATTGGAACATTATTAGGTGCTAACTTAATTAATTTAGGTATTCGTGATATGGTCGAAGAAGGATTAAGTGAGTTAGGTATTAAGTTAGATGATATTGAAGAAATAGAAGCAGATGCGGGGTTAGGAAATGGTGGATTAGGCCGTTTAGCAGCATGTTTCTTAGATTCAATGGCTAGCTTAAATTTACCTGGTCATGGTTTTGGTATTCGTTATAAGCATGGTTTATTTGAACAAAAAATCGTAGATGGCTATCAAGTAGAGCTTCCAGATCAATGGTTACGAAATGGGTATGTATGGGAAGTTCGTCGTTCAGATCAAGCGATAGATGTTCATTTTTATGGTAGAGTAGATACGATTCAAGATGAAGAACAGTTAACATTCAAATTAATTGATGCCGAAACAATTTCAGCTGTACCATATGATGTACCTGTCGTTGGTTATAAGACGAATACAGTAAATACGTTACGATTATGGAGTGCAGAGCAAGCGGGAACTATTCCGAAAAACAAAGGTATTTTACAGTATAAGCGAGAAACTGAAGCCGTGTCTGAATTTTTATATCCAGATGATACAAATGATGAAGGAAAAGTACTTCGCTTAAAGCAACAATACTTCTTAGTATCTGCAAGCTTACAAAATATTTTACGTGGCTATAAAAATCAAGGTGGAGATGTTCGCAAATTTCACGAAAAAGTAGCGATTCAAATAAACGATACGCATCCAGTATTAGCGATACCTGAATTGATGCGTCTGTTAATGGATGAAGAGGGTCTTGGCTGGGATGAAGCATGGTATATTACGACTCAAACGATGGCATATACAAACCATACAACCTTGTCTGAAGCATTAGAAAAATGGCCAATTCGTATCTTCCAACCATTATTACCACGTATTTATATGATTGTAAATGAGATCAATGAGCGTTACTGTCATCAATTATGGGATAAATATCCAGGGGATTGGAGCAAAATTGAGAACATGGCGATTATCGCTCATGATGTAGTAAAAATGGCTCACTTAGCGATTGCAGGTAGTCACAGTGTTAATGGAGTAGCGCAAATTCATACAGATATTTTAAAAGAACGTGAATTACGTGATTTCTATGAGTACGAACCTGAGAAGTTTAATAATAAAACAAACGGAATTACACATCGTCGTTGGTTATTACATGCGAATCCTCAATTAACAGGATTAATTAAAGGAGCAATTGGTGATGGATTTATTAAAGATCCATATCAATTAACAAAGTTAAATGCATTTCGTGATGATAAAGCGTTCCAAACGGATTTAGCAAAAGTAAAAAAAGAACGAAAAGAAATTATGGCTAATTATATCAAAGAGCATAATGGCATTATCGTTGATCCAAACTCTATTTTTGACATACAAATCAAACGTTTGCACGCCTATAAACGTCAATTACTAAACGTTATGCATATTATGTACTTATATAATCGAATAAAAGCAGATCCTTCTTTCACGATTGAACCACGCACCTTCATCTTTGGTGCAAAGGCATCGCCAGGATATTATTATGCAAAACGAGTGATTAAATTAATTAACTCGGTAGCACAAAAGGTAAATAATGATCCGCAAACTCGTGATTTATTAAAGGTCGTATTTATTGAAAATTATCGCGTATCCATTGCTGAAAAATTATTCCCATCAGCAGATGTGAGTGAACAAATTTCAACGGCTAGTAAAGAAGCTTCTGGTACTGGAAACATGAAATTTATGATGAATGGTGCCGTAACAATGGGAACATTAGACGGTGCAAACATTGAAATTGGCGACTTAGTAGGAGAAGATAATATTTTTATTTTCGGTCTAAATGCAGCAGAGGTCATGAACTATCAAAAAAATGGTGGATATCGTTCTTCGGATTATTATTACCATGATTTACGAATTAAAGAAGTATTAGATCAGTTAATAAATGGATTCTTCCCAGTAGGTCGTGAAGAATTTGAAGTGTTATTTGATTCCTTATTAATTCAAAATGACGAGTATTTTGTATTGCGTGACTTTAGTTCATATGTAGATGCTCAAGCTCGTTTAAATGAAGCATATAAAGATCGTCAAAAATGGGCGCGAATGTGTATTACAAACATTGCTCAATCTGGACATTTCTCAAGTGATCGAACTATTTCTGAATATGCAAAGGATATTTGGAATATCAAGTCTATAAAAGTAAAATAAAAAATAAAATCCAAGCATGTATGTATAAACTGCTTGGATTTTTTATTTCCATTTTTGCAATGCTACTATATATGTTTGAAGATTGTGTGCATCTGTTAACGACTTTTCATATTTAGAAAGAATAACGACTTTTTCTACATGAACATATTCTAATTTTTCATTAAGAAGGGATTCCATTAATTTTTTGGACGGAGGAAAGAGAGGGATACCATCAAATAAGTTAATGACCCGATAGCTATTAAGAAGATGTTTATTATAAGTAGTGACAAATGGTTTATCGCCAACCTTTGGTGCACCGAAGTTACACATTATAACTTGTTCAAAGGGAGTATTTACTTTTACATCTAGTGCAGCAAGAATGGCTAATGCACCACCTAAGCTATGACCTGTAATGATAAGTGGTTTTGTTTTAGGTAGGGAAGAAAGGTAATAAAGAAGACTAGGACGTATCTCTGTATAGATACTTAAAAAGCCAGAATGGACGTTTCCAGCATTTTCGCATAAAGGATAGAGAATTTGTTGAATTTCCATATCTTTTATTAAATTTTCTTGTGATTGTGTACCTCGAAAAGCAATAATTACTGCTTCTTTTGATTCTAATACAAGACCAAAGGGTTCTTTGGAAGGAGTGTGAATAGGTGCAATCAATTCGTAGGAAGGAGGGATAATAATGTCTTTCTCTCCTTTCGCATAACGGTAAGATTGTAAACAACATTCAGCCAGTAATAGCAATGTTTGTTTAGTTGGTTCATTAGTCATGTTTTTCACGCTCTTTTCATGTTTAGGATGAAGTTGAAAAAATGGCCTTTTTCTTGATTAATAAGGGCTTTTTTACCATGTATATGTATATTCGATAACCCTAAAATATGTTCGAATGTAAATAATAATTTGACAAATAATAATTTGACAAACAATTATTAGCATGCTATAGTGGTAATAGATGACAATACTCACTATAATAGCGTGAGTATATTGTCAGGAGCGCTATAGTTTCTGTCATATAAGGTAATAGGATTCAAAAGCTTTTGAACATCTCGAGGTTTGCTTGGATAGTATAAGTTCCTTTGTTCCTTGGCGGTATATGTTAGAAAAGATAGTAATACATTTTTGGAGGTATACCAACATGATGGTAGGTAAAGTTAAATGGTTTAACGGCGAAAAAGGATACGGATTTATCCAAACTGAAGGCGGAAACGATGTATTCGTTCACTTCTCAGCAATCCAAGGCGAAGGTTTCAAAACTTTAGAAGAAGGTCAAGAAGTTTCTTTCGAAATCGTTGAAGGTAACCGTGGACCTCAAGCTGCTAACGTAGTTAAAAAATAATTTTACATTCGTGTAAATTAAAGCCACCCTATGCAAATAGAGTGGCTTTTTGATTTTTATATAAACGTAAAGAAAATTTACTTCTATTTATCAGTCGTACCAATCTCTCTCATTTTCTAATTCTCCTTGGAGCATACGCCATTCATATTCATCTAACATTTCTTCTAATGCATTATGCTGTGGACTTGGAATAACACGAGGATTTTTTCCGTACATATCTGTTCCAATGACATTTTCTAGATCTTCTACATAGCCAACAGGTTCATCAGAGTGAATGAATGTATCGCTATAATTATCGATATCTTGATTAAAGTCAGCTGGTGTATCGGATGAGCCGTAACGAGCTACATCTTGCCATGTGTCCTCAGCGTCTTGTTCTACGCCAAGGGTATAGTTTCTGACGGAAGGGGACATGACATCTTCTTCTACAGGGCGGTCGCGTGGTGTATAATCTGGTACATGTTCGATAGAATATAAGGTAGTCGGAACCGCAAGTAGACGTTCATATGGAATTTCTTCACCACTGGCAGCACAAATACCGTAGGTGCCTTGTTCCATCGCCTGAAGGGCACGATTGACATCTTCTAATTCTTTTTTTAGTAAGTTATCAATGGCTAAATCTTTTTCAAGTTCAAATAACTCTGATCCCATATCTGCAGGATGATTGTCATAGCTTGATAATTCACCAACCCATTCTTTTTCTGATCGAGAGAATCTACCGTCATTCATACTTACTTCTTTTTCCAGTCTATTTTTTTCATTTATGAGTAGACCATGTAAATGTTGCTTTTGTTGAGATGAAAGCATTTGTATCTCCTCTTTTCTTTACTATTTCAATTTCTAGTATTGGATGAAAGAGGAATTTTTATCCGACTGTAATGAAAATTAACTTTTTATTCTTAGTTCTTTGTATCGTACAACTTCAAGAATGATGAAATTAATCCAAGTTACGATTGGGATAGCGAAGAATAAGAGGTAGTGATTAAAAGAAACGAAGCGAAATTCACTTAGCGTATATAATATCCACATTGCTGTGCCTAAAAAGGATACGTTTATCACAAAAGCAACGAATAAGCCTAACGATTTGTTCCCTTTCCTTTTAAAGGTTAGAACAGATAAAGCTGTAGAAAGAAACAAGGACGATAACAGAAGCATATAATTCAATACAATCCCACCTAATCGTTTTCTTTTTAAAATTCAATACAACCTAAAAAAATCCTTCTAGAAAGAGTAGAAGGATTTTTTAGCAAACGGCTTGTTTTTTAATTTAAATAAAGAGAAATAATCATTCCTAAAGCAAATAAGAAGCCGTGTATCGTACAAAGTTTTGCTGTGCTTGCCATGGCAGGCATCATTGTTAATGGTGTATCATTTTCCTTAAATGTTTTCACTGCTCGAATGGCAAGTGGTAAGCTTAAGTAACAAATATTAACAAGTGGGCTAACAAGACCAATAATGGAGAAGATTGTTGCGCTAATATAAGCAAGAAAGAAAAAAGTAGCTAAAACAAAAATAGCCTTCTCTTTTCCTATTAAAATAGCCAGTGTTTTTCTCCCGTTTTCTTTATCATTATCTAAGTCACGAATGTTATTAGCTAATAAAATAGCACCAATTAATAAAGAAGTTGGAATGGATAAAATAACAACGTCTGTATGTAGACTTAGCGTTTGAATGTAGAAGGAAATACCAATAATTAATACACCCATAAATCCGCCTGCTATAATTTCTCCAAACGGTGTATAGGCAATCGGATATGGTCCCCCCGTATACAAGTAACCAACTGCCATTGATACAAGTCCAATTGCTGCTAACCACCAGCTTGTTTCATTACAAATATAAACACCGATAAGAAGGGCAACGAGCAAGCACCCATATGAAAAATATAAAATTGTTTTTGGTTTCATTCCATCTCGGACAATAGATCCACCTATTCCAATTGAGTCTTCATTATCTAGTCCCCGTTTGTAATCAAAGTACTCATTGAAATTATTTGTTGCAATTTGAATAAGCAACGATGCAGTTAGCATGGCGATAAATAAACCAAAGGAAAATTGCTGTTCTGTTTGCCATGCATAAACGGTTCCAATTAAAACTGGAATAATTGCAGCAGTTAATGTATGAGGACGAAGAAGGTTCCACCACATTTTCCATAAAGACTGTTTCTGAATAGTTTGCTGTTGTATTTGCATGAAGTTCTCCCCTTTAATATACTTCACTTATTAGTTTAGGAGAAAAGTAGAATGAATGTCAATGATAGCAGTAATATTGACCGTCTTTTATTGACACTATTAAACGAATCGGTGTATCTTAAAGTTAAGGTAAAAATAGGGTAAATTTGCGAAAAAACAGCAATGTGGAGAATGGGGGATCCAGATTGAAACAATTACATCATGAAGAAATAGCAAATGCACTCCACAAGGCGCGGGAAAAAGCAGTAACACTAGGGCAATCCGTATTATTGACCGTTGTAAAAGAAGTGGAGCATCGTGATCCTCTTCTTTTTTATTCGTTAGGTAAGAAAGAAACGAATCGCTTCTTTTTGTATAACGAATTAGAGAAGGAAAGTGTTACTGGAATTGGCTTGTGCAAGTGCTTTAAAGGAAATAACGAGCAACGATTTAATCAGATTGAACAAGAAAGTCGCTCTTTTTTACAAAAGGGTGAAACCGTTTTAGTAAGTGGGGAAAATAAAATAAAGCCATTTGTCTTTGGAGGTTTTTCTTTCGATGAAAGAGAAAGTGAATTATGGAAAGGCTTAGATGGTGCAACGTTTATTTTGCCAAAATTTGCGTATGTTCATCGTAAACAACATTCTTATTTAATGATGAACTATTTAGTAGAGACAACAACGAAAATCGAAGATGTATTAACTCCTTTTTATGAATTAGAAGAAGAGTTTAATGGTACGCATACGTTAGCATTTATGGATTGTATCATTGAAGACGAACGAGAAGTAGCAAAAGAGCAATGGCTTCAAAGTGTAGAACAAATGATTCAACATATTAAAGATGGAAAAGTGAAGAAGGTTGTTGCAGCTAGAGAATTAATCGTATCAACTGCATCATCAATTGATTCATTAGCTATTTTACGCCAGTTACAAATTCAACAGCCAAATAGTTTTATTTTTGCGTTTCAACAAGGGGAGCGTTGCTTTGTAGGTGCTACACCAGAACGATTAATGAAAGTAGATAACTTTCATTTTTCAACAATGGCATTAGCAGGAACGATTAAGCGTGGAGAAAACGAAGAAAAAGAAGAACAATACATAGAGGAATTGCTTAACGATACGAAAAATTTAGAAGAACATCAAATTGTTGTAGATATGATTTTAAATGAATTAACGAATGTAGCGGAGAAAGTTTCCTATGGAAATAAACCGACTATTTTAAAAACACCTTTCCTTAGTCATTTATATACGCCGATTTATGGGCAATTAAAAAAGGGGATGACTGTTTTTCAATTAATTCCATTGCTTCATCCTACCCCAGCATTAGGTGGATTTCCAAAACAAGATGCGCTGGAGATCATTAAGACATACGAACCGTTAGAACGAGGGTGGTATGGTGCACCGATTGGTTGGTTAGATGTAGATGGGAATGGTGATTTCGTCGTTGCCATTCGTTCAGCACTTTTAGTAGATAAAGAGGCACATTTATTTGCTGGATGCGGAATTGTTGAGAAATCAATTCCTGAATTAGAGTTACAGGAAACGAGTTTAAAATTTACGCCAATGTTAAAGGCTTTAAAAGGAAGAGGAAAGTAGTATGGGGGATAAAAATGTATTAGCGGTTTATTTAGGGGCATTTATTGATGAATTGTATGCCCATGGGATAAAAGATGTAGTAATTAGTCCAGGCTCTCGTTCAACTCCATTAGCGCTGTTATTTGCTAATCATGAAGGAATTAATACGTATGTTCACGTAGATGAACGTTCAGCGGCCTTTTTTGCATTAGGAATTGCCAAAAAGACAAATCGAGCAGTTGGATTGGTTTGTACGTCTGGAACGGCAGCGGCAAATTATATGCCTGCCATCTGTGAAGCTCATGCAAGTAGAGTGCCATTAATTGTGATGACGGCAGACCGTCCTCATGAGTTACGAGACATTGGTGCACCACAAACAATGAATCAATTAAATATGTACAATCAATTTATAAAACTATTTATTGAAGCGGCAATTCCAGAAGATGAGATTGTTATGTATCACTATGTCCGAACAATTGCAGCGAAAAGCTATAAAGGTGCTATGTCCAAGCCATTTGGTCCTGTTCATATTAATATGCCATTTCGTGATCCATTAGTTCCTAACTTGCATTTTCTTGATAAATGGAGTAGTGGAAAAAGAAAAAATGGTGTGTGCCAAACAGTTATTGGTGAACAGCATTTAAATGACGAACAAAAGCAAGAAATAATTTCACTTCTTACACAATATGAAAAAGGTATTATCATTTGTGGGCCTAACGAACATGAATATGATGCAAATGCTGTTGTTATGCTTGCTAATGCTTTAGGATATCCGATTTTGGCAGATCCGTTATCAAAGCTTCGAACAGGTTCTCATGATAAAAGAAGGATAATTGATTGCTATGATACGTTTTTAAGACATGAACAAATTAACAAGCAAGTAAAACCAGATGTCGTTATTCGCGTTGGGGGAATGCCAGTTTCTAAAGTGTTAACAAACTTTTTAAAAGAAAGTAATCCGATAGTTATCGTTGTTGATGAAGGGGAAAGCTGGCGTGATCCGCTTCATGTTGCAAGTTTCATGGTTGCTTGTAATCCAAACGCATTCTGTAAGCAACTATGTGAGGAAATCAGCAATCTAGATGACAAGTATGCAAAACAATGGCATCGCTATAATGAAGATACGAAAACATTGTTGAAGGACCATTTAAACATGGAGGAACATATAGAGGGAGCAGTTGTTACGACAATTGCTAAATCTATTCTTCCAAAGACAAATTTGTTTGTAAGTAACAGCATGCCAATTCGGGATGTGGATTCTTTTTTCTATTGTTTAGATGAAGATGTAACTATTTATGGAAATCGTGGTGTAAATGGTATCGATGGTGTTGTATCAACTGCATTAGGCGTAGCTACTCAAGGGGAAAGAGTTGTTTTATTAATTGGTGACTTATCTTTTTATCATGATTTAAATGGTTTATTAGCAGCGAAGCTTTATGAAATGAATGTAACAATTGTCGTTGTAAATAATGATGGTGGGGGTATTTTTTCATTTTTACCGCAAGCTAATGAATCAATGCATTTTGAAAAGGTATTTGGTACACCATTAGGATTAGATTATCAACATGTTGTTCAAATGTATGGAGGTCAATTTTTTAGAACTGAGACAATGGATGAGTTTCAGACGTTAATGAACAAGTGCCAGCGTGAAAATGGTCTTCACGTTATCGAAGTTATTTCGAAACGAGATGATAACTTAACTGCTCATCGACAATTATGGGATACGGTAGTAAGAGGCTTATCTAGCCATGAATAAAAAGCAAATAAATGGTGTTTCTTATGCTTATACGAAAAAGGGGAATGGACCATTTCTTCTTTTATTGCATGGATTTACAGGTAGTAAAGAAACATGGGAACCTTATCTTGACGGTTTTTCTAGTCATTTTACAGTTATTGCTGTTGATTTAATTGGGCATGGGGAGACGGATGCACCTCCTGATAGGAACCGTTATACGATGGAAAATGTTGTTAGAGACTTATATGAGCTTATAGAGCTGGAAGAAGCAAGAGAAGTACATCTACTAGGATATTCAATGGGAGGACGTGTTGCCGTTTCCTTTGCAGCTACTTATCCAGAAATGGTAAAATCTCTTGTTTTAGAAAGTTGTACAGCTGGAATAATGGAACAAGAAGACCGATTACTTCGTCAAAAAAGTGATAATGAACTTGCTACATTTATTATGGCAAATTCAATTGAAGCATTCGTTTCTAGATGGGAGAGTATTCCTTTGTTTGAACCACTTCAAAAGCGGTTAACACTATTTCAGCGCCAAACTCTTCGTCTTCAACGCTTAACTAATGACAAAGTGGGACTTGCAAATAGTTTGATTGGAATGGGGACTGGCGCTCAAGTATCGTATTGGGACAAGCTTTCTTCCTTCTCTTTTCCTGTTTTATTACTTTGTGGAGAAGAGGATGAAAAGTTTTGTAGGATTATGAAAAAAATGAAAAATCTTCTTGTAAATGCCAACTATCAAAAAATTTCGCAAGCTAGTCATGTAATTCATGTGGAACAATGTCAGATTTTTGGTACAATAGTAGAGGAGTTTCTTATTGCAAACATTTAGGGAATCTACTAGAGAATAATATTTTTATTTTAGTAGAAGAAAAAGGGGGATTTATACATGAGTATTCAATGGAATATTGAAAAGCAATATGAAGATGTTATTTACTCGACATATAATGGAATTGCAAAGATTTCAATTAATCGTCCACATGTTCATAATGCATTTCGTCCACAAACAGTTCATGAATTATTTGATGCTTTTACTCGTGCGCGAGATGATGCGAATGTAGGAGTTATTATTTTAACTGGTGAAGGTGGAAAGGCATTTTGTTCTGGCGGTGACCAAAAGGTTCGCGGAAATGGTGGATATGTTGGGGAAGATAACATTCCACGCTTAAACGTATTAGATTTACAACGTTTAATTCGCGTTATTCCAAAACCAGTTGTGGCAATGGTTGCAGGATATGCAATTGGTGGGGGCCATGTATTACATATCGTATGTGATTTAACAATTGCTGCTGACAATGCCATTTTTGGCCAAACAGGTCCAAAGGTAGGTAGCTTTGATGGTGGGTACGGTGCTGGCTATTTAGCTCGTATCATTGGTCATAAAAAAGCTCGTGAAATTTGGTACTTATGTCGTCAATACAATGCCCAAGAAGCATTAGAAATGGGCTTAGTAAATACAGTTGTACCACTTGAGAAGTTAGAAGAAGAAACAGTGCAATGGTGTAATGAAATGCTTGAAAAGAGTCCAATGGCACTTCGTTTCTTAAAAGCAGCATTTAACGCTGATACAGACGGTTTAGCGGGTGTTCAACAGCTTGCAGGGGATGCAACATTGCTTTACTATACAACAGAAGAGGCGAAGGAAGGACGCGACGCATTTAAAGAAAAACGTCAACCAGACTTCGGTCAATTCCCAAGATTCCCTTGATTTAGACGGATTAAATAAGAAGGAAAAGGCTGTTTAAAAGTATTTACTTTTGAAACAGCCTTTTTTGAATAAAGGGGGAGTATATATGGATGTACCGAATTGGGTAATGCAACGAGCACAATTAAGTAGTAATAAGGTGGCAATTGAAATTGGGAACGAACATATCACATTTGGACAGCTTCATCAACGAGCATTGGTGAGATGTGGTTATTTTCAAAAAATAGGAGTAAAACGTGGAGATGTAGTAGCTATCTTATCCGAAAACTCAATTAACTCTATCGAGTGTATATTTGGCATAATGTATTGTGGAGCAGTTAGTTTATTATTAAATACACGATTAACAGAACATGAATGGCAATGGCAAGTAGCAGATAGCAAGACAAAATTTGTGTTTTCTGATCGTTCCGTTTCTTTTTCTCATTTTTTAATAGAGAAAATAGAAGATGAGAAAGAAGGGAATTATCAAGCTACGTTTTCATTACAAGCACCTTGTACAATGATGTATACGTCTGGGACAACAGGAAGGCCAAAATGTGTTGTTCATACGTATGGTAACCATTATCATAGCGCCATTGCTTCTTTATTAAATGTAGGCTTACATGAAGATGATTGCTGGCTATCTTCTTTGCCATTTTTTCATGTAGGTGGCTTTTCCATGTTAATAAAAAGTGTTTTATATGGTATGCGAATCATTTCTGTCCCAGCATATAACCCAGCGCAACTTTGTGAGGTAATTGAAAATCGTCGTGTTACAATGATGTCTGTTGTGACAAAAATGGTTCATGACATGGTTGAAAGTGAAAATGGAAGATTGGCATTGCAAAAGTTACGTTTTGTTCTTGTTGGCGGAGGGCCTATTTCTTCTCAGCTTGTAGAGAGATGTTTAGAAGAAGGTATTCCTCTTTATCAAACTTATGGAATGACAGAAACAGCATCGCAAATTGTTACATTATCACCTCATGATTTGCATCGGAAACAAGGATCTGTTGGAAAGCCTTTATTTGGATGTGAATTAAGGATAAAGAAATATGGCCAAGATTGTAATCCATATGAAGAAGGGGAAATTGTCGTTCGAGGTGCAAATGTATTTCATGGATATTTGCATGGAAGTGAAGGTAGCTTTATTGATGGATGGTTTTATACAGGAGATATTGGTTATGTAGATGATGAAGGTTTTTTATATATTTGTGACCGCAGAAAAGATTTAATTATTTCAGGTGGAGAAAATATTTATCCAATTGAAATTGAGCGGGTAATTGAAGAAATAGATGGTGTAAAAGATGTGGGCGTAATTGGTATCCCTTCGACGAAATGGGGGCAACGACCAATTGCGATTGTTCAAATAGAAGCATCGATAACGAAAGAAGAAATTTTCGACTATTGTAGACAGCGATTAGCGCGTTATAAAGTACCTGATGAACTTATTTTTGTAAAAGATAACCTTCCTCGTAATGCCATGAATAAATTAATGAGACATCAATTAATGAGGTATATACATGAAAATCACTAGTGTAACGATTTATCATATTCAAGCACCGTTAAAGACCCCATTTCGAGCTAGCTATGGCGTCTATGAACAGAGGGAAAGCTTTCTTTTAGAAGTGCAAGAGGAAAATGGTATAACAGGATGGGGGGAAGTAGTTGCTTTCTCTCAGCCATGGTATACAGAGGAAACAATTAAAACAACGTATCAGATGTTAAAGGATTATCTTATTCCAATGGTATTACAGAATTCCTACTTACATCCGAGAGAATTTATAAATGATTGTTCATGGATCAAGCGAAATAATATGGCAAAAGCAGGATTAGAAGGGGCGCTATGGGATTTATATGCAAAATTACAGCAAAAACCTTTATATCAAGCACTTGGAGGACAACGTAAACATGTAGATGTTGGCGTTGTGATTGGTTTAAGTGAACCAAAGCAGATGATGAAGCAAATTGAACAATACATAGAAGAAGGATATAAGCGTTTTAAAATAAAAATAAGTCCTAAAATGGACTATGAGCTGATAAAAGAAATTCGGACATCTTTTCCTACACTGCCACTAATGGTAGATGCAAATAGCGCCTATCAGTTAGGAGACATAAAAAAGTTAAAAGCATTAGATGAATTTCAACTGATGATGATTGAGCAGCCTTTTGGACATTTTGA
>JBJEFI010000145.1:0-8320 GCA_051873875.1 Bacillaceae bacterium | reverse complement strand
AAGCATTAGATGAATTTCAACTGATGATGATTGAGCAGCCTTTTGGACATTTTGACTTTGTTGACCATGCCCAGTTACAACGACAAATTGAAACAGCTATTTGTTTAGATGAAAGTATTTGTTCCCTAGATGATGTGAAAACAGCACATGCGTTAGAGAGTTGTAAAGTGGTAAATATTAAATCTGGGCGTGTTGGCGGCTTGGATGAAGCAATTAAAATTCATGATTATTGTCAGGCTGTAACTATCCCTGTTTGGTGTGGTGGTATGCTAGAATTTGGTGTTTCAAGGCTTCAAAATTTGGCCCTGGCTACATTACCTAATTTTACAATCCCTGCTGATTTATCGGCGTCTAGTCGTTATTATGAACAAGATATTATTACACCAGAGGTAGTAGTGAACAATGGACGAGTAATACTTTCTGACAATCCAGGTATTGGAGCAGAAATAAACATAAATGTGTTAAAAGAAATATGTACATATAAAGAGGATATTAGATAAATGAAAAAAGCTACTACTAAGGAATTTCCTTAGTAGTAGCTTTTGTTTTAACGATATCCTTTTGCAGCTTCTTTTGAAATTTTTTCTCTAAAGAAATAATAACTCCATAATTGATAACCGATAACGACTGGTACCATTACTGCGGCAACAAATGTCAGAATAGTTAAGTTCATTTCGCTTCCTGCTGCCTCAAATAAGGATAAGCTAAATTCAGGTGCAATACGAGAAGGTAGCATATTTGGATACATAGCAGAGAAGCCTGTCGTCATAAACATTGCAATCGTTAATAATGCAAGAGTGAAAGCTGTTTTAATTTTCTTTTTAAAGACAGCTAAAATGTTTAAGACAGCTATTAACATAGTGATAACTGGTAGTGCAAAAAGAGCTGGATACTCTGTGAAATTAGTAGCAAATAGTTCTGTACGATTATTTGTTGCCACGTAGAAAATAGCAACTAAAATTGGTACAACAACAGCGGAAAAACGTGCAATCGTATAGGAACGGTTTACCATTTCTCCTTTTACTTTAATCATTAACCATAATGAACCAGATAGCATGAACATGAAGACAAATAACAATCCACCTAGAATTGTATAGCTTCTTAATAAATCAAAGAATGATCCTTCATAGCCATTTGGGCCAATTAATAGTCCGTAGTAAAGGTTGGAGAATACAACCCCAAGTAAAAATGGAATCAAGAAACTACTAATTTGAAAAGCAATCAGGCATGTACGTTGCCATTTTGGATTATCATCTTTATGCATAAATTCTAACCCAGCTGCACGGAAGAATAGTGCAAAAAGAAGTAAGAATAATCCTTCGTATAAGTAAGTAAACATATCTGCATAAGCGACAGGGAAGGCTGCAAAAGTAGCACCCCCGGCTAAAATTAACCAAACTTCTGCTCCATTCCAGAATGGCCCAATCGCTTCTTGCATTTGATTTCTTTCTTGACGGTCTTTCGTAACAAAAGAAGAAATCATCCCTGTGCCTAAGGAATAGCTATCTTGAATGAAATACATTGTCCAAATAACGCCCCAAAGAATGAACCAAAGAATCATCAAAGCATCATGAGACATGTGAAGAACCTCCTTCCGTTGTTGGAACTTCTAAAGGTGCAGGACCTTTTTTCGCATGTTTAACCATTAAATAGACATCTGCAATAATTAAAATTGTGTAGAAAATCACAAGACCGACAAATGAGAAGATAACCTGTGATGATGCAATAGCTGATATTCCATCTGTGGTTTTCATTAAGCCGTATACTACCCACGGTTGACGTCCAACCTCTGTAACAACCCATCCAGCATTAATGGCAATCCATGGAAGAGGTAATACATATAACATTGTACGTAAGTACCAAGGCGTTGTTAGTAATTTATCTTTACGATGTAAGTAATATCCAAACCAAGATAATAAGACGAATAACATACCAAGCATAACCATTAAGCGGAAGGCGTAAAATACCATATTTACATTTGGACGTTCATCAGCAGGAATATCTTTTAGTCCAATTACTTCACCATTAAAGTCATTTGTATATAAGAAACTACCTACCTTAGGAATTTGAATTAATTCAAAATTTCGCTCTTCACTTGGAATCGGAATCGAAATAACAGAGAACGGTAATGCATCTGTTGTTTCCCAAACAGCTTCCATTGCGGCAGCTTTCGATGGCTGATGTTTCGCTGCATTATTACCTGATTGGTGACCAATAAATGGTGTAATGGTTGTCGCAATGATTGCAAAAATGATACCGAATTTAAACGATGTTTTAAAGAAATCAACTTCTCGTTTTTTCAATAAGTGATAAGCACTAATTGCTAGAACAAAGAAGGAACCTGCAATCCATGCAGTTGTGATAGTATGAGCAAACATATGCCATGTGTATGGGTTTGTTAATAAGGCAACAACATCCACAATTTCTGCTCGACCATTCACAATTTCATAGCCAACAGGATTTTGCATAAAGCCATCTGCCGTAATAATCCACAATCCAGACATTGTTGTGCCGAGTGCTACCATAATCATAGAGAAGGCACGCATTTTAGGTGATAATTTATCACGACCAAATAGCCATACTCCCATAAATACAGATTCTAAGAAAAAGGCAACTAACGCTTCAATTGCTAGTGGAATACCAAAAATATCCCCCATGAATTTAGAATAGCCACCCCAGTTTGTACCGAATTGGAACTCCATTGTTAAACCGGTAACAACACCAAGTACGAAGTTAATAGTAAATAATTTTCCCCAAAAATCAGCCATGCGCTTATATTTAGGATTTAATGTACGTGCATGTTGAATTTCCATTGCAGCAACAAGTACAACTAACCCTAATGTTAATGGTACGAATAAAAAGTGGTAAAAGATAGTGACTGCAAATTGCATTCTACTTAAAATTTCCACATCCATTTTGTTTCCCCCCTAAACAAAGTTGTAATGTATATAGGTTTACACCATCTACATATAGTTTAATAGGTAATAGGTAGGAATGAAGCAGTTATATGTGACTGAATTGTGTTTTTAGTTCGAAAAATTAGTGAATTAAATAAATGTAAACGCTTTCTTTAAGAGGGATAATTTGTTATTAACCGTAAATTATTGTATAATCTACTAATTTATTTTTGCTGTCAATTAAATTAAGAAGAAAGAACGGGAATTTTTAATATGAGATTACAGTATTTTCTCGGATTAACGGAGGCAAAGAGCTCGATTGATTCAACTAACCACAAGTGGGAATGAAGCATCCACTTGTGGAAGTTTCATTTTATTTTTCATTTTCGACTTTTGTTGGTTTCCATTTTCTTTTTTCTGGAACAGGATCAAACCCACCGGGATGAAAAGGATGGCATTTTAAAATACGCATTATAGTAAGAATCGTTCCTTTTATTGCACCGTGAGTTTGCATTGCCTCGATTCCATAACTAGAACAAGTAGGATAAAAGCGGCAGCTAGGTGGCTTTAATGGTGATATAAATTTTTGATAAAAACGAAAAATAGTAATAAAAATATATTTCATTTTGCTTCCAACCTTTAAATAAATCAAATTTGTTATTTCGTTTCAGGCTCTCCATGTTGTAGATAAGGATTTTGATCAGGCGTATCTACTTGATGTTTGTATGCATAAGCTTTGTTCGTTGTTACTATTGATAAGGCTAATACAGCAAACACAATAATGATTCCCAGTATAAGAATAAAAAGCATCAAAAGAATCCCTCCTCTCCCATCTTTATAGTAACATAATCCTCTTTTTTATGCTTTCCTTTCACTCTGTGAAAAGAATGTGATATGATAGTAGAACGATTTAGTAACGTAAGAACGGAGAACACATATGTATAAATTTAAAGACTATTACCAAAATACGGTAGAATTATCCTTTGAGGATCAACCATTTTCAAAAGAACCAAAGCACGTATGGGTTTTATGTCGATACAATCATCAGTGGGTATTAACAAATCACACTCGTCGTGGCTATGAGTTTCCTGGGGGAAAAATAGAAGCAGGAGAGAGTCCAGTGCAAGCGGCAATTCGTGAAGTACACGAGGAGACAGGTGGCGTTGTTTCTAACATTCAATATATTGGTCAATATCGAGTGACAAGTAAAGATAAGATAATTGTAAAAAATATTTACATTGCTCAATTAAGTAAATTTGATCAATGTGAGCATTATTTTGAAACAAAAGGACCAGTTCTATTAGATACATTGCCTATGAATGTAAAAAAAGATGGGAAATTTAGTTTTATTATGAAAGACGATGTACTTACTTATAGTATGGAAAAAGCAAAAGCTTGTTTATAAAGAAAAGCTATCTGAAATTTTTCAGATAGCTTTTTATATTTTATGTTGAATATTTAATTAGAAGGTATATATTATGCGCTCATTTGTTGAATAACAGGCTCGTGTTTTTCTTCAGAGCGAGCAACAATAATCGCACAAACTGCATCCCCTGTAATATTTACAGATGTACGGAACATATCGATGATTCGCTCTACCCCGATAATTAAAGCAATCCCCTCTACTGGTAAGTTAACTTGTTCTAATACCATAGCTAGCATGATTAAACCAACTCCAGGAACACCTGCTGTTCCCACACTTGCCAAAATTGCTGTTAGGACAACTAATAACATTTGCGTAAACGTTAATTCAACTTGGAATACTTGAGCAATAAAAATTGTTGCTACCCCTTGCATAATTGCCGTTCCATCCATGTTAATTGTTGCACCTAATGGTTGAATAAAAGAGCTAATTGATTTTGATACATATAATTTTTCCTGAACAGTTTTCATTGCAACTGGTAAAGTCGCACTGCTACTTGAAGTAGAGAATGCAACCGCAATAGCTGGAAAAAAGTTTTTGATAAAATGAATTGGACTCATGTTACCTAATAATTTCAAAGCAGTTCCATATGTGACAATTGCATGAATGAACAAGCAAAGGAGAACAACTGCTAAGTAAAGTAACATTGCTTGCATTCCTTGTAAACCTAATTGGCCAATTGAGCTACAAATTAAAGCAAAAGCGCCAATCGGAGCTGTATACATAACAAGTGAAACAAGCTTCATCATTAATTCATTGATTTCTTCCATTACTTTATATAACGTTTGTACTTTTGTACTAATTAAGCTCATTCCTAATCCTAAAAAGGCAGCAAAGAAAATAATTTGAAGCATATTTCCTTCAGAGGCGGCCGCAATTGGATTTTCTGGAATAATATTTAGAAGCGTATCAATAAAGCTTGGTGCTTCTGTTGTCCCTTCATATGTTGCATTGGCAAGGTCGAAAGAACCAACATTTCCAGGTTTAAAAATCAATGCCACGATCATTGCAATTGTAATCCCGATTCCTGTTGTTGTTAAGAAGAATAATAGAGATTTACCACCAATACGTCCTAATTTCTTTGGATCACCAATTCCTGCTGCACCTAGTGCAATCGAGAAAAATACGATTGGAACAACTAGCATTTTAATTAATTTAACAAATAGATTTCCAAGTGGAACGAAAAGGTATTCATTTATAGTTGGAAAAATTTCAGGCATGAAAAGGTTAAATGTTAATCCTACAATTAAGCCTAGAATAAGTGCAATTAAAATATTTCTTGTTAATTTCATCGTTGTGCCCCTTACTATATTAATATAATAACGTATATTCATTATATTAATCTGTACAATATACGCAAGTCAACTAAATTTCTTCTGTTTTAAATAGTGAATGTTCGGTAATTAGTGGGAGAGGGGGGGAGATTTGGCTTTTAAATGGTCATAGAAATCGTATTAGTACTGGTATATACAAAGGAATTTATTGAATTTCGTCGAACTATCATAAGTGACTATTTTAATTGATTGAGGGGGAAATATTGATTGAAGTAAAAAATTTACATAAACAGTATCGGAAAGGTGAAAGTTTAGTTCACGCCGTAAGAAATGTGTCGCTTACTGTTTCCGATGGTGAATATATTGCAATTATGGGAGCTAGTTGGTCACACCTAATTATTTGAAATATATTATTATCTTAGAAGCACTATGTATTGTTAGTTTGTTTTGAAAGCCTTGGAATAGCGATGATTATTTAACTAGATAATAAAATAGAAAGATTTCATAAAAATTATTATTCAATTTAAAAAGAGCGTGGGTATCACGCTCTTTTTTGTTGATTTATATTTATTAATAATTTCTTTTATTTATGAAATTGGGCCACCTAATTTTACAATTGATTCAGAAACATCTTCGAATTTTTTGAAGTTTTCTTTGAATTGTTCTGCTAATTCTTTTGCTTTTACATGGTAAGCGTCTTTATCTTCCCATGTTTTTTCTGGAACTAATACTTCATCAGGTACACCAGGTACATGAATAGGTACTTGTAGACCGAAATATGGGTCTTGTTGTGTTTCTGAATTGTCTAATTCGCCTTCTAACGCAGCTGTAACCATAGCACGAGTATAGGCTAAGTTCATTCGTTTCCCAACGCCATACTCACCACCGGTCCAACCAGTGTTTACTAAGAATACATTTGCTTGATGTTGTTCGATTTTTTCTCCAAGCATTTCAGCATAAACAGTTGCTTTTAATGGAAGGAATGGAGATCCGAAGCATGTTGAGAACGTTACTTGTGGTGATGTAACACCTCGTTCTGTTCCTGCTAATTTACTAGTGAAACCACTTAAGAAATGGTACATAGCTTGTTCTTTTGTTAACTTACTGATTGGAGGTAATACACCAAACGCATCTGCCGTTAAGAAGATAATTGTGTTTGGGTGACCTGCAATACTTGGTAGGACAATATTATCTACTGCATCAATTGGATAAGCAGCACGTGTATTTTCTGTTTTAGATGTATCGTTATATTGAGCAATATGTGTATTTTCATCAATAACAACATTTTCTAGTACGGAACCAAATGTGATAGCGTCAAAGATTTGTGGTTCTTTTTCACGAGATAAGCCAGCACATTTTGCGTAGCAACCGCCTTCAATATTGAAAACGCCATTATCAGACCAACCGTGTTCATCATCCCCAATTAATTTACGATTTGGATCTGCTGATAATGTTGTTTTACCTGTACCTGAAAGACCGAAGAATAATGCAACGTCTCCTTCACTTCCAACGTTAGCAGAACAATGCATTGATAAAATGTCTTTTTGTGGTAATAAATAGTTCATGATAGAGAAAATAGATTTCTTCATTTCACCAGCATATTCTGTACCACCAATTAAAACGATTTTCTTTTCGAATGAAACGATAACAAACGCTTCAGAACGCGTACCGTCTAATATAGGATCTGCTTTAAAGCCTGGTGCAGATACAATTGTAAATTGTGCTTCATGTGTTTTTAATTCTTCTTCCGTTGGACGGATGAATAATGTTTGAGCAAATAAGTTATGCCAAGCATATTCATTAATAACTTGGATTGGTAAACGATAACGGTGATCAGCTCCTGCAAAACCTTTAAAAACAAAAATATCTTCTTTTGTTTTTAAATATGTTACGACCTTTTCATAAAGACGATCAAAAACTTCGCTTGAAATCGGTTGGTTAACAGAACCCCAATCAATATGATTTTTTGTAGATTCTTCTACCACAGTAAATTTGTCTTGTGGGGAACGACCTGTATATTTCCCCGTAGATACACAGACAGCTCCTGTTGATGTAATTTCTCCTTCGTGTCTCCACAAAATCTTTTCAACTAGTTTTGGTACACTAAGTTGGATGTTTGCGCTTTCAAGTGATAATAGTTCATTTAAACCAACTTGCACATCTAATGTACTCATCAAATTAACCCCACCTTTGTTTCCCTTTTTTATTAGCAACTTATCACCAAATAAGTATAGCACTTTATAATAAATATTGTACATCATTTAAACAATTTAGTATTTATATAATTTCTAAAAAATTATGAATTTTTTAGAGCGAAAAATTCAAGATTTTTTTATTGACAAACATGCCTAAGTTGAATATGATACTATGGAACGGATACTCTCTTATTCCGAGTTGGTGGAGGGATAAGGCCCTATGAAGCCCAGCAACCTCATCTATAGATGAAAGGTGCTCAACCTGATGCAAGGCATATTTGTCTTGATCAATAAGAGAAAAGGCTAATGATGAACGGATGTTAAAAACCTTTTTCTCTCGTTATGGAAAAAGGTTTTTTGTTTTTAAATCGTAATTTTCTTGGCTAAATTGGTTAGTGTAGTAATAGAAGAGTAAAAAAAGAATATAGAGTTCCGTTACACTTTATCATATTAGGAGGAAAACAATGAGTAAAAAGCGTCGACTTTTCACATCAGAATCTGTAACAGAAGGGCATCCAGATAAGATTTGTG
>JBJEFI010000144.1:0-5448 GCA_051873875.1 Bacillaceae bacterium | reverse complement strand
ATTTTGTAATCCAATAAATGTTCACAAAATTATAAATTGGAATTAATAGTAATTGATAGTAAAATTTATTTAAAAAATAATATTATTTTAATATGAAGATAGGGGCCTTGTTAAAAAGAAAAAATTAGAAAGAAAAGAGGAAAATTTAAAAGGGAAAGGGAGTTTCATATGTTGTTATATGTGGGGTTAGATGTTGGTTCAACAACAGCTAAATTGGTTGTATTAAATAGAGACGGAAAAATGGTTTATCAAAAATATAGGAGACATTTTTCTGAGGTAAAAAAAACAACGTTGTATATGTTGCATGATGTATTGAAAAAATATCCAAATGCAACAGTGACGATGAACATTGCTGGATCAGCAGGAATGTCAATGGCAAAGCATGTAAATGTACCATTCGTTCAAGAAGTAATTGCTTGTACAGAAGCAGTGGAGAAATATATTCCAACAACAGATGTTGTCATTGAACTTGGTGGAGAAGATGCTAAACTTATTTATTTTTCCAACGGTATCGAACAAAGGATGAATGCAGCCTGTGCTGGGGGAACAGGAGCATTTATCGATCAAATCGCATCTCTTTTGCAAACAGATGCGCAAGGATTAAATGACTTGGCAAAGGCACATCAAAAAATTTATCCAATTGCCTCACGATGTGGGGTATTTGCTAAAACAGATGTACAAACATTATTAAATGAAGGGGTACAAAAAGAAGATATTGCGGCATCGGTTTTTCAAAGTGTTGTTAACCAAACGATTAGTGGGCTAGCATGTGGGCGACCGATTCGTGGAAAAGTCGCTTTTTTAGGTGGACCATTAACTTATTTATCAGAGTTACGCCAACGGTTTATAGAAACGTTACAATTGACGGAAGAAGAAGTAATTTTTCCTAATAATAGTCAATATTTCGTTGCTTATGGGGCAGCGTTAACTGGAAGTGAGTCTGAAGCCATTTCGTTACGTCAATTATGTCAGCGATTTGAAAGCTTTTCTTCACAGGCGACAGACACAGCGGTAACAACTCTTCCAAGGTTGTTTGAAAATGAAGAAGAGATTCAAGCCTTTCGAACAAGACATAACAAGGCGAAAGTACCTAGAGGTAATTTGGCAACGTATAAGGGAGATGCTTTTCTCGGAATTGATGCAGGCTCAACGACAACGAAAATCGTTTTAATGGGAAATGATGATGAGTTATTGTATACATTTTACGAAAGCAATAAAGGAAATCCACTTCAGTCCGTTAAACAAGGGCTAGAAGATTTATATAGTCAATTATCAGATGATGTTGTGATCGCAAAGTCGGCAGTAACAGGATATGGAGAAGGATTAATTCAAGCAGCTTTACAAATAGACGTTGGAGAAGTTGAAACCATTGCTCATTACAAGGCAGCGGCGAAATTTTTGCCAACAGTAGATTTTATTCTTGATATTGGTGGACAAGATATGAAGTGCATTAAAATCAAGAATGGTGCTATTGATCATTTAATTTTAAATGAAGCATGTTCATCAGGTTGTGGATCATTTTTAGAGAGTTTCTCAAACTCATTAAATATTCCAATTGAACAATTTGCGAAAACGGCATTACAAGCTGATCAGCCTGTTGATTTAGGCTCAAGATGTACGGTATTCATGAACTCAAAAGTAAAGCAAGTTCAAAAGGAAGGTGTTACGTTAGCCAATCTATCAGCAGGATTATCTTATTCTGTTATTAAAAATGCCATTCAAAAAGTAATGAAGCTTCGTAATCCAGAAGAGTTAGGTGACAATATCATTGTGCAAGGTGGCACATTTTATAATGAAGCTGTTCTTCGTTCCTTTGAATTAATGTTAAATAAAGAAGTCGTTCGTCCTGATATTGCTGGAATGATGGGAGCATATGGTTGTGCATTGATTGCCAAGGAGCAACATGTGAGTGGAACAAAAAGTACGACACTTCCATTAGAAGAGTTACAAACTTTTTCTTATGATGTTTCCCATAGTCGTTGTGGACGCTGTAGTAATAATTGCGCCATTACAATTAATCGCTTTAAAGACAAACGATTCTTTATTACAGGAAATCGATGTGAACGAGGCGCAGGCATTCGTAAACAGAAAAATGAACTACCAAATTTATATAAATATAAATATGAACGCATATTTAATTATCAATCTTTAAAAACAGAAGAGGCAACGAGAGGGCGAGTAGGTATTCCACGTGTCTTAAACATGTATGAAAATTATCCGTTTTGGCATACCTTTTTTACACAACTTGGCTATGAAGTTGTATTATCACCAACATCTAGCAAGAAAATATTTGAAAAAGGAATCGAAACTATCCCGTCAGAATCGGTTTGTTATCCAGCTAAATTAACCCACGGTCATATTGAAAGTTTAATTGAACAAGGCGTTGATTTTATTTTCTACCCAGCTGTTGTTTTTGAGAAAAAGGAATCGGAAGAAACAACGAATCACTTCAACTGTCCTGTTGTTACTTCTTATCCAGAAGTCATTCGAGTGAATATGGATGTCTTAAAGGAAAAAGAAATTCCGTTTATTCAACCATTTTTAACATTGGATAATGAAAAGGCATTGAAGGCAGAATTAACAGCTCAGTTTCCAATGATTTCAAAGCAGGAAATTCATCAAGCTGTTGGTCTTGCATTACAAGAGGCCGAGAAAGTAAAACAAGATATTCGTCATAAAGGGGAAGAAACATTACAGTTCTTAAAAGAAACAGGCAAAAAAGGAATTGTTTTAGCAGGACGACCATACCATATTGACCCTGAAATTAATCATGGCATGTCAGAGCTGATTACTGGTTTTGGAATGGCTGTGTTAACGGAGGATTCCATTGCCCATTTAGCAGAAGTAGAAAGAGACATTCGTGTTGTTAACCAATGGACATATCATGCAAGGCTATATCGAGCGGCTCGTGTTGTAGCGAAACGAGATGAATTAGAGCTTGTTCAACTTACGTCATTCGGTTGTGGATTAGATGCCGTAACGAGTGATATGGTGCAAGAAATATTAGAAAGCAATCACAAAATGTATTCATTAATTAAAATTGATGAAATAAATAATTTAGGGGCAGCACGTATTCGAATTCGTTCTTTACAGGCAGCAATGAAGGAACGACAAGCAAAAGGTGTGAAACAGACACAGGTAACAAAAACATATAAAAACAAATCCTTTACAAAGGAAATGAAGCAGGATTACACAATTTTAATTCCACAAATGTCACCAATTCATTTTAACTTGTATGAGGCAGTGATGAAGAGTGAAGGATACCGAGCAGAGTTACTGCCAACTGTTTCGAGTGAAGCGATTGATGAAGGATTACGATATGTGAATAATGACACATGCTATCCAGCCATTTTAACAACGGGACAATTGGTACATGCATTGAAAAGTGGAAAATATGATGTGAATCGAACTGCCTTAATTATGTCTCAAACAGGAGGGGCATGTCGTGCGACTAACTATATTACCTTACTTCGAAAAGCGTTAAAAGATGCTGGTTTAGAACAAGTACCTGTTATCTCTTTAAATGCGCTTGGTATGGAAAAACATCCAGGCTTTAAGTTAAGTTATTCATTGGTCAGAAAATTAATTGCTGCAACCGTATGTGGAGATGGATTAATGCGAATGACATATCGTATTCGTCCTTATGAACAAGTGGAAGGAAGTACGAATGCATTATGTGAAAAATGGTCAGCGATTTTTGCCGAATCTTTATCTACATTCCGCTTTAAAGACTACCAACGACATCTTGTTCAAATGGTAGAGGAATTCGATAATCACCCAATTGTAAAAATGAAGAAACCAAGAGTTGGGGTAGTGGGCGAAATTTTAGTGAAATTTCATCCAGATGCCAATAATAAAATTGTGGAGTTAATCGAGCAAGAAGGCGGAGAGGCAGTCGTGCCAGATATTCTTGACTTCTTCTTATATTGTGCTTACGACAGCATTTATAAAGGAACCCATTTAGGCAAAAGTAAAACAGGGGTTTATGTGAATCGTAGTGCGATTAAATACATTGAGCATTATCGGAGACCACTAAAGGAAGCATTGATAAATAGTAAACGATTTACAGCACCACATACAATTTACGAACTTGCAGAAAAAGCTAGTAGGTTATTATCCATCGCCAATCAAGCAGGAGAAGGTTGGTTTTTAACAGGAGAAATGATGGCATTAATTGAAGATGGTGTAAATAACATTGCCTGTGTTCAACCATTTGCTTGTCTACCAAACCATGTGACAGGTAGGGGAATGATGAAGGGCTTGAAGGAATTATATTCAGAGGCAAATATTACAGCTATTGATTATGATGCAAGTGAATCTGCTGTTAACCAAATCAATCGAATGAAATTGATGCTGGCAACAGCCTTTAAAAATGTGAAGAAGGAAGAAAAAGTTTTGAAGGAAGAGCAAGCAGTGAATGCATAGAATTGTAGTAAAATAAAATTTGATAAAAAGAATCTATTTTGAAAAAAGACTAATCAAAATAGATTCTTTTTTGTTAATTAGCATAAAAATAACGCACGAATTAAGAAGGAATTGAAACTATACGGAAGGAATTACGACTGCATGACAGGCTTTTTCATAAAACTCTATCGGTCCTGCTCCACCAATAATCGCATATTCATAACCGATAGCTTGCATATCTTTTAAACAATGATGTAGCAAAGAATATCCAAGTCCTTTAATTCGATTAGATGTTGATACACCCATAGGACCCAAATAACATTTTCTATTCTTATAGACATCATAAGCAGCAAATCCAACTATATCTCCTTTACTATCAAATGCAATATATACAGAAGGTTCATCAACTAAAAATGCACCTTTGATTGTTTCTGCCCAGCCTGTTGAAAACTGATTTTCAACAAAATGAATAAGGTTTTCCTTATCGTTCATTGTTACTTTACGAATGAGGTTTTGATTTAATTTTGGGAATTGATAATTGCCAAGATAAGTAATCATATCTCGTGAGGTGGTACCAAGGGTTAAAAGAATTTGCTTATCTTCATCTGATAAAAAAGCATTAAGCACATTCGTTGTGAGTAACGCTTTAAGTAAATGACCTTCATTCATATAAATCTGGTTATATCTTTTCATATAACTAATTCCAACTTCAAAAACCGTTATGATTTCCTGTGTTACTGGAGTATTAAAAAAATCACTACTAGTAACAGTTTGAGTTGAAGTACCATCTAACTTCTCAACCGAAGCTTTCAAAGAAGTTTCTTTTAAGCTACATTTCAATGAAATTTCTCCGAGCGCACCTGTTGTTTCTTTTAAACAAGCGATAAGTAAACGAACAGGGTTTAACACTTTATTTTTGGATAATGTAGCTTCTTTTTCTGCGTTCCTCATTATTCTTAATAGACGATTAGTCATATTAATATTCGATTGGACCACTATTAACTCCCCCTTCTTAGAATTCTTTTTCGTTACAAAATTTATATA
>JBJEFI010000143.1:0-5495 GCA_051873875.1 Bacillaceae bacterium | reverse complement strand
TCCAGGGGAGTATTTGATTACTGATCAGATTGGAAATAAGACTATCATTACAGAGACAATGTATAAGCATTTGTTTGTACCGGTAGAGAAGGTGGATATAAAAGAGGATTTAATGCGTGGATACTTAGAAATGGGAGAAATCAACTCAGAGGAAGCAGAAGCAGGGAGACATACATATACTGAAGGGTTGTTTACGGATAAACCATGCTGATAATATATGACACTATGACAGGAAACGTAGAAAGATTTGTAAACAAACTAAAATATAATAATGTTAATAAATTAAGTAATAACTTAGTTATAAACGAACCATTTTGCTTAATTACATATACGATTGGATTCGGAGAAGTTCCAGAATCAACTAAAGCATTTCTTGATATAAACAGTAATTACCTTAAAGGTGTAGCATCAAGTGGAAATAAAGTATGGGGGAACAACTTTGCTAGAGCAGGAGATATAATCTCAAAACATTATAATGTTCCCCTTCTTCTTAAATTTGAATTAGGTGGTAATGAGTTAGATGTAGAAAAGTTTAAACAGGAGGTCATGCGGATTGACACAAGAAAAAATAGCTGATTGGTTGAAATTAAATAATGAGATTATGATCAGGGATAGAAATGGGCAATTTCAATTTGAAAAAGATAAGGAAGCTGCACACAGCTACTTTGTAAATAACATTAATCTTAATACAGTATTCTTCCATGATTTAAAGGAAAAATTAGATTATTTAGTAGAGAATGATTACTACGAGAAAGAGTTTTTAAAACAGTTTACATACGAAGAGATTAAAGAAGTATTCGATACAGCATACAGGAAGAAATTTAGATTCCCTTCTTATATGTCAGCATTCAAATTTTATAATGATTATGCTTTAAAAACTAACGATAAGAAGAAGATTCTTGAACGATATGAAGACAGGATAGCGATAGTGGCCTTGTATCTGAGTGATGGGGATTTTGATAAAGCTAAACAATTAACTGAGATGATGATTAATCAAGAATTTCAACCAGCTACTCCAACATTCTTAAATGCAGGAAGAAAGCGTAGAGGTGAACTGGTAAGCTGTTTCTTACTTGAAATGAATGATTCATTGAATGATATAGCAATGACTGAAAATATTTCAATGCAATTGTCTAAAGTTGGTGGAGGAGTATCAATTAATCTATCTAAAATTAGAGCAAAAGGCGAGCCGATTAAAGGTATTGAAAATGCTACAAAAGGTGTAGTTGGGGTTATGAAACTTTTAGACCACTCATTCAGGTATGCTGATCAAATGGGACAAAGACAAGGTAGTGGAGCTGTATACTTAACAATATTCCATAAAGATATTGAAGATTTTCTTGAAACTAAGAAGATTTCAGCAGATGAAGATGTAAGGGTTAAAACATTATCAATTGGTGTAGTTATACCAGATAAGTTTATTGAATTAGCAAGAGAAGATAAGGATGCTTACTTGTTTTATCCATACTCAGTATATAAAGAATACGGTCAATATTTAGATGAGATGGATATGAGTGAAATGTATGATGAGTTAGTTGATAATCCTAATGTAAGAAAAGAAAAAGTTAATGCTAGGAAACTACTTGAGAAGATCGCAGCGTTAAGATTTGAATCAGGTTATCCATATGTGATGTTTAAGGAGAATGTTAATAAAGTACATGCTAACAATCACATCTCAGAAGTTAAATTCAGTAATTTATGTACGGAAGTTTTACAATCATCTGTTGTATCTAATTACACAGACTACGGTAAAGAGGATGAATTAGGATTAGATATATCCTGTAACTTAGCCTCAGTTAATATTGTAAACGTAATGAATAATAAATCTATAAAAGAAACAGTTAAATTAGGTATTGATGCTTTGACAAGTGTATCTGAAAAGACTTCAGTTGAGAATGCACCGGCAGTACAGAAAGCAAATAGATTAATGAGATCAGTTGGATTGGGAGCTATGAATTTACATGGATTCCTTGCTAAAAACAAAATCCCATATGAGAGTGAGCCAGCTAGAGATTTTGCTAATACATTCTTCATGATGATGAACTATTACTCTATTGAAAGGTCTATGGAGATAGCACGAGATACTGGTAAGAAATATTATAGATTTGAAGATTCTACATATGCTACAGGAGAGTATTTTAATCAATACTTAGAAGAAGACTTTTCACCTAAAACTGATAAAGTAAAAACATTGTTTGAAGGGATATATATTCCAACAGTAAACGATTGGTCTACTCTAAAAGAAAATGTAAAAGAACACGGTCTAACAAACAGTTACCGCCTTTGCATCGCACCTACCGGCTCAATTTCATATGTCCAGTCGAGTACTGCTGCGGTTATGCCTATAATGGAAAAGGTTGAAGAAAGAACATATGGTAACTCTAAAACATATTACCCTATGCCTGGTTTAGGAATGGACACATGGTTCTCTTATAAAGAAGCATATGACATGGATATGTTTAAAGTGATAGACATGATTGCTACTATTCAGAAACATATTGATCAAGGAATATCATTTACATTATTCCTGAAAGATACAATGACAACTAGAGATTTAACACGTATTGACTTATATGCACATCATAAAGGAATTAAAACTTTATACTATGCAAGAACTAAAGATACTGGTCAAGACGGATGTTTATCTTGTTCAGTCTGATATAATGAAAGGGGTATTAAATGACAAAAATATATGATGCTGCCGATTGGAGCAAACCAGAAGATAATTTTACTCAAATGTTTTATAGCCAGAACACTAAACAGTTTTGGCTACCAGAGGAAATAAGCCTTAATGGGGATCTATTAACATGGAAGACTTTAACCACTGAAGAGAAAGATACATATATGAAAGCATTGGCCGGTTTAACATTGCTGGATACAGAACAGGGAAACACAGGTATGCCACGTATAGCTGAATTTGTTAAAGGTCATCAACGTAAAGCAGTCTTAAACTTTATGGCAATGATGGAGAATGCAGTACACGCTAAATCATATTCAAACATCTTTCTAACCTTAGCATCTACTGAACAAATTAATGAGGTTTTTGAATGGGTTAAAGGTAATAAATACTTGCAAGTAAAGGCAGATATGATTGTAAGTATTTATGATGAAGTTGAAGATGATGAGATTAAGATATTTAAAGCCATGACAGCTTCTGTACTACTTGAAAGTTTCCTATTCTATAGTGGTTTTTATTATCCTCTATATTTCTACGGACAAGGAAAGTTAATGCAGAGTGGAGAAATTATTAACCTCATCCTTCGTGATGAAGCTATACATGGAGTATACATAGGATTATTGGCACAAGAAATTTATAAAAAACAAGATACACAAACACAAGTAGATTTAAAAGAATTTGTATATAACTTACTTAATCAGCTTTACGAAAACGAAATTCTTTATACAGAAGATGTTTATGATCAGGTAGGATTAGCCTCAGATGTTAAGAAGTTTGTAAGATATAATGCAAATAAAGCTCTACAGAATTTAGGATTTGAACCACTCTTTGAATATGAAGAAGTAAACCCTATTGTGTTGAATGGATTAGATACAAAGACTAAATCACATGACTTCTTTAGTATGAAAGGTAATGGTTATAAGAAAGCACTTGTTGAGCATGTGAAGGATGAAGACTTTTACTTTAACGATTAAACAATAAATTAATAACTAATAAAAAGGGGATATAAAATGAAACAAATTAAAGTGAAGTATTTCGATAAGGATATCACTAAATTAGAAAAGTTAGCTATTGGTGACTGGTATGATCTACGAGCTGCAAAGGATATAAGGTTAAAGCAATTTGAATACAAAATGATTCCTTTAGGTATCGGTATGAAACTCCCAGAAGGTTATGAGGGCAATGTAGTTCCACGTTCATCTACATTCAAACATTACGGTGTGCTACAAACTAATTCATATGGAGTAATTGACGAATCATATTCAGGTGACAATGATCAATGGCATTTTCCAGCATTAGCAATGAGAGACACAGTGATTAAGAAGAACGAACGTATATGTCAATTTAGGATAAATAAGAAGATGGAAGAAGTGGAGTTTTTAGAGGTTGAACATTTAGATGAAACAGATAGGGGAGGCTTCGGATCAACTGGAACCAAATAAAATCAGTCTTTCATTTGATAGGAAAGGAGGGTTGATAATATGGTACTTATTCACTTTAGAAATGGTAAGTCGATTAACGTTTCAAATGATTATTCTCAACTATATAACTTTATAGAAAACGATACAGGCAAATCAATCAATTTAATAAATAGTGCTAATGAGGATTATAAATATTTAGTAAGAAAAGAAGCAATAGATTATATAGAGTACTATGATCCAAAATAATAAATTAATACATAACGGGCTACTGGTTAAATCCTTTAGCCCTTCAATTTAAATAAAGAGGTGGAATATGGCTGAAGCAGATGTTCAGTACAATCAGATTATAAAGAGGATTTTAAATGAGGGGAAATGGGATGGAGTTCCAAGAGCTAAATGGGATGATGGAGAACCGGCTTTTGCTAAAACAATACTCAACCAACGAATGATGTTTGATAACAGCGAGGGTATTCCTATTCTAACCAGTAAGAAAGTTGCGATTAATTCGGCCATAGCAGAGATACTTTGGATATGGCAAAAGAAATCAAATGTAGTACAGGATTTAAGAGACATGGGTAGTCCAGTGTGGAATAAGTTTGAGTTAGAGGATGGAACAATTGGTAAGGCTTATGGTTGGCAACTAGGTAATAAGAACCGTCCAGTAGAAGATGAAGAGCTTGATCAAGTAGACTTTTTAATACATGAACTAAAAACTAATCCATATTCACGAAGAATTAAGACAACTTTATGGTGTGTAGAAGATTTACCTTTTATGTCGCTCGAACCTTGTGTATATGAGACTCACTGGCAGTATTGGGACGATAAATTACATCTTACAGTTAATATCAGATCAAATGATATGGGACTCGGCAATCCGTTTAACATTTTTCAATATAGCGTATTACATAGATTAATAGCTCAAGTAGTAAATATCCCAGTAGGCACAATTTGCTTTAACATTGATAATAGTCATGTATATGATCGGCATGTTATTCAACTAAGTGAACAAATTGAAAGAAAAACTTATCAAGCACCTGAATTATGGATTAACCCAGAAATTGATAATTTTTATGACTTTACCTTGGACGATATAAAGCTAATTAACTATCAACATGGAGAACCAATAAGATTGGAGTTGTCGGTATGATTAAAATGATTGCTGCTTGCGACTTAAATAGAACAATAGGCAAAGATAACAAGCTAATGTGGAAACTGTCATCGGATATGGAATACTTTAAGAATAAGACACTTAATCAAACTGTAGTAATGGGTTACAACACGTATCAATCATTTGGTAAGCCTCTAGCAAGCCGAGAGAACGTTGTTTTAAGCAGACAGGATAGAGAGTTACCGGAAGAAGTAAAACTGTACCATAGCGTTGAGGATGTGTTAGAAGC